>DATEKR010000241.1:0-21696 GCA_035277345.1 Enterobacteriaceae bacterium
CGAATTGTCTTTGAGGGCGTGAACTCGGCGTTCTACCTCTGGTGTAACGGGGAGTGGATAGGCTACTCCCAGGACAGCCGTTTGCCCGCCGAGTTTGATCTCAGCGCGGTGCTGAAGGCGGGCGCAAACCTGCTAAAAGTAATGGTGCTGCGCTGGTGTGACGGCAGCTATCTGGAAGATCAGGACATGTGGCGCATGAGCGGGATCTTCCGCGACGTGCGGCTGCAGCATAAACCGGCTACCCGCATTGCCGACTATATTATGTCCCCGACGCTGAATAGCGAATTCAGCCACGGGATCCTGGCGGCAGAGGTGACCCTGGAGGGGGAGGCCTTTGCCGACGCGCAGGTTGAACTCTCTCTGTGGCGCGACGGGCAGATGCTGGGTAACGTCAGCGGGAAAGCTGGCAGCGAGATTATCGACGAGCGAGGAAGCTGGGCTGAGCGCCTGACGTTAACTCTGCCGGTACCGCAGCCTGCGCTGTGGAGCGCCGAAATACCGAATCTCTACCGGGCGGTGCTGGTTCTACGCACGGCGACCGGGCAGGTGCTGGAATGCGAGGCCTGCGACATCGGCTTCCGCCACGTGGAAATCAGCAACGGGCTGCTGAAAGTGAACGGCAGAGCGCTGTTAATTCGCGGGGTTAACCGCCATGAGCATCATCCTGAAACCGGGCAGACGGTGGATGAAGCAACCATGCGCCGCGACATCGAGCTGATGAAGCAGCATAACTTCAACGCCGTGCGCTGCTCTCACTATCCGAATCATCCTCTGTGGTACAAGCTCTGCGACCGCTACGGTCTGTACGTGGTGGACGAGGCCAATATTGAAACCCACGGTATGGTGCCGATGCGTCGCCTCTCCGACGATCCGCGCTGGCTCCCGGCGATGAGCGAGCGCGTGACTCGCATGGTGGCCCGCGACCGCAACCACCCCTCAATCATTATCTGGTCTCTGGGTAATGAGTCCGGCCACGGCGCGAGCCATGACGCGCTCTATCGCTGGCTGAAAACCACCGATCCCTCGCGTCCGGTACAGTACGAAGGCGGCGGGGCCAACAGCGCTGCGACGGATATTGTCTGCCCGATGTATGCCCGCGTGGACCAGGATCAACCTTTCCCGGCGGTACCAAAATGGTCGATTAAAAAGTGGATCGGCATGCCGGATGAAACCCGGCCTCTGATCCTCTGCGAATATGCCCATGCGATGGGCAACAGCTTCGGCGGCTTCGCTAAGTACTGGCAGGCATTCCGGGAGTTTCCGCGCCTGCAGGGCGGGTTTGTCTGGGACTGGGTCGATCAGGCCCTGAGTAAAACCGATGAAAACGGCGAGCGTTTCTGGGCCTACGGCGGCGACTTCGGCGATACGCCGAACGACCGTCAGTTCTGTATGAACGGGTTAGTCTTCCCTGACCGCACGCCGCACCCCACGCTGTATGAAGCTCAGCGCGCACAGCAGTTCTTCCAGTTCCGCCTGGTGAGTACCGCGCCGCTGGTGATTGAGGTGACCAGCGAATACCTGTTCCGCCACAGCGATAACGAAAAGCTGCGCTGGACTATCGCCCGCGACGGCGAGGTACTGGCCGAAGGTGAATGCAGCCTGGAGATTGCGCCACAGGGTTCTCAGCGTATTGAGATAACCGTGCCTGTGCTGGACGCGCTGCCGGGCGAAGTCTGGCTTAACGTCGGCGTCTGGCAGCCGCAGGCAACGGCCTGGTCTCCGGCCGGGCATCTCTGCGCCTGGGATCAGTGGCGCTTACCGGCGCCGCTGGCGATTGTCATTCCTGATGCGCCCGTCGGACAGGCGCTGCTGGAGACCAGCGACACGCACTACGATATTGTCCTGGATAATCAGCGCTGGCAGTTCAGCCGCGTCAGCGGCGAGCTGGATCAATGGTGGCGCGACGGGCAGCCGACGCTGCTGAGTCCGCTGCGGGACAGCTTTACCCGCGCGCCGATTGATAACGATATTGGCGTCAGCGAAGTGACCCGGATCGATCCCAACGCCTGGGTTGAGCGCTGGAAAGCGGCGGGCATGTACGAGATGACCTCGCGCCTGCTGCGCTGTGAGGCGATATCGCAGGGCACGGATGTGCTGATCAACACGCTGCACGCCTGGGAGGCGAAGGGTGAAACTCTGTTCCTGAGCGACAAGCGCTGGCGTATCGACGGTGATGGGGTTCTGCATGTGGAGGTCGAGGTGCAGGTTGCCACCACCGCCCCGTCTCCGGGGCGTATTGGCCTGAGCTGTCAGCTGCGCGACGTCGCCCCGACGGCAAGCTGGCTGGGGCTGGGTCCGCATGAAAACTATCCCGACCGTAAGCTGGCCGCCCGTCAGGGACGCTGGACCCTGCCGCTGGAGGCGCTGCATACGGCCTATATCTTCCCCGGAGACAACGGCCTGCGCTGCGATACCCGCGAACTGGATTTCGGAGCCCACCGGCTGCAGGGCCAGTTCCACTTCTCGCTGAGCCGCTACGGTCAGGAGCAGCTCCGCCAGACGACGCATCACCACCTTCTGCGTGAGGAGCCGGGCTGCTGGCTTCACCTTGATGGCTTCCATATGGGCCTCGGCGGGGATGACTCCTGGAGCCCGAGCGTGTCGCCGGAGTTTCTGCTGAATCAGGAGCGGGTGCGCTACGCCATTAGCTGGCGACAGGCGTAATCAGGCGGTCCAACTGGTATGCTCTGGTGATAAGCCAACATGCGGTATCTGCCCGATGAAAAAAAGAGAGTTTGTTACTCAGGATCTACTGAGCAAGATCTACCAGACCAGCGACGCGGGGCCACGCAAATTGCCGCCCGAGCGTCAGCTGGCGGAGGAGTACGGCGTTTCCCGCTTTACTGTCCGTCAGGCGCTGGAGAAGCTGGCGGATATCGGCGTGGTGCGTATCGTGCAGGGCTCAGGGATCTGGATCAACGAGCAGGCGCGCAATAATCCGCTGGTCTATAACTCGATTACCGAAAAACGCTTCGAGCGGATCCGTTCCCGAATGGTCAGCCTGCGTAAGACGCGGCCAAACCGCGATGAGCAGCAGATCTTTGGGATGACGGATGAGGAGTTTATCTGGCAGTTTTGTCGGCTGCGTTTTGTCGATGATGAGCCGGTCCAGATTGAAGTGTCGCGCATGCCGGTCAATCTCTTTCCCGACCTGAATCAGCAGACTATCGAACGGTCGATCCAGCAGTATGTTCTGGGTAAGGGTTATCAGATTTCCCACATGCTGACCTCGTACCGGGCGGTGAGCGTCAGCCGGGAGCAGGCTGAACTGCTGGGCTGCAAAAAGAACAGCCCGGCAATGTATATCAATAACCGCGGGATTCTGGACGGCGGTCAGGTGTATGAGATAAGCGATATTATCGATATCAACTACAGCTGCACCTACATCATCCCGCACAACCGCGATAACCTGGCCTTCCGCCAGAGCGGCGGCTGACTATGGCGTGTGGATCGCGCCGTCGGGCAGGCGGCTCTGGGTCCACTCATGCGGGCGATACATCAGTGGATAAGCGACGGCCTGCTGCTCATCAAAGCCCACCCCGATACCCGGTTTTTCCGGCGGATAGATATAGCCATCGTTGACCACGGGCGCACCGGGGAAGACCGCATCGGTGCTGGCCGAGCGCGGAATAAACTCCTGGATGGCGGCGTTGTGCAGATGAATATTCAGATGCGTATTCACCGCCACGCCAATCGGCGTCATATCGCCCGGGCCGTGCCAGGCCAGACGTACGCCAAAGGCCTGACAGAGCACCGCCAGTTTCAGCGCCGGGGTGATCCCGCCGATCTGCGAAACATGGCAGCGGATAAAATCGATGCGCCGGTTAACGATCAGATCGTGCCACTCCGCCGGGTTGTTAAAGAGTTCGCCCATCGCCAGCGGGACGCTGCTGTGCTGGCGGACCTGCTCAAGCCAGGCGCTCTGCTGCGGGGGCAGAATATCTTCGAGGAAGTAAGGCTGATACGGCTCAAGCTGTTTCGCCAGCTGCACGGCCTGCTGAGGGAAAAGACGTTCGTGGACATCGTGCAGCAGGTGCAGGCGATAGCCGTATTTCTCGCGCAGGGCGCGGAACATCTCCACGGTGTTAGCCATATATTCGTGCTGATCGAACCAGGCGCCCGGCGTAGGGTTTTGCGGAGCGTGCAGTTCCGCAGGCGTGCCGCCGTAAAAACCGAGCTGGCAGCGGATATGGCGATAGCCCTGGGCCAGCAGTCCGTCGACTGAATCGAAAAGCGCCCCAAGAGTATCACCGCTGGCGTGGCTGTAGGCGGCGATAGCATCCCGCGATTTGCCGCCCAGCAGCTGGTAGAGCGGCATCCCGGCCAACTGGCCTTTGATATCCCACAGGGCCATATCGACGCCGGAGATGGCGTTATTCATCGCCGGACCGTTACGCCAGTAGGCGTTAACGTTCATCATCTGCCAGAGATCTTCGATATTATTAGCATCGCGACCGATCAGCAGCGGCTTCAGATATTCGTCGACCAGGGTTTTCACCGCCAGTGGCCGCTGCTGGAAGGTGGCGCAGCCGTGGCCTGTGGTGCCTTTGTTGGTGGTGACGCGCACGGCGACCAGGTTATGCCTGTCGGGGCGGGTAATAAAGCAGGAAACATCGGTAATAAGTGTCGGCTGCACGGCGAAGGCTCCTTGCGGCAGGGTAAAAAGAATAGCTGAATGGCAATTATCATCACCTTAAAAACCCGGCAAGGTAAACCCTTTTTTTATTTAAATTTTTTGGTTTGTTATTGGTGTTGTTTTTAATTAAAAACCAGACCAATTATCGTTTTGTGATGGTTTTTATGGGCTTTAGGTGGTTGTTTGTGATGTTGATCATATTTTATTGGTTTGTTTTGTTGTTGTGGTTTCCTTACCATTTATCACAGTGATTAAAACGACAACAGGCAGCGGGAGTTATTATGGGGACGCAAGAGGCTATCGCCAGTATTATTCGGCTGGTGGGCGGTCAGGGCAATATTAATAAAGTCTGGCACTGCATGACGCGGCTGCGTTTTGACCTGGTCGACGACAATAAAGTGGATCAGAGCGAGATTAAAAAACTGCCTGGTGTCCTGGGTGCACAGCTGCAAAGTGACCAGTTCCAGATCATTATCGGGCCGAAGGTGAATAGCTGGTATGAACAGCTTTCCTCCCTGCTGGGCCAGGATACGACGGCGGAGAAAGAGACGGGCAAAGGCCGTAAAAGCCTGGTCTCGCTCTTTATGGATACGGTCTCCGGGGTGTTTGGTCCTATCGTGCCCGCGATTGCCGGTGCCGGGATGATCAAAGGCCTGCTGGCCGGGCTGGTCGCGCTGCAGGTCGTTTCGCCGAAAAGCGATACGGTAATTGTGATCGACCTGATTGCCAGCGGCGTGTTCTGGTTCCTGCCGTTCTTCCTCGCGGTATCGGCGGCGAAGATCTTTAAAACGAACGAATATCTGGCCGCTGCGCTGGCCGCCTGTCTGATGTATCCGTCGCTGATTGAGGCGGCAAAAGCCCTGGCCGCACATCAGGAAGGGGCCGTCAGCGTCTTCTGGCTGCTGAATACCATTCCGGTATCGGTGTTTAACTACGGCTCCAGCGTGATCCCGGTGATCTTCTCCGTGCTGGCGCTGAAGTATATCCACCGCTGGGTTGACTCGGTGATGCCGGAGGTGCTGAAAACCGTCTTTACGCCGACGCTGACCCTGTTTATCGGTGCGCTGGCGGCGCTGGTTATTATCGGGCCAATTGGTATCTGGCTGGGTAAAGGTCTGGCGTGGTTTATCGAAGGCCTGTTTGGGATCTCGGCGAGCTTTGCCGGGCTGGTGGTCGGGGCGATTCGTCCGGTGGCGATCCTGACCGGGATGCACCACGCGATGACCCCGATTGCGCTGCAGAACTTCACCGACCGTGGCTACGATATGCTGATGCCGATGATGTGCATGGCCAATATGGCGATTGCCGGTTCAACCTTCGCCATCTGGCGTCTGAGCCGCGACCGTCAGGAACGTACTATCGCTCTGTCGGCGGGCGTCTCGGCGCTGCTGGGGATCACCGAACCGGCCCTGTTTGGCGTGCTGACCCGCTATAAGAAAGCCTTTATTGCGGCCACCATCGCCAGCTCCCTGGCCTCCGCGTATATCGCGTTCTTCGGTGTGCGGCTGTACGGCTACATTCTGTCGAGCATCTTCAGTCTGCCGGCGTATATTGGTCCGTATTTCCTCTACGCCGTCAGCGGGATGGCCATTTCCGTGGCGCTTGCGTTTACCCTGACAACGGTGCTGGTTGGCCGCGAGCAGAAAAGCCAGTAAGTGACTTACCGGCGGTGCGCCAGGCTGCGCACCAGCCGTTCCCCCGACATCTGGACGCCCTGTACCAGGGCGACCAGAATCAGTACGGTGCCGACCATCACCTGGTCATTAAAGCGCTGATAGCCGTAGCGAATCGCCAGGTCTCCCAGTCCACCGCCGCCGATCACACCGGCCATCGATGAAAAGCCAATCAGCATCACAATCGTCAGCGTGGTACCCGCCAGCAGCGCGGGCAGGGCTTCCGGTAGCAGCGCTTTACTGATGACATGCCACGCATTGCCACCCATCGCCAGAATCGCCTCGCTACGACCCGATTCCACTTCGTCCAGCGCGCTTTCCGCCAGGCGGGCAAAGAAGGGAAAAGCCCCGATAGTGATGGGTACCACCGCGGCGGTGCTGCCAAGCGTGGTGCCGATCAGCAGTCGGGTAAAGGGGATCAGGGCGATCAGCAGGACGATAAACGGCAACGATCGGCCAAAATTAACCACCGCGCCCAGGGTTGCGTTGACCCGTGGAAGCGGGATCACGCCATCCCGGCGGGAGACAAACAGCAGTACGCCAACGGGCAGACCAATCAGGACGGTAAAGAGCGTCGCCAGTGCGACCATATAAAGCGTCTCCAGCGTACCGTTCAGCAGCAGCGGCCAGAGATCCTCCCAGTTCATGCTACCCCGCATAGTGCTCTCTCCTCGATACCGTGACGCAGCAGAAACTGGCGCTCAACTTCCGGGTTGGGCAGCAGCATTTTACGCAGGCGTGACCAGGGTGTGGTCAGCAGATCGGCGATTTTCCCGTGCTCTATCAGCTCGCCGTTTTCCAGCAGCGCGGCGTGATCGCACAGGGTTTTGACCACTTCAAGCTGGTGAGTGATCAGCACGATAGTCAGGCCAAGCTGGCGGTTAATATCCGCCAGTAGTGCCAGCACCGAGGCGGTCGTTTCTGGATCCAGGGCGCTGGTGGCCTCGTCGCAGAGCAGGATATCGGGCCGGGAGGCCAGGGCTCTGGCGATCCCGACCCGCTGCTTCTGTCCACCGGAGAGCTGGGACGGAAAAGCGTGGGCCTTGTCGCTTAGCCCTACCAGGTGCAGCAGCTCTTCGACCCTTGTGAGCCGCTGGGCTTTTGGCACGCCAGCGATTTCCAGTGGCACCGCGACGTTATCGGCCACGTTGCGGGCGTGCAGTAAGTTGAAGTGCTGAAAAATCATGCTGGTCCGGCGGCGATGCGCCCGCAGCCCCGCTTTATCCAGCCGGGTAATGTCTTCATCATCCAGCAGGATACGGCCTGCCGTGGGGCGTTCCAGTAAATTGAGACAGCGTATCAGAGTGCTTTTGCCTGCTCCGCTGCGCCCGAGAATACCGTAGACCGCGCCTCGCGGGACGGTGAAAGAGACATTGTGCAGCGCCGGTTGGCCGGTTCCGGCATAGGTTTTACTCAGCCCTTCAATCTCGATCATGACTGAGGTGCCGCCACCGGAATGACCGAACCGTTGTACTGTTTACGGATAAACTCCGCCACCTGCGGCGAGGTCAGGTCCTTTGCCAGCTCTTTGATACGCGGGTCGTTAGCCAGATTCGGGTTGGTTACCAGGATATTGGCGTAGGGATTATGGCTGGCGCTCTCAAGCCCCAGCGCATCTTTCGACGGCGTCAGCCCGGCTTCCAGAGCGTAGTTACCGTTGATAACCGCCAGATCGACATCGTCCAGTGAACGTGGGATCTGCGGGGATTCAATCTCAAGGATTTTGAGGTGCTTCGGATTCTCAGCGATATCCTTCGGCGTGGCCTGAGTGGTGGCCGGATCGGTAAATTTCGCGTCCAGCTTAATCAATCCCTGACTTTGCAGCAGGAACAGGGCGCGGCTGAGGTTGGTGGCGTTATTCGGCACCGCCACGGTGGCATTTTCCGGGATAGCCTTCAGATCCTGGTATTTGCGCGAGTAAATACCCAGCGGTTCGATATGTACGGTAGCGGCCACGGCGAAGGTTTTGCCGAGCGCTTTTTCCTGATCCTTCAGATAGGGAACGTGCTGGAAGTAGTTGGCATCCACATCGCCGTTGGCAAGCAGCTCGTTGGCGTTGGCCCCGCTGGTCAGCTCGACGATTTTAATATCCAGTCTGGGATCGATTTTTTTAACAAAATTAAGAATTTCAGCGTGCGGCACTGGATCGGCGGCAATACGCAGGGCTTCGGCATGGGCGCTGCCCAGGGCCAGAGAGAGTGACAGAGCGACCCCTGCCAGAGCAAAAGCGGCATATTTCATGATGTTATTCCTTGCGTTATTTGGGTTCAGACAATCAGCTGTTCGACGCGCTCACGCAGGACGTCGCGATAATATTTTTCCGCCACGTCAGGATGGGAGCGCAGGCGGCCTTTCAGGTAGTTCCATCCCACATCACGCAGCAGGGGGTTCTGCGGATCGCTTTCCGGGCCCAGAGCTTCCTGCGCCAGCGCGTCCGGCAGGGCGTAGACCGGCACCACTGCATCCAGCTGTGCGCCAAGGAAAAAGGCGATAGAGAGACGTTCCTGCTGCGCGGGCGGCGAGACTACACGATGGACGGTGGCGCGCAGATAGCCGTTGGTCGCCAGCTCCAGCAGCTCACCAATATTGACCACAAAGCTGCCTGCCAGCGGGGTGACGTCTATCCACTTATTTGCAGAGACTTCAACCTGCAGACCTTTCTGCTGGTCCTGTAACAGGAAGCTGAGAAAGCCGGAATCTTTATGGGCGCCCACGCCCTGAGCGCTCTGGTCTGGTGCGCGACCAGGGTAGCGGATCAGCTTGATATGCTCGTTCGGTTTATCGCCATAGAGCCTGTCAAACGCATCCGGCGGCAGATCCAGGGATTCGGCAAAGGCGCGCAGCAGAGTAATCGCCATATCGGTCATCGCCTGCTGCCAGGCGAGCAGGGCAGGCCGGAGTGTGGGTTGGGCATCCGGCCACAGATTCGGCCCCTGCAGACGCTGCCACCAGGGATCGTCATTTTTCAGCGGCAGCGCCGGACGCTCGGCACCGATATCGAACTGTTCCCGCCAGTCCGGCTGGCCGCGTGTCAGCTCCGAGGCAGCACGGTTATAGCCGCGAAAGTGCGGGGAGTGGATCATCGCCACCTGCTGTTTTTGCTCCGGGTCGAGGGCAAAGAAACGGCGGGCTTCGCGCTGCACTGCCTGCTGGAGCGCATCGTCAATGCCGTGGTTGGTCAGGTAGAAAAAACCGATATCGCGAGCCGCATGGCGCAGCTGCGTCAGGAAGGCATTTTTGTCAGCCGGGTTGTGTAACCGGGCGAGGTCGAGAAGGGGTAAGGTGGTTGCGCTCATCGCTATCTCCAAAGGTATTGAGAACGGGGTGTCGGTTGAGATTCAGGGTTCTGGAGCTACAACAGCGCATCATGGTGGTGACCTCGTTATGGGGGATAAAAACAGAGTGCCGGATCGCGATACATCCGGCCAATAACGTTCTTGTCTAATTTATGTTTGCGCTGTGTCATGAGCATTTGCGAAAAATGGATAACGAGAACGACTTGTATTTACGATTTGTCCCGAGTAGACTTTTGTTATGTTATAACAAAACAGGTTATTGCCATGAAAGCTGATATTCACCCGCACTACCGTACGGTAGTGTTCCACGACACCGGCGTTGATGAGTACTTTAAGGTGGGGTCGACCATTAAAACGGATCGCGAGATTGAACTGGAAGGCGTGACGTATCCGTACGTGACGCTGGACGTCTCCTCCGCATCGCACCCTTACTACACCGGCAAGCAGAAGACGTTTTCGAACGAGGGAAGCACCGCCCGTTTCCAGCAGCGCTTTGGCCGCTTTCTTGGCGGTAAGAAGGAGTAATCATGCAGGTACTGAATTCATTACGCAGCGCGAAGCAGCGCCATCCGGACTGCCAGATCGTTAAACGCAAGGGTCGCCTTTACGTGATCTGTAAAAGCAACCCGCGTTTTAAAGCGGTGCAGGGACGTAAGAAGCGTCGTTAATTAGAGTTCTGGCGTTTGTCGCCAGCTCTCAAGCGTTCGTTTCTGGCTGCCGTCGGCATTGAAATTGCCGATGGCCAGCCAGTTCTGCAGGGCGCGGTCGACAGCGGGCCACTCTTTATCAATGATTGAAAACCAGTCGGTATCGCGAGTGCGGCCTTTCACCACCACCGCCTGGCGGAAGCATCCCTCAAACTGAAAGCCGAGCCGCAGGGCAGCACGCCTTGATGGCGCATTCAGGCTGTCACACTTCCACTCATAGCGGCGATAGCCGAGCGTTTCAAAGGCGTAGCGCATTAGCAGCCACTGGGCTTCCGTTGCCATCGGCGTACGGCTCAACAGCGGGGAAAAATGCACATGGCCGACTTCTATAACGCCATTAGCCGGATCAATTCGCATCAGGGCCAGCGAGCCTACCGGCTCTCCGCTCTTCCTGTCGATCACGGCAAAATGGAGAGGATCGTTGAGTGCCTCAACGCTGGCAAGCCACTGACGATACTCTTCGACGCTGTTATCCGGTTCACGCGGCAGCCAGGTCCAGTTGCGGCCATCTTCAGCCAGACGGTGAGCGGCAAAGAGAGCAGGGGCATGCGCTGTCGTCAGCGGCTCCAGCAGGCAGCCGCGACCGCTCAGGATGACACGCTGTGGACGACTACGTGGTTGCCAGTCGGTCAGGGTGTCCCCGACCGGTTGCCCGAACTGATTCTGAGTTGTCATTACGCGGTTTCTGTTTTGGTCAGAGAAAAAACATCGTAAAAAGAGAGTTCACCTTTGCGGGCCACCATCTGCTGTAGCTGAGATTTCTGCGATGACTCTACGCGAGGAGAGTGCAGGATCGCCTCAATCAGATGCGGCGGCACGAAGCGGGTATTGTACCACTCGCCGTTATAACAGACGCGGAGATCCAGGACGTCGATATCGTCGTAGTGGTAGCGCGGATAGACGTCAAAGAAGAAGAAGGCGTTGAGCAGCACAAACAGCACCACCAGCAGCCAGACGGAATCCACGAGGGTTGGGGAGACCAGCATAACGGCAAGGGTGGCAAACCAGGCGACATACATACCGACAAACAGGCCCGGATGATTACGGATAAAACTGATACTAAAACGCGGTCGGTTATCCCGCTTTTCCTGGCGGTTGATATCGTCGATGGTTTCGCTGAGAAGTCGCTGTATCTCTGTCATTTTGTGCCTTTGCATTCAGTCCCGGGCGGGTAACAGCCTAGTTTACGTGCTGGTACACCCGGCGAAAAGTAACAGAATCGTTACTAAAAAGCATAACAGTTTGAAAGCTCAGTAAACATTTTCTAATACAAAAACACTTACGTGGACCTGCTACAACCCTGGATAGATGGGGTGAGATATTAACGAATAAACTTCCATACGGAGGTAGGGATCTTGTCGTAAAGCTTATTCATGGTCAATTCAGCAAGACGATGATCGGCAGCTGAATAAAATACAGCCAGTTCATTATCAGGAAGTTCGTATTTATTTTTTTCGATCACGCGTTCCAGGGTGTCAATTGACTGACAACGTCTCAGACGCATCAAATAATCAGTTTTGGTTAATGGTGTAGCCGACATATGTTTACCTTAATTTTTAATCATTTTAACAGGACAAGCTGGCGGGATTCTCCCGACTCACGCTTGAGAAACGACGGAAAAGCCGATTGCCGGACTGTCGCCACTTCTGTAAATCCTGCGTATTAATGCCATAGTTGCTGAACAACATAAAGGTGTCGTCCAGGTATTCATCGATTTGCTCGACGAGGTTATTGTCCTCGTTGTACTTAATTTTATAATTCAGCGCGAAGGTCGCTATGTGTTCAATCAGTTCGTTGAGCTGAAGATTCATTGCCGAAGTAGGGTCATTAACCCAGCCGTGGTTGCTCTCTTCAAGATTCGCAAGGCCGTCATGATACAGGCTTTCGCAGAGAAATTTAAGCTGCGCGATATCATGCCTTTTTGGTGAGTATTCGTCCATAACGCATCCCCTTCTCGTCGTCATTAAAACTCGCTGAAAACCGCTTTGGGATGGGTACTGCTGTTAATACTGACCTGCAACTGTGCACTACTGTTGATAACTATAATCTACTCCGTGCAATATTTCACCGCGCTATTACGAAAAATTACAATTAAGTCATTTTTCTGCATTATCCTGGCAACCTTGATGGGCGGGCGTTCGCTGCGGAAGACGTACGTGGTATCTGAAAATAATCAGCTTTAGAAATCATCGAGTTATCATTTTGCTCAGAGATAAAAGCATTCTTTATTCACAATTTCTTTTCTTTTTCCCAGGAATATTCTTAATGAAACCGGTTAACTCCGTGAATAAAGATTCGCCTGGTTAACGCAGGGATATTGTCGGGAGAACATTATATCTTATTTGGTCTTCATAAAATTAAAGAACGCACAATAAGGCGCTTCTGGTTTCGGATGAAAGGCAAAAAAAAGGCCGCTTGCGCGGCCTTCAGAAGAAGAGGGGGATTAATGATGCTCAACCTTATGGCTGTGCTCAATATCTTCGTTTTTGCGGCTAAAGCGGCGGCGTACCACCACAAAGAACACCGGAACGAAGAAGATAGCCAGCACGGTTGCCGTGACCATCCCACCCAGAACGCCGGTACCTACAGCGTTCTGTGCGCCGGAACCTGCACCGGAGCTGATTACCAGCGGCATAACGCCGAGCATAAATGCCAGTGAGGTCATCAGAATCGGACGCAGACGCATACGGACAGCATCCAGCGTTGCTTCAATCAGGCCTTTACCTTCTTTATCCATCAGGTCTTTGGCGAATTCGACGATCAGTATCGCGTTCTTCGCCGACAGGCCAATGGTTGTGAGAAGGCCCACCTTGAAGTAAACGTCGTTAGACAGTTCGCGGAAGGTCGCCGCCATCAGCGCGCCGACAACCCCGAGCGGGACCACCAGCATGACCGAGAACGGAATCGACCAGCTCTCATACAGCGCAGCCAGACACAGGAAGACCACGATCAGTGAGATAGCATACAGGGCGGTGGACTGGTTCCCGGACAGGCGTTCCTGATAGGACATACCCGTCCAGTCATAGCCGATACCCGCAGGCAGTTGACCTGCCAGGCTTTCCATCATCGCCATCGCTTCACCGGTACTTCTGCCCGGGACGGCTTCACCCTGGATCTGCATTGACGGCTGGCCGTTGTAGCGTTCCAGACGCGGTGAACCGTACTCCCAGCGGGTGCTGGCGAAGGCGTTCAACGGCACCATCTGCCCTGAGCTACCGCGTACGTACCAGTTGGCAATGTCTTTTGGCAGCATGCGGTACTCCGCCTCGGACATCAGATAGACTTTCTTCACGCGACCGCGGTCAATAAAGTCATTCACGTAGCTTCCGCCCCAGGCGGTGGCCAGCGTGGTATTGATGTCGCTAAGGGAGACGCCCAGCGCCTGCGCTTTTTCCTGATCGATATCGATCTTGAACTGCGGCGTATCTTCCAGACCGTTCGGACGAACACCTGCCAGGAGATCCGGGTGCTGGGCGGCTAAGCCAAGCAGCTGGTTACGGGCCTGTGTCAGCTTCTCGTGACCCAGGTTGGCTTCGTCGATAAGCTGGAAATCAAAGCCGGTTGCGGTACCCAGTTCAACAATCGCCGGCAGGTTAAAGGCGAAGACCATCGCATCTTTAATCTGCGAGAAAGCGCCCATTGCCCGGCCGGTTATCGCTTCAACCTTATTCTCCACGCCTGGACGTTCGTCCCAGTCTTTCAGGGATACGAAGGCAATACCGGTGTTCTGGCCGCGACCTGCAAAACCGAAGCCGTTAACGGCGAACACGGAGTTCACGTTATCTTTTTCGTTTTTCAGGTAGTAGTCAGTCACGCCATCCAGCACCTTCTGCGTCCGCTCCTGGGTCGCGCCCGCAGGCAGCTGAACCATGGTCAGGAACACGCCCTGATCTTCAGACGGCAGGAACGCACTTGGCAGACGCACAAAGAGTACCGCCATGCCGGCAACGATAACCACGTAGAGCAGCAGGTAACGACCGGTGCTGCGCAGAATACGGCCTACGCTGTCGGTGTAGTGGCTGGTGCTGGTCTCAAACATGCGGTTAAACCAGCCGAAGAAGCCTTTTTTCCCTTCGCCGTGGTCACCCTTAGCAACAGGTTTCAGCATAGTGGCACAGAGTGCCGGTGTCAGAATTAACGCCACCAGTACCGACAGCACCATCGCGGAAACGATAGTAATAGAGAACTGACGGTAAATCGCACCGGTTGAACCACCGAAGAAGGCCATCGGAATAAATACTGCAGAGAGCACCAGGGCGATACCGACCAGCGCGCTCTGAATCTGTCCCATGGATTTGCGGGTTGCCTCTTTCGGCGGCAGCCCTTCTTCCACCATCACACGCTCGACGTTTTCCACCACCACGATGGCGTCATCCACCAGCAGGCCGATGGCCAGCACCATGGCGAACATCGTCAAGGTGTTTATCGAGTAGCCAAACGCCGCGAGGATCGCGAAGGTACCGAGCAGTACCACCGGCACCGCAATGGTCGGGATCAGCGTGGCCCGGAAGTTCTGCAGGAACAGATACATCACGATAAAGACCAGGATGATCGCTTCCACCAGCGTTTTCACTACTTCGAAGATAGAGATCTTAACGAACGGCGTGGTGTCGTACGGATAAACGAGTTCCAGACCGGCCGGGAAAGTTGACTTCATGCGATCGAGTTCAGCACGGACCGCTTTCGCGGTATCCAGTGCGTTCGCACCCGTCGCCATCTTAATCCCCATACCGGAAGCTGGTTTGTTATTAAAGCGTGCGATGATGTCGTAGTTTTCACCGCCGAGCTCAATACGCGCCACGTCGCTCAGGCGAACCCGTGAACCGTCCGGGTTGACCTTCAGCAGAATTTTGCCGAACTCTTCCGTAGAGGTAAGACGGGTCTGCGCGATAATCGACGCATTCAGCTGCTGGCCTGCAACCGGCGGCGTACCGCCAAGCTGGCCTGCGGCAATCTGGGCGTTCTGCGCTTTAATCGCGGCAATCACGTCCACCGGCGTCAGCTGGAAGTTGTTTAGCTTAGTCGGGTCCATCCAGATACGCATTGCGTACTGGGAACCGAACAGCTGCACGTCACCCACGCCGGCAGTACGGCTGATCGGGTCCTTCATATTCGCCGCGACGTAGTCGGAAATGTCATCCTGGTTCATGGAGCCGTCGGCGCTGATCACACCAACCACCATCAGGAAGCTACTTGACGACTTATCAACGCTCACACCCTGCTGCTGTACTTCCTGAGGAAGCAACGGCATGGCCAGCTGAAGCTTGTTCTGCACCTGAACCTGGGCGATATCCGGGTCGGTACCAGAATCAAAGGTCAGCGTGAGCTGTACGGAGCCCGTAGAATCACTGGCGGAGGACATGTACAGCAGGCCATCGATACCGTTCATATTCTGTTCGATAACCTGGGTCACGGTGTCCTGCACCGTTTTTGCGTCAGCGCCGGGGTAGTTCGCGGATACTGTAATCGCTGGTGGCGCAATCGTTGGATATTGCGCGACCGGCAGCTTCAGTAGCGCAAGCCCCCCCGCCAGCATGACGATGATGGCGATCACCCATGCGAATATGGGGCGATCGATAAAGAAATTTGGCATGTCTTAACGGCTCCTGTTTAAGTTAAGACTTGGGCTGTTCCGCCTGAGCACCGCCAGCGGACTGCTCTTTACTGTCTTCTTTCGTCACTTCCTGAGCTTTAACCTGAGCGCCAGGGCGGACTTTCTGCAGACCCGTTACAATCACGCGGTCGCCGGTTTTCAGACCATCCGTTACCAGCCATTTGTCGCCGATCGCCTGAGTGGCGGTAATCGGACGAACTTCAACTTTGTCGCCTTCACCCACCAGCATCACGGTTGCATCACCGCGCGGGGTGCGAGAGACGCCCTGCTGCGGAACCAGCATCGCGTTCGGGTTAACCCCTTCTTCCAGTTTTGCACGTACAAACATGCCTGGCAGCAGGGTGTTATCCGGGTTTGGGAAGACTGCGCGCAGCGTGATAGAGCCGGTGGTCTGGTCAACGGTTACGTCGGAGAACTCCAGCGTACCGGTCTGCGGGTATTTGCTGCCGTCATTGGTGACCAGTTCAACTTTTGCCTTGCCGTTTTCCTGTTTCAGGGTGCCGTTAGCCAGCTCCTGTTTCAGGCGCAGATAGTCGTTGCTCGACTGGGTCACATCAACGTAAAGCGGATCCAGTTGCTGAACGGTTGCCAGCGCGGTCGCCTGACCGCTCTGTACCAGCGCGCCTTCGGTCACGGAGGATTTACCAATGCGTCCGCTGATAGGCGAAGTCACTTTGGTATAGGCCAGATTAATACGGGCCGTTTCCACCGCGGCTTTCGCCGCGACAACCGAGGCGTTTGCCTGCAGCGCATCCGCCTGTGCCGTATCGTAATCCTGCTGGCTGATGTACTGAGTACCCAGCAGTTTCTGATAACGTTTCAGCGTTAACTGGGCAATGCTGGCCGCAGCCTGGGCTTTCGCCAGGTCGCCTTTGGCACTTTCATACGCTGCCTGATAAGTCGCAGGATCAATCTGATAGAGTGAAACACCCGCTTCTACGTCGCTCCCTTCGGTAAAGTGACGCTTCAGGATAATGCCGCTGACCTGAGGGCGTACTTCCGCGATGCGGTATGCGCTGGTGCGACCGGGAAGTTCAGTTGTTATCTGGAGAGGCTCAGCTTTCAGCGTGACGATGCCAACTTCCGGCATCTGCTGCCCGCCTTGCTGAGCCTGATTATCGTCACATCCTGTAAGCGCTAAGCCGCCAGAGAGCAAGAGAACGATCGCCAGAGGCGTGAATCCTCTGTTTTTGTTCATAGGTAAACCTCGAGTGTCCGATTTCAAATTGATCAATGGATCACAAAGTCCATAAACCCATTGCTGCGTTTATATTATCGTCGTGCTATGTTACAAACATTCACTAACGTATGTAAGACCAGCTCCTGTAAATTCACCGACATATGGCACGAAAAACCAAACAACAAGCGCTTGAGACTCGTCAGCATATCCTCGATGTGGCACTACGTTTGTTCTCTCAACAAGGTGTTTCCTCTACCTCTCTGGCAGAGATCGCGCAGGCTGCTGGTGTGACGCGTGGTGCAATTTACTGGCACTTTAAAAACAAGTCTGATTTGTTTAATGAGATATGGGAGTTGTCGGAGTCCAGCATTACCGATCTTGAGATTGAGTATCGGGCAAAATTCCCCGGCGATCCACTGTCAGTTTTGAGAGAAATATTGGTTTATATCCTTGAAGCGACAGTTAATGAAGAGCGCCGACGTTTAATGATGGAAATCATTTTTCATAAGTGTGAGTTTGTTGGCGAAATGGCTGTGGTGCAGCAGGCGCAGCGCAGTTTGTGCCTTGAGAGTTATGACCGAATCGAGCAAACGCTCAATGACTGTATTGCTGCAAAGATGCTGCCGGTCAATTTACTCACGCGCCGGACGGCCATTCTGATGCGCAGCTTTATTTCCGGTATTATGGAGAACTGGCTGTTCGCTCCGCAGTCATTCGATCTGAAAAAAGAAGCCCGCGATTACGTGGCGATCCTGGTGGAAATGATTCAGCTTTGCCCAACGCTGCGCACGCAGGCGGACAGCGTCCCGGCCTGATCCCCGTTCATTGATGAAATAGATTATTCCTGGCAGCGGGCGCTATCCGGCCGAGGCTCCGGCGTGGTATTCTTGCGCGCTACGTTCCCCGGTTTCTCCGGCCCTGAATTCACTCACGCTGACACTATGCTGCACTATATTCGTTTGCCCCAGGCTGCTTCCGCTCTGCTTGTTTTTCTGATGCTGTTTTTCAGCGCCCTGCCGCTGACCGATGCCCGTGCGGCCGCGGCGAATGAGATCCCCGACAGGGCGGATATCCAGAGCCAGCTCTCCACCCTGAATAAGCAAAAAGAGCTCTCCCCTCAGGATAAACTTATCCAGCAGGATCTTACCGCGACGCTTGAAGCGCTGGATAAAATCGACCGCCTGAAACAGGACAGCGCCCAGCTTCGTCAGCGGGTGGCCCAGGCGCCGGAACAGATGCGTAAGGCCAGCGACGGGCTTACTGCGCTGAACAACCAGGACAGCGACGAGGTGGTGAAGCAGAATCTGAATCAGATGTCTCTGCGTCAGCTGGAAAACCGCCTGAGCAAGCTGCTGGAGGATCTGCAAAACGCCCAGAACGATCTCGCGACTTATAATAGTCAGCTGGTCTCCCTGCAGACGCAGCCTGAGCGGGTACAGAACGCCATGTACAACGCGTCGCAGCAGCTTCAGCTGCTGCGCAATCGCCTGAGCGGCTCTGCGCCGGGCGAAGAGCCGCTGCGCCCCAGCCAACAGGCACTACTGCTGGCGCAGCAGGGACTGTTGAATGCAGAGATCGAGCAGCAGCGCAAAAGTCTGGAAGGTAACACCACCCTGCAGGACACCCTGCAAAAACAGCGTGACTACGCCACAGCCTGGATTAACCAGCTTGAGCATCAGCTCCAGCTGTTGCAGGAAGCGGTAAACAGCAAACGTCTGATCCTGACCGAAAAAACGGCTCAGGAGGCGGTGACCCCGGATGAGACGGCACGCATCCAGGAAAATCCGCTCGTGAAACAGGAGCTTGAACTTAACCATCAGCTCAGCCAGCGGCTGATTGCGGCGACCGAGCAGGGCAATACCCTGGTGCAGCAGAATATCCGCGTCAAAAACTGGCTCGACCGCGCCCTGCAGTCGGAGCGCAATATTAAAGAGCAGATTGCGGTGCTCAAAGGCAGCCTGCTGCTGTCGCGTATTCTCTACCAGCAACAGCAGACCCTGCCTTCCCCTGGCGATCTGAAAGATATGACCACCCGCATTGCCGACCTGCGCCTTGAGCAGTTCGAAATCAACGAGCAGCGCGATGCCCTGTTCCAGAGCGACGTCTGGGCCGCAAAAGTGGAGGAGGGGCACAAGAGCGAGGTGAATGATGACGTTCACGATGCGCTGCTGCAGGTGGCGGATATGCGCCGCGAGCTTCTGGATCAGCTCAACAAGCAGCTGGGCAGTCAGCTGATGATGGCGATTAACCTCCAGGTTAACCAGCAGCAGCTGATGAGCGTGTCGACAAACCTTCAGCAGATCCTCACCCAGCAAATGTTCTGGGTAAACAGCAACAAACCGATGGACTGGGAGTGGGTTAAGGCCTTCCCGCAGGCGCTAAAAGACCAGTTCTCGGCGATGAAAATCACCGTTAACTGGGAAAAAGCCGGGCCGGCGGTACTGATGGCCTTCCTGGCCGGTCTGCCTCTGTTGCTGATTGCCGGGGTGATTCGCTGGCGGCTTAAGCTGCTGAAAAAATGGCAGGCGAAGCTCGCCGATGACGTTGGCTCCCTGCGTAACGACAGCCAGTTGCATACGCCGAAGGCGATTCTTATCGATCTGATCCGCGCCCTGCCGGTGTGCCTGCTGATCCTCGCGGCTGGGCTGATCCTGCTGACCATGCAGCTTAATATCAGCGAACTGCTGTGGGAATTCAGTAAAAAACTCACTATGTTCTGGCTGGTATTCGGCCTGTGCTGGAAAGTGCTGGAAAAAGACGGTGTTGCCATTCGGCACTTCAATATGCCGGTAGAGCTGACCAGCCACTGGCGGCGACAGATTGTGCGCATCAGCCTGGCCCTGCTGCCGCTGCATTTTTGGTCGGTGGTGGCCGAACTCTCTCCGCTGCATCTGATGGACGATGCGATGGGGCAGTTTGTGATCCTGCTGAATCTGCTGCTGATTGCAGTGCTGGTATGGCCCATGTGTCGGGAAAGCTGGCGGGATAAAGAGTCCCATACCCTGCGGCTGGTGACCATCACGGTGCTGTCGATTGTTCCCGTTGTGCTGATGGTGCTGACGGCGACCGGCTATTTCTATACCACGTTGCGCCTGTCCGGGCGCTGGATTGAAACCGTTTATCTTGTGATCCTCTGGAACCTTCTGTTCCAGACGGTGCTGCGCGGCCTCAGCGTGGCGGCGCGTCGTATCGCTTATCGTCGTGCGCTGGCGCGCCGTCAGAATCAGGTGAAAGAGGGCGCAGAAGGCGCCGAGCCGCTGGAGGAGCCAACCATCGCCCTGGAGCAGGTGAACCAGCAGACGCTGCGTATCACGATGCTGGTGATGGTGGCCCTGTTCGCGGTACTGTTCTGGGCGATCTGGTCAGATCTTATCTCCGTGTTTGCCTATCTGGATAGCATTACCCTCTGGCACTACAACGGTACCGAAGCCGGCGTGGCGATGGTAAAAAGCGTCACCCTGGGCAGCCTGCTGTTTGCGGTGGTGTCGGCGATGGTGGCCTGGGCGCTGATCCGCAACCTGCCTGGGCTGCTCGAAGTGCTGATCCTTTCCCGACTGAATATGCGTCAGGGGGCCTCCTACGCCATTACTTCGATCCTGAACTACGGCATTATTGGCGTCGGGGCGATGACGGTATTTGGTTCGCTGGGCGTCTCCTGGGACAAACTGCAGTGGCTGGCGGCGGCGTTATCGGTCGGCCTTGGTTTTGGCCTGCAGGAGATCTTCGGCAACTTTGTCTCCGGCCTGATTATCCTCTTCGAACGCCCGGTGCGCATTGGCGATACGGTGACTATCGGGACGTTCTCCGGTACGGTCAGCAAGATCCGTATCCGCGCCACGACCATCACCGACTTCGATCGTAAAGAGGTGATCATTCCGAACAAGGCGTTTGTGACCGAGCGCCTGATAAACTGGTCCCTGAGCGATACCATCACCCGCGTGGTGGTGCGTCTTGGCGTGGCCTACGGCTCGGATCTGGATAAGGTGAAAGCGGTGCTGCTGCAGGCGGCGAAAGAGCATCCAAAAGTGATGCACGATCCCGAGCCGTCGGTGTTCTTTACCACCTTTGGCGCCAGTACCCTCGATCACGAGCTGCGGCTGTACGTGCGTGAGCTGCGCGATCGCAGCTATACCGTGGATGAGCTGAACCGTACTATCGATCGCCTGTGCCGTGAAAACGGGATCGATATCGCCTTCAACCAGCTGGAAGTGCATCTGCGTAATGATAAAGGCGATGAGCAGAAGATTATCGGTGGCGAGAAACCGGTACTTTAATTCTGCCTTCCCCCTCTGTATTTACTGAGAGGGGGAAGCGGCCTCAAGCTTGTTCTCAAAATCCCGCTTAACGATCGCCAGTGCGCTCAGCACCGTCTCAGGCGGGATCCCATGTTCTTCCAGCAGCATAATCAAATCCACCGCCAGCTTGACGTCATCCGGGGCATTTTCGAGCGACATTCGGGTTACTCCTTTCTATTAACGGGTCATGCGTGCCAGGCTTGCATCAATGGCGCTCAGCGCTTGCTGGCAGCGGGTCAGGCGTTCGCCGTACAGCTGGACTTCGCGCAGCAGCAGCTGCTGTTCATCCAGGCTT
>DATEKR010000242.1:0-5056 GCA_035277345.1 Enterobacteriaceae bacterium
CATCGGTGCTGTTATCCTGGTGGATCAGGCCGATAGATTTACGTTCGGTTTCCCGCACACCGGCGTTGGTCGTCATCACCAGCACCACGTTACGGAAGTCGGCTTTACGGCCGTTATTATCGGTCAGGGTGCCGTTATCCATCACCTGCAGCAGCAGGTTAAAGACGTCAGGATGTGCCTTCTCGATTTCATCCAGCAGCAGAACCGCATGCGGATGTTTGATCACCGCATCGGTCAGCAGACCACCCTGATCGAAGCCGACGTAACCCGGAGGCGCACCGATCAGACGACTGACCGTGTGACGCTCCATATACTCGGACATATCAAAACGCAGCAGCTCGATCCCCAGGGCCTTCGACAGCTGGACCGTGACTTCGGTTTTCCCGACGCCGGTCGGCCCGGCAAACAGGAAGGACCCGACCGGTTTATGGTCATTGCCAAGGCCGGCACGGCTCATCTTAATCGCCTCGGTTAAAGCCTCAATGGCTTTATCCTGACCAAAGACCAGCATTTTCAGGCGGTCGCTGAGATTTTTCAGGGTGTCGCGATCGCTTTGCGACACGCTCTTCTCCGGGATACGCGCAATACGCGCCACCACGGATTCGATATCCGCCACGTTGACCGTTTTCTTACGCTTGCTCACCGGCATCAGACGCGCACGGGCACCCGCCTCGTCGATAACGTCGATGGCTTTATCCGGCAGATGACGATCGTTGATATATTTCACCGCCAGCTCGACCGCCGCACGCACCGCTTTCGCCGTGTAGCGCACGTCATGATGCGCTTCATATTTCGGCTTCAGGCCGTTGATAATCTGCACCGTCTCTTCCACGGAAGGCTCGGTGATATCAATTTTCTGGAAGCGACGCGCCAGAGCACGATCTTTTTCAAAAATATTGCTGAATTCCTGGTAGGTCGTCGACCCCATTACCCGAATTTTACCGCTGGAAAGCAGCGGCTTAATCAGGTTAGCGGCGTCAACCTGACCACCCGATGCCGCACCGGCACCGATAATGGTGTGGATTTCATCAATAAACAGGATGCTGTTGGTGTCCTGCTCCAGCTGTTTGAGCAGCGCCTTAAAGCGTTTTTCAAAGTCGCCACGATATTTGGTGCCGGCCAGCAGCGAGCCGATATCCAGCGAGTAGATGGTGCAATCGGCCATGACTTCCGGCACGTCACCCTGCACGATGCGCCAGGCCAGACCTTCCGCAATGGCGGTTTTACCCACGCCGGATTCGCCCACCAGCAGCGGGTTGTTTTTGCGTCGACGGCACAGCACCTGAATGGCGCGCTCAAGCTCTTTATCACGGCCAATCAGCGGATCGATACCGCCCACGCGCGCAAGCTGGTTAAGGTTGGTGGTGAAGTTTTCCATACGATCCTCCCCGCCTGCCTGCTCTTCATTGGTGTTGCTGGCTGGATTACCCGCGTCAGGAGACTGACCTGGTTCATCCTTGCGCGTTCCGTGAGAGATGAAGTTCACCACGTCGAGTCGGCTGATTTCATGCTTACGCAGCAGATAGGCCGCCTGGGATTCCTGTTCGCTAAAGATAGCGACCAGCACGTTGGCACCGGTCACTTCGCTGCGACCGGAGGACTGGACGTGAAACACCGCGCGCTGCAGCACACGCTGGAAGCTGAGCGTCGGTTGAGTATCACGCTCCTCTTCACTCATGGGCAGAACCGGCGTGGTTTGTTCGATGAATGCCTCGAGTTCCTGTCGCAGCGCCACCAGATCCACGGAGCACGCTTCCAGTGCTTCCCGGGCCGATGGGTTACTGAGCAGAGCCAGTAACAAGTGCTCGACGGTCATAAACTCATGTCGGTGCTCACGCGCTCTGGCGAAAGCCATGTTTAAACTGAGTTCCAGTTCCTGGTTGAGCATTGGGCACCCCCTCAATTTTATGCCTTATTCAGGCTTGTTCCAGCGTACACAGCAACGGATGCTCGTTCTCCCTTGCATACTCGTTCACCATCGCGACTTTGGTTTCAGCAACTTCGGCGGTAAAAACGCCGCAAATCGCCTTGCCCTGATAGTGAACCGCAAGCATCAGTTGCGTTGCACGTTCTACATCATAAGAAAAGAACTTTTGTAGCACGTCAATAACAAATTCCATCGGCGTGTAATCATCGTTCATTAACATAACCTTATACATCGATGGCGGCCGTAGCGCTTCGCGCAGTTTATCACCGGCCAGCTGGTCAAAATCCAGCCAATCTCTGGTCTTACCCATTGTCAGTCATCATCATCAGTTGCAGTTACCGACGGGCTAATGCCCACCGCAGGTCTGAGTTCATACATATATTGAATCTACCTCATAACGTCGATAACTATCATCTATTATTGGCATACGCGAGACAGCTCACAATCCGTGTAATAGCGTTAACTGCTTCAAATTTTTGAACCAATGTCCCCCCACAACCCCCGCTCATCGCTTGACGGAATGCCCGTTTTCTCTAAATTGTACAGGCGAGAGTTGGCGAGGTTTTGACCACCTACCAATTCCACCACCGGTTCATTCCATCTTAATCAGATAAGATCTCAAAGGATGTCGAAGCATGGAAATGGGTACTGTTAAGTGGTTCAATAACGCCAAAGGGTTTGGTTTTATCTGCCCGGAAGGCGGAGGCGAGGATATTTTCGCCCATTACTCCACCATCCAGATGGATGGTTACAGAACGCTGAAAGCCGGGCAGGCCGTCCGGTTCGACGTACACCAGGGCCCTAAAGGCAATCACGCCAGTGTGATTGTGCCGTTAGAGGTTGAAGCCGAAGCGGTTGCATAGGGCACCTGTTTCTCAGTGTACATCACTCCCGCAAAATGCCCGTCCCGATGACGGGCATTTTTTTAGCCTTATTCCCGGGATAGCGCCTCAACCGGATCCAGCCTTGCCGCGCTTCGCGCCGGTAGCCAGCCAAAGAGTACGCCGGTCAGCGACGAGCACAGAAACGCCGTCATCAGCGCCAGCGGCGAAAAACCAATTTCCCAGTTGGGTAAAAAGAGCTGCAGGGTGAACGCAATCATCAGCGATAACCCGACCCCAAGCGCCCCTCCGACCAGACAAACCAGCACCGCCTCAATTAAAAACTGCTGCAGAACATCGCTGGCGCGGGCACCCACTGCCATACGAATACCGATTTCGCGGGTGCGCTCGGTCACCGAGACCAGCATGATATTCATCACCCCGATACCGCCAACCAGCAGCGAAATCACCGCAACCAGCGTCAGGAACATCTGAAGAGTACGTGTGGTCTTTTCCGCCGTTTTCAAGACGCCGTCCATATTCCAGGTGAAAAAGTCCTTCTTGCCGTGGCGCAACGTCAACAGGCGAGTCAGTTGCTCCTCAGCGGCGGCGCTCTCATAGCCCTCCTTCACCCGCACGGTGATGGAGTTAAGCCACGACTGCCCCATAATCCGCCCCGACATGGTGGTATACGGCAGCCAGACGCGCAGGGTCTTGCTGCTGCCAAACATAGACTGCTTCTCGTCGGCCACGCCAATCACCGTTGCCGGCATATTGCCAACCAGGATCACCTCGCCCACGACCTGTTTTTTATCCGGAAACAGCTGGCGCTTCGAATTGCTGTCGAGCACCACCACCTGCGCCCGACCATTGAGCTGCTCGTCGTTGAAGGTGACGCCTTCGCTGAAGGTCATACCGTAGACGTTAAAGTACTGTCCGCTCACCCCGCTGGCGCTGGCGGCTACGTCAATATTGCCGTAGCGCAGGCGCAAACTTTGCGACACGGTCGGCGTGGCAGAGCTCACCCAGGGCTGCTTCTGCAAAGAGAGCAGATCGTCATATTTCAGCGCCTGCTGATACTGCGGGTCGTCATCGCCGAAATCTTTCCCCGGATAAATATCAATCGTATTGGTGCCGATGGCGCGGATATCCGCCAGCACCAGCTGTTTGGCCGCGTCCCCGACCACCACGATAGAGACCACCGAGGCGATCCCGATAATAATCCCCAGCATGGTCAGGAGCGTGCGCATTTTATTGGCGGCCATTGCCAGCCAGGCCATGGTCAGCGCCTCGCGAAAACCGTTGCTGAACTGTAGCCAGCCGGAGGCAGGCGCTGTGCTTATCTCCTTCGGGGCCGAAGCGCGAACCGCAGACGGCGGCGGGTTGCTGATAAGCTCCCCGTCACGGATCTCAATAATACGTTCCGCCTGCGCCGCAATCTGCGGGTCATGGGTGACGATAATCACCGTATGCCCCTGGTCGCGAAGCTGATGCAGGATCGTCATCACCTCTTCGCCGGAACGGCTGTCCAGCGCCCCTGTCGGCTCATCCGCCAGGATCACCTGCCCGCCGTTCATCAGGGCGCGGGCGATACTGACCCGCTGCTGCTGACCGCCGGAAAGCTGGGAGGGCTGATAGTCGCCACGCTCCGCCAGACCGAGACGGCGCAGCAGATCGTGCGCCCGCGCCAGCCGCGCCTTACGTTCCGCCCCGGCATACACCGCCGGAACCTCCACGTTCTGGGCCGCGCTTAAATGCGACAGCAGATGATAACGCTGGAAGATAAAGCCGAAATGTTCGCGTCGCAGACGTGCAAGGGCGTCGCCGTCGAGAGTTCGGACGTCGGTGCCCGCCACCCGATAGACGCCGCTGGTGGGTTTATCGAGGCAGCCAAGGATATTCATCAACGTCGATTTACCGGAGCCGGATGCGCCGACAATCGCCACCATCTCGCCCGCCTCAATGCAGAGCGAAACGCCCTTCAGCACCTCGACTTCGCCGTCGCCCGACGGATAGCTGCGGCGGATATCCGTTAGCTCAAGCAGTGCCGTCATTGCGCCGCTCCGGGCAGGTTTTCGCCGGTGATCACTTCTTCACCCTCTTCCAGCCCTTTCAGCACTTCCACATCGATGTCGTTACGCGCGCCAATAGAGACTTCACGCTCGCGCACCTCGCCGTTGCGCAGCACCTTAATCTTATAGCGGCGGTCGCCGAGAGATTCGCCCAGCGCCGCCAGCGGGATCTTCAGCACGCCTTTCACGCCGGAGAGCTGAATATGGACCTGCGCGGTCATATCCAGTCGCAGCAC
>DATEKR010000243.1:0-8953 GCA_035277345.1 Enterobacteriaceae bacterium
GGCCTGAGCCTCGCATTTCTTTTTTCACACCGCTCAGAACAGCGGTTTTTGCCCGCGCTGCCACCAGCGCAGCAGCAGCCTGTCGGCGCTTTCCGCCGCGCTGCCGGTCAGGCGATCCAGCAGTTTCTTACGCTGGGTATAGCGCAGACTGATAACCTCACGGCCTTCCATCAGGCTCAGGATCAGATCGTCGCTGGTGCCGACGCTATCGACCAGACCTTTTTCCAGCGCCTGCACGCCGTACCAGTGCTCACCGGTCGCCACCTGCTCAATATCAAGCGATGGGCGCATCTGCTTAACGAAATCTTTAAACAGATAGTGAGTTTCATTCAGGCTCTCGCGGAATTTCTCCCGCCCTTCTTCGGTGTTTTCACCCAGCAGCGTCAGGGTACGCTTGTACTGACCGGCGGTGTGTAGCTCGATATCGATATCTTTGCTTTTCAGGAAGCGGTTAAAGTTGGGGATCTGCGCGACCACGCCGATGGAGCCGACTATGGAGAACGGCGCGGCAACAATGTTGTCGGCAACGCAGGCCATCATATAGCCGCCGCTGGCCGCTACTTTATCGACCGCCACGGTCAGCGGGATCTGTTTATCGCGCAGACGCTGAAGCTGGGAGGCGGCCAGGCCATAACCGTGCACCACGCCGCCGGGACTTTCCAGACGCAACACCACCTGGTCGTCACTTTTCACCGCGGCCAGGACGGCGGTGACCTCTTCCCGCAGGCCATTCACTTCGCCCGCATCCATGCTGCCTTTAAAATCGAGCACCCAGACGCGGGGTTTGGTCAGTGGCGTATCGTCGCCCTGCTTTTCCCGTGCCTTCGCCGCTTTCGCTTCCAGCTTGTGCTTTTTCTTCTGCGCCTTGTGCCACAGCTTCTGCTGACGATCGTCGAGCAGCGCAACCGACACTTCTTCCTGCATTTCTTTATACTGTTCACTCAGGTTGGTAATGCGCAGTTCACCCCGCTGACGCTTTTTCTGCGTCAGGCCGACGATAAGCAGCGCGACGGCGCCGATCGCCAGTACCACGGTGATAATTTTCGCTAAAAACAACCCATACTGAGATAGTAAGTCCACGCGTTCCACCTTGATTAAAGCACTCAATGTTCGGGCCAGTGTATCGCACCCGCAGCGGCACGTCTCTGACCCGGTTTAACACCCTGAGACGGCATCCCCCATTCTGGCAAGCCAGGAAATCTTTGCAAAGTGTTAATTTTAAAGATGTTAGCCACCTGGCCGATTGTAATGCTGCGCTATTTAGGGCATAAAGCCGGAAAGTCATATCGCAGACACATCAGCGTGTGGTCCGGGGCTGACCACCGAAGGAGTTACCGTGCACTATCAACCGCAGCAGGATTTACTGCAAAATCGACGCATTCTTGTCACCGGCGCCAGCGACGGTATTGGCCGTGAAGCGGCCCTGACCTACGCCCGCTATGGCGCTCGCGTGGTTTTGCTGGGCCGCAACGCAGAGAAGTTGCAGGCCGTTGCCGATGAAATTCAGCAGGAAACCGGCCATCCGACGCGCTGGCATACGCTTGATTTACTCACCTGCTCGCCGGATGACTGCCAACGGCTTGCCACAGAGGTCGCCAGCCATACGCCCGTTCTTGACGGGGTGCTGCATAATGCCGGTTTGCTGGGGGATATCGTCCCTATGGATGAGCAGGATCCCGTCGTCTGGCAACAGGTGATGCAGGTAAATGTCAACGCCACCTTTATGCTGACCCAGGCGCTGTTACCGCTGCTATTGAAATCCGAATCCGGCTCGCTGGTCTTTACCTCCTCAAGCGTCGGACGCCAGGGGCGCGCCAGCTGGGGCGCCTACTCGGTGTCGAAGTTTGCCACCGAAGGGATGATGCAGGTGCTGGCAGAAGAGTACCAGAGCCGCCAGCTGCGGGTGAATTGCATCAATCCAGGCGGCACCCGGACCAAAATGCGCGCCAGCGCGTTTCCGACGGAAGATCCACAGAAGTTAAAGACGCCAGAAGACATTATGCCGCTCTACCTGTGGCTTATGGGTGACGACAACCGCCGTAAAACCGGGCTGAGCTTTGATGCTCAGCCGGGACGCAAACCGGGGATTGCACAATGAGTGAAGATCGTTATCAGCAGCGCCAGCAGCGCGTAAAAGACCGGGTTGATGCCCGTGTCGCCGCGGCACAGGAAGAACGCGGGATTGTTATCGTCTTTACCGGCAACGGCAAAGGCAAAACCACCGCCGCCTTTGGTACCGCCACCCGCGCCGTGGGCCACGGTAAAAAAGTCGCAGCGATACAGTTTATTAAAGGCACCTCGCCCAACGGTGAGCGCAATTTGCTTGAGCCACACGGGGTCGAGTTTCAGGTGATGGCGACCGGTTTTACCTGGGAGACCCAGAACCGGGAGAGCGATACCGATGCCTGCCTGCAGGTCTGGCAGCACGCGAAAAGAATGCTGGCCGACGAAACGCTGGATATGGTGCTGCTCGATGAGCTGACCTATATGGTGGCCTATGATTATTTGCCGCTGGAAGAGGTGCTCAGCGCGCTGGAACAGCGTCCCGCGCATCAGACGGTGATTATCACCGGCCGCGGCTGTCACCGGGATATTCTGGAGTTTGCGGATACGGTGAGCGAACTGCGTCCGGTGAAACACGCCTTCGAGGCCGGGATTAAAGCGCAGATCGGAATTGATTACTGACAGGCATAAAAAAGGGGCTGAACGCCCCTTTTGCTATTAACGATGTGATTAACCGTTATTGTTACCGCGTCCACCGCCCGGATTATTACCGCGCCCACCACCCGGACGACGGCTGTTGCCGCTGACCTGAGTATGACGCTTCACCGCACGACGGATCTGGTTCGCTTTCATGCGACGTCTGTCTTTTTCCACCGCCACTTTCGAGGCGGTTTCCGCTGGCAGACCGACCAGTTCACGCAGGTAGTTGGTCTGGGCAAGATCCAGCTCCGTATAGCCACCACGCGGCAGGCCTTTCGGCAGCAGAATATCGCCGTAGCGAACGCGGATCAGGCGGCTAACCTGTACGCTTACCGCTTCCCAAAGGCGACGCACTTCGCGGTTACGCCCTTCGGTCAGGGTGACGTTATACCACTGGTTGATCCCTTCCCCACCGCTGAACTTGATGGTTTTAAACGCCGCAGGGCCGTCTTCCAGCTGCACACCGCGAGCCAGCTGACGGACTTTGGTATCGTCCACTTCGCCAAAGACGCGAACCGCGTATTCGCGCTCCACTTCCTGGCTCGGGTGCATCAGGCGGTTAGCCAGTTCCCCGTCGGTGGTAAACAGCAGCAGACCGCAGGTGTTGACATCGAGACGTCCTACCGCGATCCAGCGCGCACCGCGCAGTTTCGGCAGACGATCAAACACGGTCGGACGACCTTCCGGATCGTTACGGGTGCAGAGCTCGCCTTCCGGCTTGTAGTACGCCAGCACGCGACAAACCTGCTCAACCGACTCTTTCACGGAGATCAGATGACCATCGATACGAATTTTCAGACCCTGAACGACTTCAACGCGGTCGCCCAGCTTGGCAATTTTTCCATCAACGCTGACGCGACCGGCTTCAATAATGGTCTCGATTTCACGGCGGGAGCCGTGGCCGGCACGCGCCAGCACTTTCTGTAGTTTCTCGCTCATAGAGCTTCCTTAGGTGTCGCCTTCACAGGCGTCTGACAGGCTTATGGATCGCTGAGTCCGGAAAATCATCGTAACTCAACGACATAGTTTTATTCTGTGCACCCAGTCTGGTTGAAAATCATCACGCAGACTGATTCGTGGCCGCACATACTACACGAATTTTAGATTAAATGATTCATCAAGTTGTTCCATTGCACTGCTCCGCAACTTTACGCCCCGCCTCTTTCCAGAAATAATGCAGTTTCCCTGATACAACTCGATGGTCTGTGCGATGAAAGCGGCTAATGGCCTTAATAAAAACGAAGACTGGCTGGAGCTACAGCGCGATAGCGAAACAGGAATTGAGAGTGTCAGCGCCCATTTTTCCGGCCACGCTTATGACCCGCACGATCACGATGAGGTGCTGGTCGGCGTCACGCAGCAGGGTCTGCAGCGTTTTAACTGCCATCGGGCACTGCATACCAGCCATCCTGGCAAAGCGATTTTGATCGAGCCCGGTGCGGTGCATGATGGTCATGCGCCTGACGCGGAAGGTTTTACCTATGTGATGCTCTATCTGCCTCAGGCGTGGGTCACTGCGCTGATGCAACGGCGTGGACTGGGCGATGTCTCGGCGATGGAGGCCGCGTTTCATAATACGCTGGCGGACGATCCGCGCCTGGCCTTTGCTATCCGCCAGGCGTTCTTCGCGATTCATCATGGGGAAGGCAAACTGGCCCGCGATCAAAGTCTGGACCGTCTTATTTCCCTGCTTTCACGCCATATTGATACCCGGGCTCACTCATTAATGAATGATACCCAGCGGCAAATGTACGTTGTGCGGGACTACCTGCACGACCATATGGCCTGCGATGTTAGCCTCGATGAGCTGGCACGCCATTGTGGAATCGACCGCTTTCGCCTGAGCCGTCAGTTCGCGCGTGTTTTTAGCCAGTCGCCCCATGCGTATCTGGTCCGCCTGCGCCTGCGTACCGCGCGAATGCTGCTTGTCCAGGGTGAGGCCCCGGCAAAGGTCGCACTGCAGGTTGGTTTTGCCGATCAAAGTCATCTCGGTCGCTGGTTCCAGCGTGCATACCGCCTCTCTCCCGCCGCCTACCAGCGCAGTTGCACAAACGTTCTATACTGAGCCACCGGAGTTTCCGAATATAGCAGTGCACCTGCAAATAAACGGAGACGAAGTACCGATGTTCGATAGCAAAATTGCCCTGATCGTACGTGATGATTTAGCCGCCTGGCAGCGTTTAAACGTGGTTGCCTTTCTTGCCAGCGGCATTACCGCTTCTGCCCCGGATATTCTCGGTAAGCCCTATATTGATGCCCTTGGACGACAGTACGGCAATATGGCCGGTCAGCCCATGCTGGTATTTGCCTCTGACCTGGACGGGCTACAAAAAGCGCATCGCAAAGGTCTGGAGCGTGAACTGACGCTAATCCCCTACGTGGAGGCGATGTTTTCTACGGGACACGATGAAGCGAATCGGGCCGTTTTTCTTGCTGAGGATGCGGAGAATTTAAATCTGGTGGGTATGGCGTTGCACGGGCCGAAAAAGCAGGTTGATAAGGTGATTAAAGGACTTAAGTTGCACCCATAAAAGCATCAGCCCCTGCATTGTCAGGGGCTGAAAAGGTCGAATTTACAGGAACGGCTTCACGTCGCCGACGCCTTCACGCACCACGACCGGCGCATCGTCGGTTAAGTCGATGACCGTGGTGGGCTGCTGACCCAGATAGCCGCCGTGGATCACCAGCTCGACCTGTTTTTCCAGGCGATCTTTGATCTCTTCCGGGTCGGATTCGGTGAATTCACTGCCCGGGAGCATCAGGGAAGTCGAGAGCATCGGCTCGCCAAGCACCTCAAGCAGAGCCTGGGCAATCGGATTTGATGGCACGCGCATCCCGATGGTTTTACGCTTCTCCTGCAGCAGGCGGCGCGGCACTTCTTTTGTGCCTTTCAGGATAAAGGTGTAGTTGCCCGGGGTGTTGTTTTTGATCAGGCGGAAGGCGACGTTATCGACGAAGGAGTAGGTCGACAGCTCCGACAGATCGCGACACATCAGGGTAAAGTTGTGCCCGTCCGGCAGCTGGCGGATGCGGCAGATCCGCTCCATCGCGCCTTTATCTTCGATTTTACAACCCAGCGCGTAGCCGGAGTCGGTCGGATAGACGATCACTCCACCTTTACGCACGATCTCCACGGCCTGGTTAATTAACCGCGCCTGCGGGTTGTCCGGATGAATATAGAAAAACTGACTCATACTGCCCTCTCTTGACTGTTCGGTGACGGCTCCCAGGCCTTCCAGACACCCTCGACGCCCGCGGGCAGCCACAGCTTGCGGCCCAGTTCTATCCACGGACAGGGTCCATGAAAATCCGAACCCTGTGAGGCCAGCAAACCATACTGCTGCGCGTAAGCCGCGAGCTGGGTTCGCTCATCGGGAGCCTGCTGACACTGCGCCACTTCCATCGCGTCGCCTCCGCATTGTGCGAAGTATGCCAGCAGTCGCTTCAGCCATTTGGCGGACAGGTTATAGCGACCGGGATGGGCCACAACCGCCTTGCCGCCAGAATGATGAATGACATCAATAGCTTGATCTATTGTACACCACTGGGGCGGAACATAGCCGGTTTTCCCGCGTGCCAGATATTTTTTAAATACGCCGCCCATCGTGTCGGCTTTGCCCTGGGCAATCAAAAAGCGGGCAAAGTGGGCACGCGTCACCGCCCCACCTTCCGCCACCGCCAGGGCGCCTTCCCATGCGCCGGGGATCTGCGCCTTATCCAGACGCTCGGCAATCAGCTGCGCCCGTAGCTGACGGCGCTGTTTCTGTTCATCGAGAAACTGGCACAGCGCCGGATGCTGAATATCCACATTCAGGCCGACGATATGAATTTCGTGATTTTCCCAGAGAGTGGAGATCTCCACGCCGGTAATCAGCGCCAGCGGCAGGCCCGCACGGGCAATTTCGGCCTGCGCGGCCGGGATCGCCTCAGTGGTGTCATGGTCGGTGATCGCCAGCGTGCCCACGCGCATCTCATGGGCGCGATGGACCAGTTCTTCAGGAGAAAGCAGACCATCGGAGGCGGTGGTGTGGCTGTGCAGATCGTAAATCACTGCGAAATTCGTGTCGCTCAAAGCGGCTCCCGCGAGGAAAAAAGGAAAAATGCAGCCGCCATCATACCGGGTTGCGGGGGATTCCCGAAATCGAAGGATCGTAAGCAAGGAATTCGGCAGGCTTCGCTCCTGCCGGAGGGGAGAATAGACTCAGTGCGCTGAGACGCTGACGACGATCTTTCCGGTTTGCCCGTTGGACTCCATATAGCGGTGAGCATCGGCAATCTGCTCAAAGGGGAAAATGTTATCAATCACCGGTTTTAACTGACCTGATTCCAGTCCTGCGTAGATAAAAGCTTTCGCCCGCGCCAGGCTTTCCGCCACGGTAGTGATTTCAAAAAGTTCGTAACCACGGAAGGTCAGATGTTTACCGAGAATATCCATCACCGGAATCGACAAGTTACGGTTATCCAGCGCCCCATACTGGAAGTAGACTCCCTCTTTCGCCATTATCGGCGTAATACGCGCCGCATCCGGACCGCCAACCGGATCGAACACCAGATTGACGCCCTTCCCGTGAGTTATGCGCTCCACTTCTGCGGCCAGGTCCTGCTCGGTAGTCGCGATAAAATCCGCCGCACCGGCGTTAATTAGCTGTTCGCGTTTTTGCGAGGTGCGTGAGAGCGCAATGGGTTTAGCCCCGAGCATATTCGCAATCTGGATTGCCGCCAGCCCGACGCTGCTGGACGCGGCCCCCAACAAAACGGCCTGGCCGGCCTGCAGTTTCCCGAATTCAACGAGCGCGCCCCAGGCGGTGACGTACATCATCCAACTGGCCGCAGCCTCTTCGAAGGAGAGGTTTTCCGGGTGTTTCACCAGCGCATGGGCTGGCGCATTGAGCCGCTCCGCGTACATACCGTATTCGCTAAACATAAACGCCGGAATGACGCTGACGCGATCGCCGGGCCTAAACTCGTTTACGCCTTGTCCCACGGCTTCAACGACGCCTGCGGCTTCATAGCCCAGCCGGGCCGGAAATTGAGGTTCGATAACGTATTGTCCGGAGCGGTACATCACCTCAGCACGGTTAATACCGATGGCATGAACGCGGATTTGCACTTCCCCGGCAGCTGGTGCCGGAACGGTGATATCGACAATTTCCAGAACATCCGGGCCACCTGTACGATTGAAAATAACTACTTTAGACATAGAAAGATCTCATGACTCAATTAAGGGTGTGGCCTACTTTAGGGAGATGCCCCGGAGGGAAAAAGCGCTGGCGGGATACAGAACTATTTCCTCAGCGGTAACAATCCGTTTTCGTGCCTCTCACGGCGTCAGGAATCTTTTTGAATCTAAGGGTTGACTTTGCTTTATCGAACTAGTTAACTAGTACGCAAGTTCACGCACAAGGTATCTGAAAATGAAAGCATCTTTATTGACCGTTCTTCGCTGGTGGCGTACTCCTGACTCAGGGCAGTGAGCGACGTCTGCAATTTGCATTCAGATACCCGGCCCGCACAGACAGCGGGCTTTTTTTTGAACAAAATTAATGAGAATTCCTATGCAAACGCAAAAACCAGCACTCAAAATCCTCAGCGGTGATGCGGTCTATCGCGAGAACCCCACCGCGCTGTTTCATCAGGTCTGCGGCAATCGTCCGGCCACGCTGCTGCTGGAGTCCGCCGATATCGACAGCAAGGACGATTTAAAAAGCCTGCTGCTGGTGGACAGCGCCCTGCGCATCACCGCCATGAATGATACCGTCACGCTGCAGGCATTAACCGCCAACGGCGCAGCCCTGCTGAATCTGCTGGATGCGGCGCTGCCTTCCGGCGTCGAGAATCAGCGCCAGGCGGACAGCCGGGTGCTGCGCTTCCCGCCGGTCAGCGCCCTGCTGGATGAAGATGCCCGCCTCTGCTCCCTGTCCGTGTTTGACGCCTTCCGTCTGCTGCAGGAGCTGGTGACCGTTCCCGCCGACGAGCGCGAAGCCATGTTCTTCGGCGGCCTGTTTGCCTACGACCTGGTGGCCGGTTTTGAAGATCTGCCGCCGCTGGATAACAACACTGGCTGCCCGGATTACTGCTTCTACCTGGCAGAAACCCTGCTGGTGATTGACCATCAGACCAAAAACACCCGCATTCAGGCCAGCCTCTTTACTGCCGATGACGCCGAAGAAGCCCGCCTTAATGGCCGCGTGGCCGAGCTGCGTGAACAGCTGGCGCTGCCGCCCGCTGAGCTGCCGGTGCAGAAAGTGGC
>DATEKR010000244.1:0-6165 GCA_035277345.1 Enterobacteriaceae bacterium
GCTCTTTTTTGGCCCGTTCGACCGCCGCCTCCAGCAGGATCGATCGTGGCACAACCTCATCCACCAGCCCGCTTTTCAGCGCCTGACGCGCCCGCAGCGTTTTGCCGGTGAGGATCATCTCCAGCGCCGTGCTGACGCCAATCAGGCGCGGCAGTCGCTGGGTGCCGCCGGACCCCGGCAGCAGGCCGAGCTGCACTTCCGGCAGCCCCAGCAGCGTTTTTTCATCGTCGGTACAGATCCGGCCGTGGCAGGCCAGCGCCAGCTCCAGACCGCCGCCAAGGCAGGCACCGTGGATAGCGGCAATCACCGGGATCGACAGCGCGTGGATCTCCGCCATCAGCTGCTGCCCCTGACGGGCCAGCGTTTCGGCCTGATCGGCGCTGGCACAGCCGTCAATCATGCGGATATCGGCCCCGGCGATAAAGTTATCGGCTTTGGCAGAGATAATCACCAGCCCGCGGATCTCGCGGTTTTCACGAATCTGCTTTAACAGGGCGCGAACCTGACCGGCAAACTCCGCCTTCAGGGTATTCATCTTCTCATCCGGCACATCGACGGCCATCACGGCGATCTGGTCATTGCGCAGGTGCAGGGTAAATGCGGACGTCGTTGTCATTATTCGGCCTCCAGAACCATGGCAGCACCCAGCCCACCTGCTGCGCAGGCGGTCACCAGCCCGAAGCCGCCGCCGCGGCGACGCAGCTCGTGCAGCGTCTGGGTAATCATGCGTGCGCCTGTCGCGGCAAAGGGGTGCCCGTAGGCGATAGATCCGCCCAGCACGTTAAATTTCGCGTCATCCACTTCGCCGGTCGCGTGCGCCCGGCCCAGTACATCGCGGGCAAAACGCTCGCTGGCCAGGAGCTGTAGATTCGCAAGGGTCTGGGCAGCAAAGGCTTCGTGCATATCGAACAGGGTTAAGTCGGCCATCGTCAGTCCGGCCCGCTCCAGCGCCAGCGGCGTAGACCAGGCTGGCCCGAGGAGCATATCCTGCTTAACGTCAATGGCGGTAAAAGCGTAACTGCGCAGATAGCCCAGCGGCGTCAGGCCCAGTTCTTTTGCACGGGATTCGGTCATAAGGATCACGGCAGCCGCGCCGTCGGTTAACGGCGTACTGTTCGCGGCGGTCACCGAGCCATGTTTACGGTCAAACGCCGGACGCAGCCGGGCGTAGTCGGCCAGAGTCGAGTCGCCACGAATATTGTTGTCCTGCGCCAGAGGCTGGCGATACGGCGGGATACAGGCGGTCATGACCTCATCGCCGAGCTTACCTTCTGCCCAGGCCTGGGCCGCCCGGTGGTGGGAACGGTGAGCCAGCGCGTCCTGCTGCTCGCGGGTGATACCGTAGGTTTTCGCCATCTGCTCGGCCGTATCGCCCATGCGCAGGCCGGTGGAGTACTCGGCCACCGCCGGTGGGACAGGCAGCAGATCGCGCGGGCGCAGGCGGGAAAACAGCTTGAGTTTCTGGCTCAGGGTACGGGCTTTATTGGCATCCACCAGCACGCGGGCCAGCGTTTTGCTGACCCCAATAGGTAAGACAGAGGAAGAGTCAGCCCCACCCGCAATACCTGCGCGGATGGTGCCCGCCATCAGGCTTTCGGCGACGTTCGCCACCGCCTGGAAGCTGGTGGCGCAGGCCCGGCTGACGCTGTAAGCATCCGTATGAACGCTCATACCCGTCCCAAGGACGATTTCGCGGGCAATATTGGGGGCTTCCGGCATCTGTACCACCTGGCCAAAGACCAGCTGCTCAATCACTTCGGGCGGGATTTCACTGCGGGCCAGCAGCTCTGCCACCACCATTTTTCCCAGATCGACTGCCGGGATACCGTGAAAAGCCGTTGCCTGACGGGCAAATGGCGTACGCAACCCGCTGACAATCGCAATTCGGTCGCCCTGACGGGTGACAAGCGGTAGTGCCTGACTCATAACGCTCCCCTGTTAATCATAATGCGCAAAAGTGGTCTGACCTGATAACAGTTTTAACCAGTTTATTACATTTAGCCAATTGGCTGAGGGGAAAAATGGGAGCTAAAACACATTGAAGCGTAAAGGAAACGTCCCGTAGAGCGCGGGACGTTAACAGAAGGGATTAACGCAGGCCCAGCTGGAAAATCAGGGTTTCGGCTTCGCAGGCAAACACAAAGTCGATATCCAGCTGTACGCCACCGCTCACTTCGGTAAAGGTCGGGGTGATAACGCACGGGTCGGATTCTACACCACGAGCTTTCGCGCTCAGCGCTTCAAGCGTGGCATCCGCATCGGCGCGGTTGGCGAATACACGGCTGTAAGACGCGGTGCAATCGGTGTTGTCCATAATGGTACCAACATCCATACAGCAGCAAACCGGGGTTTCATCAGCACTGCATTTACTCATTGTAGATTACCTCTGTATTTAGATTTTGCGGCGTTCAGTACGCAAAAACGCACTCGGGGTGCCCGATAACAATGATGACTATTTTACGCGCACCACCGACCCGGCTCCAGTTGTTAATGGCAAGGGCGGCGATTAGTGAGCAAAATCACAGTTAAAAATGATCTAAAACAAAAACCGCCCTCTCCCCTTTCCCTCAGCGGCCAAAAAATTGTCAGCTGGATCGCGTTTCTAAGATCACAATTGAAAAAACTTATAAACATACTTGCAACATTCCAGCTGGTCAGACCTATACTCTCCGCACTGGTCTGATTTCTCTTAGGTTGTACAGACCCTACACTTCGCGCTTCTATTACGACATGTAACATTTTTGAAGAAAAAATAACTCAATGAGGTTATGGGCATGAGCCAGAAAACCCGGTTTACCAAGTCTGCACTCGCAGTGGCAGTGGCAATCGTCTCTACACAGGCCTGGTCCGCAGGCTTCCAGTTAAATGAATTCTCCTCTTCAGGCCTGGGCCGCGCGTATTCTGGTGAAGGCGCTATCGCCGATGATGCCGGTAACGTCAGCCGTAACCCGGCGCTGATCACCATGTTCGATCGTCCTACCTTCTCCGGTGGTGCGATCTACGTTAATCCTGACGTAAGTGTTTCCGGCACCTCCCCGTCGGGCCAAAGCCTGGATGCCGGCAACATTGCACCGAACGCCTGGGTGCCGAATATCCACTTCGTCGCGCCGATTAATGAACAATTTGGCTGGGGCGCATCCCTGACCTCTAACTACGGTCTGGCTACAGAGTTCAGCGACAGCTATTCCGCAGGCTCCATGGGCGGTAAAACCGACCTGACCACCGCCAATATCAACCTGAGCGGTGCATACCGTCTGAGCAATAGCTGGAGCTTCGGCCTCGGCCTGAATGCCGTATATGCAAAAGCCAAGCTGGAACGCTATGCGGGCGATCTGCCGCTGCTGCTGGCCGGTAGCGGTGCCATTCCTCCAGGACTTGCCGGAACCATTCCGGCGAACACCCAAATCGCCAGCCTGAAAGGTGATGCCTGGGGCTTTGGCTGGAATGCCGGTATTCTGTATGAGCTGGATAAAGATAACCGCTACGCCTTTACCTACCGTTCGGAAGTGAAGGTTAAGTTCGACGATGGCGATTATAAAAGCAGCCTGAGCCCGGCGCTTAACAGCCTTCCCGCTCTGCAGGGAAGAGGCCTGCCTTTTGCGACTGGCGGCTCAACCATCGGCGGCTCTCTGGATCTGAACCTGCCGGAAATGTGGGAAATCTCCGGGTATAACCGCGTGGCACCGCAGTGGGCGGTTCACTACAGCCTGGCCTACACCAGCTGGAGTCAGTTCCAGGAGCTGAAAGCCACCGGCGGTCAGGGTCAGACGCTGTTCTATAAAGATGAAAGCTTTAAAGACTCGATGCGTATCGCGTTAGGGACCACGTATTATATGGACGACACCTGGACCCTGCGTGCCGGTATCGCCTACGATGACAGCCCGGTTCCGGCTTCTCACCGCTCTATCTCCATCCCTGACCAGGATCGCCTGTGGCTGAGCACCGGTGCCACCTACGCGTTTAATAAAGATGCGTCCGTGGACGTCGGCGTTTCCTATATGCACGGTCAGAAGGTGGAGTTCACCGAAGGCCCGTACACCTTTAAATCTGAAGGTAAAGCCTGGCTCTACGGCGCGAACTTTAACTACGCGTTCTGATAGACGCTTCGATACAAAAAAAGGTGAAGCCTGTGGGCTTCACCTTTTTTATTGCGCGCTTTATGGCATCAGAAGGTGTAATTCATCGACAGCCAGTAATTACGCCCCGGCGTCACGTAACCCGTTGTTGATGCCAGCGTCTGGAAGTAATCACCCGCGTAGATGCTGCTGCGGCCAACCTGATACAGACTCACTTTCGAGAAGTCCTTATCCAGTACGTTGTTAACGGTGCCGTTAACGGTCAGCTGCGGCGTGATGCGCCAGGCTGCGCCCATGTTCACCACGGTCCAGGCTTTCAGATAAGCGCCGCGAGCGTCATAGACCGCTTTTTCAGCATCGCTAAGGTTACCCACATTGCTCGTATAACGCGGCGTTTTGCCGTGATATTCCGCCGCGACCCACGACGTCAGCGCATCGTTGACCTGCCATGACATCTTCGCATTCGCCATATGACGCGCGGTATTGGTCAGCGGCGCGCCCGGATTCTCCCCACCGCGCTGTTTGCTGTCGGTATAAGTGTAATTCAGGTTCATCGTCAGTTCCGGTATGACCACCGGGAAGGAGGTCGCGAACTCAATCCCCTGATTAATTGCTTTACCGACGTTGCGATACGAGTAGGTGGAATCGTCAAGCGTTTCACTGTCGATAGCATTGCGGAAGTTGCTGATAAAGCCGGTGATATTGGCTTTTACATTGCTGGCGTTCTCATAATAGAGGCCGGTTTCGTAGTTAACGCTGGTTTCCGGTTTCAGATCCGGGTTACCAATGGTGGAGACCAGGCCATTTCCGGCCACGCCGCTGACGCCGTTATGCAGCTGGCTCAGGGACGGCGCTTTATACCCCGTGCTGACGCCGCCTTTTACGGTCCAGTTATCCAGCGCGTTCCACACCAGGTAAGCACGCGGGCTAATATGGCCGCCAAAACTGTCGTGCTTCTCATACCGTGCGCCCCAGGTCAGGGAGAGCGGGTCGATAATCTGCCAGTCATCTTCCGTAAACAGTGCCCAGGTTTTCTGGTTAAAGGTTTCACCGCTGTTCGCCAGCACAATCCCGTCTTTCAGACGCGCATCCCAGTACTGACCGCCCACCGTCAGCAGATGATCGTCGCCAAGCGGAGCGACAAGGCTGGTATCAAAGATGGTGTTGGTGTTTTTCAGCTGGCGATCCAGACCGCTTAATCCGCTGTTTTCAGCCGACAAAGTACGCGGCGTCAATACGCGGCCTTTGTTTTCGGAAACAGCATAAGAGAGGCTGGAGCTCCAGCGGCCAAAGTCGAGGTCGCTGTCATGGCCGATCACCACTTTATTGCGCTGATAGCGCAGCGTTTCGCGGTAACCGCCGCCGCTGGTTCCAACCGGGCCCAGCTGACCGTCGCGGTTATCATATTCCTGCTGCGAGGTTTCGCCATCAATCCACAGGGTATTTTTGTCGCTGGTGTGATAGTTCAGACGGGCACCGACGGTGTAATTATCGCTTTTTGTCGGGTAAGGCACACGGGTGTTGCTGCCGGTGTCGCTCAGACTGGTGATGCTGGACCCCTGGCGATGCTCAAAATTACCACGCAGCGTCATATCGAGGGTATCCGGGATCAGCGTACCGCTGGTGTAAACCCCGACGGTAGAGCTGTCGCCCCATTTGCTGTGTTCCTGGAAAGAATGGGAGAGATTAATCCCGCCGTGCCAGCCATCGGGGCTTTTCTTTGTAATGATATTGATTACGCCACCCATGGCATCGGAGCCGTAGAGCGTCGACATCGGGCCGCGGATCACTTCGATATGATCGATAGCGGACAGCGGTGGCATCATCGCGGTATTCAGGGTATCGAAACCATTGGGAGTGGTATCAGAGCTGGCATTCTGGCGAATACCGTCAATCAGGATCAGCGTGTAGCTGCTGGGCATGCCGCGAATGGAAATATCCAGCCCGCCGGTTTTCCCGGTGCCACCGCGCACGTCAACCCCTTCCACGCCGCTGAGTGCTTCCCCCAGGTCGCTGTAGTTTTTCTGGGTCAGTTCCTGCTGGCCAATGACCGAAATTGACGCGGGCGCGTTAGTGAGTTTCTGCTCAT
>DATEKR010000245.1:0-4160 GCA_035277345.1 Enterobacteriaceae bacterium
CATATTGCGGGTGCCGATAACCCACGCCGCGATGCGGTTGATGGAGGCGTCAAAGAAATCGAGGCCAATGTGCACGCGGTCGAACAGGTCGTGGCGGATGATTTCGCTGGCGATTGCCTGAGTTTCGTCATCCAGCAACACCACGTGGTCGCTGTCCCAGCGCACCGGACGGCTGACGTGCAGCAGCAGGCGCGGCACGTAGAGCATGGCGGCGGAGATTTTGTCGGAGATCACCTCCGTCGGGTGGAAGTGACCGGCGTCCAGGCACAGCGCGGTCTGGCGGCTGGTGGCGTAGCCCATGTAGAACTCGTTCGAGCCGACGGTGTAGCTCTCCGCACCGATGCCGAACAGCTTGCTCTCCACGGCGTCGATGTGGTGCGCCGGGTCCAGTTTTTCGCTGATGGCTTCATCCAGTGCGGCCAGCAGGCGCTGACGCGGCGCAAGGCGGTCAACGGTGATGTCCTTCATGCCGTCCGGGATCCAGATGTTCATCACCGACGGCGTGCCGAGCTGCTCGCCGAAGTACGCCGAGACGCGGCGGCTGGCTTTGACGTGGTCAATCCAGAACTGGCGGATTTCATCGTTGGCGTGAGCGAGGGTAAAGCCATCGGCGCTCAGCGGGTGCGAGAAGCAGGACGGGTTAAAGTCCAGCCCCAGCCGGTTGGCTTTGGCCCACGCCACCCAGTTCGTAAAGTGTTCCGGTTTGATCTCGTTACGCGCCACCGGCTCGTCGGATTCGAGATAGATGGCGTGCAGGTTCAGGCGTTTTGGCCCCGGGATCAGGCTCAGCGCCAGCTCCAGGTCGGCACGCAGTTCGCTGGCGTTGCGCGCTTTGCCCGGATAATTACCCGTTGCCTGAATGCCACCCGTCAGCGAACCGCCTGGGTTCTCGAAACCGGCGACGTCATCGCCCTGCCAGCAGTGCATAGAGACGGGCAGACGGTCGAGCTGGCGCAGCGCCGCGTCGACATCCACGCCGACGGCGGCGAAACGCTGTTTAGCCAGGTCCCAGGCTTGTTCAAGTTGAGTGGTCATGCGCAAAGCTCCTTAGTCAGTCGTTTTTGCTGAAACTGCGCCCGGTAGCGGGCAATGTCATGGCAGGGATGGGGAGTGAAGGTGGTCAGGCCATAGTTGTCGGCCACTACCGAGCGGAAATCGTCGACGCTCGCCAGTTCGTCCAGGGTCATCAGCTGAATGCCGATATTGCCGAGCGTGGAGGCCTCAACCGGCCCGGCGACGACGGTGATCCCGCAGGCGTCGGCGCAAAGCTGGTTCAGCAGCTGGTTCTGGCAGCCGCCGCCAACGATGTGCAACCGGCTGAACGGCCTGCCGCGAAGGCTCACCAGTTCGTCGAGAATGTCGGCATACAGCAGGGCGAGGCTGTCAAAAATACAGCGCGCCAGCTCGGCAGGGCGGGACGGCACCGGCTGGCCGGCCTCGACGCAGGCGGCCTGGATCTCGGCGCTCATGTGCGCCGGGTTAATAAAGCGGTCGTCATTGGGGTTGATCAGGTACGTACAGGCCGTCAGCTTTTCGGTTTGTGCAATCAGCGAGGCCAGGTCGGTGATGTTCTGCTCTTTCAGCACCCGCTGGAGCAGCCACAGCCCCATGATGTTCTTTAACACCCGGTAACGGCCTTCTGCGCCGCCCTCGTTGGTGATGTTCGCCGCCAGCGCGGCGTCGCTGGTGTAGGGCGTTTTGCTCTCAAAGCCCATCAGCGACCAGGTGCCGGAAGAGAGATAGGCCGCGTCTTTGTCGGCAAGCGGCGCGGCGATGACCGCGCTGGCGGTATCGTGACTCGCCACGGCCACCACCGGGATCGGATTGCCCTGCGGGCAGACCCACTCGCCAATCACATTGCCCGGATGGGTCGGCGTGCCAAACCACGACGGCGAGGCGCCCGTCCAGGCCAGCAGGTTTTCGTCCCAGTTATCGGAATTGATGTTCACAAGCTGCGTGGTGGTGGCGTTGGTGTATTCCCAGTTCAGGTTGCCGGTCAGGCGGTAGCTGAAGTAGTCGGGGATCAGCAGGGCGTGCGCCGCCTTTGCTGCCAGTTCCGGCTGCTGTTCGACCAGGGCGCGCAGCTGATACAGGGTGTTAAACGGCAGGAACTGAATGCCGCTGCGCCCGTAAATCGCCTCTTTACCCAGCTGGGCGATGGCATGCGCCATGACGCCGTCGGTACGGCTGTCGCGGTAAGAGACGGGCAGGCCGACGCGTTCGCCAGCGTCGTCCAGCAGGACGTAATCCACGCCCCAGGTATCAATTCCGATGCTGTCGATACGGATGCCGTCATTGCAGACATTCTCAAGCCCGGTACGGATTGCCGCCTCCAGGCCGTCAATGTCCCAGGTATCAAAGCCGTCCCGCTTTTGCAGGCAGTTGGCAAAACGGTGCATTTCGCGAAGCGAAAGCGTGCGCTGGCTACGGTCCCAGGTCGCCAGCATTACGCGGCCGCTGGATGCGCCTAAATCGACAGCCACACAATGGCGAAAAGTCATGGTCACGTCCTTTCTCAAGTCATTAGCGGTGAGTGTAAGAAAGGGAAGAAAAAGGCACCTTCTCGCCAGTGACAGGGCAAATCGCGCGCTGGCAAGAAAGCAAAGGTGAACGTGAGGCAGTTCACAGTTTCCAGTAATGACGGGGTTTTCAGGCAGTGTGACGCTTACCGCATTTCCCGATCTTTCCGCCCGTTTCTTGAAAAACGGACAGCTTTTGCGAGGTTTGCTGCTGAAAATTTAAGGTGCGTGTGCCGGGCCTTAATTACTATTTTGAGAACTTTTCTCATTGGTGGGGGCCGTTATGACCGTACTACACAGCGTGGATTTTTTTCCTTCGGGCGGGTCGCCTGTCGCGATTGAGCCACGGCTCCCGCAGGCAGCGTTTCCGGAACATCATCATGATTTCCATGAGATTGTGATTGTTGAGCACGGCACGGGCATTCACGTCTTCAACGGCCAGCCGTACACCATCAGCGGTGGCACGGTCTGCTTTGTACGCGATCACGACCGGCATTTATACGAACATACCGACAACCTGTGTCTGACCAACGTGCTGTATCGCTCGCCGGATGCGTTCCAGTTTTTGTCCGGGCTTAATCAGCTTTTGCCCCAGGAGAAAGACGGACACTATCCGTCGCACTGGCGGGTTAATCAGTCCACGTTGCAGCAGGTGCGCCAGCTGGTGAGCCAGATGGAGCAGAGCGAGGAGGGGCTGGAGACGCACGTCGTTGCCACGCGTGAACTTCTTTTTATGCAACTGCTGGTGCTGCTGCGCCGCAGTAGCCTGGTGGAGGGGCTGGAAAATAACGCTGCGCGCCTTAACCAGCTGATGGCCTGGCTGGAAGATCACTTTGCTGAGGATATCTGCTGGGAAACGCTGGCGGATGATTTCTCGCTGTCGCTGCGTACCCTGCACCGCCAGCTGAAGCAGCACACCGGGCTGACCCCACAGCGCTATCTTAACCGCCTGCGCTTAATCAAGGCCCGGCATCTGCTGCGCCACACGGATGAAAGCGTCACGGACATCGCTTATCGTTGCGGTTTCGGCGACAGTAACCACTTTTCGACGCTGTTTCGCCGTGAATTCAGCTGGTCGCCGCGCGACATTCGTCAGGGCAAGGACGCGTCGCTTCAGTAACGCGAGGGCAATCACCGTTTTTTCGCCGCAAAAAGGCTAATAATGTCAGGTTATTCGCCCGTGAGGTTGTGGTGTGGCTGCTCAGTTAATTCTTCGCAAAGATGATTTTTTTGCCTCCGCAGGCCAGGCCGTTGCGGTGGCCGATCGCTATCCGCAAAATGTCTTTGCCGAACACACGCATGAATTTTGCGAGCTGGTGCTGGTGTGGCGGGGCAACGGCCTGCACGTCCTTAACGACCGGCCTTACCGCATCACGCGCGGGGATCTGTTTTACATTCGCGCCGAGGACAAACACTCCTACGCCTCGGTGAACGACCTGGTGTTGCAGAACGTCATCTACTGCCCGGACAGGCTCAAACTCAACGTCGACTGGGCCGCAAACATTCCGGGGTTTGTTGATGCGAAGGGCGCACCGCACTGGCGCTTAAGCAGCAACGGCATGACCCAGGTCCGGCAGGTGATTTCCCAGCTTGAACAGGAGAGCCTGAAAAACGATCCCGAGGCTAACCAGATGGCGGAGC
>DATEKR010000246.1:0-4195 GCA_035277345.1 Enterobacteriaceae bacterium
AGGGCGAAGACCCTCTCCCACGGGAGAGGGGATGCGACGAGGATTAGCGGCCCGCGTGCTTCATGATGCGGGCTTTATCTACCTGCCACTCGCGATCTTTCAGGTCGGTACGCTTGTCGTGCTGTTTTTTACCCTTGGCCACGCCGATTTTGACTTTACACCAGGCGTTCTTCCAGTACATCGACAGCGCCACGACGGTATAGCCTTCGCGGTTGATTCGCCCGTAGAGGTTTTCCAGCTCGCGCTTGTTAAGCAGCAGCTTACGGGTACGGGTTGGGTCGCAGACCACGTGGGTGGAGGCGACATTCAGCGGCGTGAAGCTGGAACCAAACAGGAAAGCTTCGCCCTCTTTCAGAATGACGTAGCTGTCGCTAATGTTGGCCTTCCCGGCGCGCAGCGATTTAACTTCCCAGCCCTGAAGGGCCAGACCCGCTTCAAATTCATCTTCGATGAAGTATTCATGACGGGCGCGCTTATTTTGCGCGATGGTGGCAGAGCCTGGTTTATGTGCTTTTTTCTTGGTCATAGGTGTCGTGACATCTTGCGGTAATCAGTGACTGAAAAGACCTCATTCCATCCTGTGAGGTTTAAGGCGCTTATCATAGCACGAGATAAGGCTTAGCGTTTTTTTTAACAGGCGATAAATGGTATTATTCGCCGGTTGTGTGACCATGGAAACCGCTATGCCGCAGATTAGCCGTACCGCGCTGGTGCCTTACAGCGTGGAGCAGATGTATCAATTAGTGAATGACGTGCAGTCCTATCCGGACTTTATTCCGGGCTGTACGGGAAGCCGCGTGCTGGAGTCCGGCCCGACCCAGATGACGGCGGCCGTTGATGTCTCCAAAGCCGGGATCAGCAAAACATTCACCACCCGCAATACGCTAACCAGCAACCAGAGCATCCTGATGCATCTGGTCGATGGCCCGTTTAAATCCCTGATTGGCTGCTGGAAGTTTACTCCGCTGAGCGCCGATGCCTGCCGGATTGAGTTTCAGCTCGACTTTGAGTTTACCAACAAGCTGATCGAACTGGCTTTTGGGCGTATTTTCAAGGAGCTGGCATCCAATATGGTGCAGGCATTTACCGTGCGCGCCAAAGAGGTTTACCGTGTCGGCTAAGATTAGGGTGGAAGTGGCCTACGCGCTGCCGGAAAAGCAGTATCTGCAGCCGGTTACGCTGGAGGAAGGGGCGACCGTTGAACAGGCCATTCAGGCTTCCGGCCTGCTGAGCCTGCGCACGGATATTGACCTTGCCCGTAATAAGGTGGGGATCTTCAGTCGCCCGGCCAAACTGCAGGATACCCTGCAGGACGGCGATCGCGTGGAAATTTACCGTCCGCTGACGGCGGACCCGAAAGCGCTTCGCCGTATGCGGGCCGAGAAGAGCGGCGAAAAATAATCGCGCCTGTGGATGCGGCTTCAGGTCTCTGCTGGCAGCGTTTTTAGCAGGGCATTCAGACGGGCACTGGCGTTAGCGTAGGGCGATACGCTGTTGAACTGAATCATTCGCCCGCGCGTCCACTTTCCGTACCAGGGCTGATGGTACAGTGCCTCATCGCTGTAGTTCTCGATAAGCGTAATCAGCTGTCGGTGACCGTGCTCAAGCCGGGTGCACAGCGCTGGCCAGCTGTCGATATCAGCATAGTCAGCATAAAATTTTTGGGCCAGTCTGCCGAGTTCATTCCATTTAAAGCCACGCGCCGGAAAATCAATCTCTTCCCCGGCCGCTTCCTGCTTATGCCACAGCAAGACCTGTTCACCCCAGCCGATCAGATAGCTGACCAGATTTGCGGCGCTCATCTGTGTGCCGCTGCTGTGGCCTTCCATCCGCGGTTCGAAGGCATGGTTTTCAGGGACACGCGCCAGTTTTTTAGCCAGTGTCAGCCAGGATTTATCCATTGCGGCCAGCAGTTGTTCTTTGCTCTGTGGAACGGCCATGTTTCCTCCCTGAAAAAAAAGGTGCCCAGGGCACCTTTTTGATTCTCTTACGCTTTGTTCAGCGCGGGTTTGTTATCGATATTGGTCAACACGCCGCTGCTGTCAAAGGTCAGGGTCAGCGTTTGCTGAGTTATGCTTTCATGGCCCGGCTGCTGACGGAACACGTAGAACCAGGTGTTGGAACCGAATGGATCGGACATCATCGGAGTGCCCAGCGCGTAGGCGACCTGCTGCTGCGTCATGCCGACACGAATTTTTGCTACATCGTTAGGGACCAGGTAGTTTCCCTGGTTGATATCAGGGCGGTAAACCACTCGCTCCAGAGTGGAACAGCCTGCGGTCAACATCAGAAGGACCGCTGCGGCAGCAGTCAGCATTTTACAACGCATAGTGATTTGATTCCTTTTCGGGCCCGAGCTGTACGCGGCTCATCTGTATTATGCCGATGATAATAGACCTTTCGTCAGTTTAAAACCTCTGCCGACAGGTCATGAGGCGTTTTTATCGAGAACTCAGACTCCGGGAGCGTAAAAAAGTTTAGGCAGCCAGCAATTCTTTGGCGTTTGCCAGGGTGTTGCGCGTGACTTCACTTCCGCCAAGCAGCCGCGCCAGCTCCTGCAGACGCGCACGTTTATCCAGTGCCTGCATACGGGTTTCGGTCATTGCGCCATCGGTCTCTTTGCTGACAAAGAAGTGATGATGGCCACAGCCTGCGACCTGCGGGAGGTGGGTGACGCACATTACCTGGGTGGACTCACCGAGCTGGCGAAGCAGTTTGCCGACCACGGCGGCCGTCGGGCCGCTGATACCGGTATCCACTTCGTCGAAGATCAGCGCCGGCGTTTCCATTTTACGAGCGGTGATCACCTGCATGGCCAGGGCGATACGCGACAGTTCCCCGCCGGAGGCGACTTTGGCGATCGCTTGCAGAGGCTGACCCGGGTTGGTGGTCACGCGGAACTCCACGCGGTCGGCCCCTTCGGCAGTCAGGTGGCGTTCTTCGAAGTTAACGTCGATGGTAAACAGGCCGTGCGGCAGCGAAAGTGAGTGCATACTCTCGGTGATGAGCCCGCCCAGCTCCAGGGCTGATGCGACGCGACGTTCGTGCAGCTGACGGGCGGTGTCCATCGCCTGGCGGTGATGCTGCGCCACCGCGAAATTGAGGGTTTCCAGTGAGTCGGCCTGATCGTCTAGCTGCTGCTGCTCATCAAGCAGGGACTGATGGAACTGCGGGAGCGCCTCCGGGCTGACGTGGTGCTTGCGCGCCAGCGAAATTTGTCGGGAGATACGCTGCTCCAGTTCGAAGAGGCGGTTCGGGTCCATATCGAGGCGGTCGCAGTAGTGGCGCAGTTCATCGCTGGCTTCCGTCAGCTGAATACCGGCATCTTCCAGCATATCCAGCAGGCCGGAGAGCTTGCTGTCCATACCGGCCAGCTCCGTGACCAGCTGCTTTGCCGCGTACAGCTGGCTTTGCAGATTGACCTCTTCGCCGTCGGCGAGGATCGCCAGCGCGTGCTGGCTGGTTGTCAGCAGCTGGCCGCTGTTCGCCAGACGCTTGTACTCTTCGTCTATCTGTTCATATTCACCGGCCTGCGGATTAAATTCGTTCAGCTCTTTGAGCTGATACTGCAGCAGTTCTGCCCGCGCTGCGCGATCCTGGCTCTGCTGCTGGTGCTGAGCCAGCTCGCGACAGCTCTGGTGCCACAAGCGGTAATGCTCCGCCATCTGGTGGGTGAGGGCATATTCGCCCGCGTAGCCGTCGAGCAGTGATTTCTGATATTCCGGTTTTACCAGCAGCTGGTGCGCGTGCTGGCCGTGGATCTGGATAAGTAACTGGCCCAGCTCGCGAAGCTGAGAAAGCGGAACGGCGGTACCGTTAATAAAACCCCGGGAACGCCCGTCGCTGCTGATGACGCGGCGAAGTAAACACTCACGTCCGTCTTCAAGCTGGTTCTCTTCCAGCCAGCGCAATGCGGCGGGGGTATCTTTCAGGGAGAAGCGGGCGCAGAGATCGGCACGGGTGGCGCCAGCGCGGACAATATTGGCTTCGGCACGGCCACCCAGGCACAGACCGAGAGCATCAATGGCAATCGATTTACCGGCTCCGGTCTCACCGGTGATAGCCGTCATTCCGCTGTGAAAGTCGATCTCAAGCTCGCGAACAATCGCGAAATTGCTGATGGTCAGTTGTGCCAGCATAGCCGCTTTTCCTGTATGAAAAACCATTACTGTGTTTGTGTACAGTATAAACGGGT
>DATEKR010000247.1:0-5368 GCA_035277345.1 Enterobacteriaceae bacterium
CTGGTGGAAATTTTTACCCGACTTACGGATTACACCTGGGGTGTGATTTTTGGTGTCGGCGCAGCGATGGTTTGGGTGAGCTACGGCGTGGCGCAAAAAATCCTGCTCCGTCGCCTTGCCTCACAGCAGATCCTGCTTTTGTTGTACACTTTATGTACTATTGCGTTGCTGCCGCTGGCCGTACCGTCGAAAGTACTGGAATTAAGCGACTGGCAGCTGGCCTGTCTTATTTTTTGCGGGTTGAATACGCTGGTGGGTTATGGCGCACTGGCTGAAGCGATGGCCCGCTGGCAGGCGGCGCAGGTGAGCGCGTTAATCACGCTCACCCCGCTGTTTACGCTGTTGTTTTCAGATTTATTATCTATGGCCTGGCCCGACGTCTTCGCCAAACCGATGCTCAATATGGTGGGTTATCTCGGTGCGTTTGTCGTGGTTGCGGGCGCAATGTATTCCGCCATTGGCCATCGCCTCTGGGGTAGCCTGCGTAAGCGAGAAGCGGCCGTGCCGCTACCCCGCTCGGGCGAATGATTTACGGAGAGTAAAATGAAGTTTGTAGATGAAGCAGCGATTCTGGTCGTTGCAGGCGATGGTGGTAATGGTTGCGTCAGCTTCCGTCGTGAGAAATATATCCCGAGGGGCGGCCCGGACGGCGGTGATGGCGGTGACGGCGGCGATGTCTGGCTGGAAGCGGACGAAAACCTGAACACCCTGATCGACTATCGCTTTGAGAAAGCCTTCCGCGCCGAACGCGGTCAGAACGGCCAGAGCCGCGACTGTACCGGGAAACGTGGTAAAGACGTAAGCGTTAAAGTGCCTGTCGGAACCCGCGTGATTGACCAGGGTACCGGCGAAACCATGGGCGACATGACCAAACACGGTCAGCGTCTGATGGTCGCTAAGGGCGGCTGGCACGGCCTCGGCAACACCCGTTTTAAATCCTCGGTTAACCGTACCCCGCGTCAGAAGACAATGGGGACACCGGGCGATAAGCGCGATCTGCAGCTGGAACTGATGCTGCTGGCCGACGTCGGGATGCTCGGCATGCCGAACGCCGGTAAATCGACCTTTATCCGTGCCGTCTCTGCGGCGAAGCCGAAAGTGGCTGACTATCCGTTTACGACCCTGGTGCCGAGCCTTGGCGTGGTGCGTATGGATAACGAAAAAAGCTTTGTGGTCGCTGATATCCCGGGGTTGATCGAAGGCGCGGCGGAAGGTGCCGGTCTTGGGATCCGCTTCCTGAAGCACCTTGAGCGCTGCCGCGTTCTGCTACACCTGATCGATATCGATCCGATCGACGGCTCCGATCCGGTAGAAAACGCCCGCATTATTATCGGCGAACTGGAGAAGTACAGTGAGAAGCTGGCTTCCAAGCCGCGCTGGCTGGTCTTTAACAAGATCGACCTGATGGACAAATCGGCGGCAGAAGAGAAAGCCAAAGCCATTGCTGAGGCGCTGGGCTGGGACGATAAATTCTATCTGATCTCTGCCGCAAGCCAGCAGGGCGTGAAAGATCTCTGCTGGGATGTCATGACCTTTATCATCGAAAACCCGCACGTTCACGCTGAAGAAGAGAAGCAGCCTGAGAAAGTCGAATTCATGTGGGATGACTACCATCGCCAGCAGCTTGAAGAGATGGAAGTTGAAGACGAGGAAGATGACGAAGAGTGGGATGAAGACGATGAAGAAGGTATCGAGTTCATCTACAAACGTTAATCTCTCTTTCCCCGGCATGCTGCCGGGGCGATAGATAACAGGCCGGGCCGCATTACGCGTGACCCGGCCTTTTTATTAGTTGTTCTGATAGATGTCTTTGTACAGACGGCTCTCAAAGCGTACCAGCGGGACGCGTCGGGTGCGCTGGTCGGCAGGCTCGACGGCATAGCCGGAAAGATATTGCACAAAGGCCATCCGCTGTCCGCTGGCAGTGGTGATAAACCCGGCCAGGTTGTAGACCCCCTGCAGCGAGCCGGTTTTAGCCGAGACTTTACCGTCAACGCCCGCCTCATGTAGCCCCGCCCGATACTGCAACGAACCGTCATAGCCCGCCAGCGGCAGCATCGAGATAAAGTTAAGCTCCGTGTCATGCTGGGCGATGTACTGCAGCACCTGCATCATGGTCGCCGGCGCGATCAGGTTATGTCGCGACAGGCCGGAACCGTCGGCGACAATAGTATTCCCCAGATCGATATTCGCCTGCTGGCGCAGGATCTGGCGTACCGCATCCGATCCTGCCCGCCACGTGCCGGGGACATTGAAGCGGGAATGGCCGATGGTGCGGAACACCGTATCAGCAATCATATTGTCCGATTTTTTGAGCATGATCTTCAGAAGATCGTGCAGCGGTGCCGACTGTTTGCTGGCGATGATCGTGCCGGGTCCGTTAACCTGAGTCTGACGCAGCAGCGTGCCTGAATACGTGATCCCCGCCTCCAGCAGCTCGCTTTTGAGGATCGCCCCGGCGTAACCGGCACCGTCCTGAATCGCAAAGGCCAGCGGCAGCGGCTCGCTTCGCTGTGGCATACAGCCTGTTAAGGTAAAGCGGTTCAGATCGCCTGGCACGACGTCCAGCTCGCAATACTGGGCCTCGGCAGAGCCGCGTGCCAGCGTGCGCACCTGGCTGAACATGGTGACCGGATAGTATGAGGCGACGCGAATCCAGGCCAGGTCGTTGGCTTTTTCCGCGCTATACAGCGAGATGGAGAAGCAGTTACGGTCAACGATAGCGGCTGCGGGCGGTGCGCTGAAACACTGGGTCATGTCGTTCCACGGCCAGCCCGGTGCCTTATCGTGACTGGCAAAGACCGAGGTGTCGATCAGCACATTGCCTTCAATCTTCTGGACGCCCGACTTTTTCAGAATAGCGACCATATTGCGCAGATCCTGACGTCTCAGGGTCGGATCGCCGCCGAAACGGGCGATAAGATCCCCCTTCAGTACGCCGTTGCTGATGCTGCCTTTGTTTTCAAGCGTGGTCGTGAAACGGAAGTCCGGTCCCAGCTGGAGCAACGCGGCCAGCGCGGTGATCACCTTCTGGGTACTGGCGGGCAGCGCCATCTGCTGACTGTGATAGTCTATACTCGGCGACTGGGCACCGATTTTCTGCACCGCAAGGGCGAGATTCGCCCCGTCAGGGAGCTGGTTGATGTACTCGTCGACATTTGCCGCCTGTACACTGAAGGCGACGCTGGTGGTCAATCCGATGATAAATCTGGAAAATCGCATAATCTCGCGCTAACAACCCGAAGACAAACAGCAATACTACGGTGCATCGCCATGCAAAGTAAACGATGACCCATAGTGAACTTCGCGGTAAAATACGTATCAAATTGAAAAATTGCTGCTGACCTGGGGCTTTGTACCCGGGCCAGTTTTCTTTTGCTTCTGGTCCGGTTAATCGTCGATTTCGGGCCAGCTCGGCAGCTGGAGCAGGTTATCTCCACTGCTAACAGGAATGTTGAAGAGGTATAACAATGCAAGCTATTCCGATGACCTTACGTGGTGCCGAAAAACTGCGCGAAGAGCTGGATTTCCTTAAATCGGTGCGTCGCCCCGAAATCATTGCCGCTATCGCGGATGCCCGGGAGCATGGCGACCTGAAGGAAAATGCTGAGTATCACGCCGCGCGTGAGCAGCAGGGTTTCTGCGAAGGTCGTATCAAAGATATCGAGGCCAAGCTGTCCAATGCACAGGTTATCGACATCAGCAAAATGCCGAAAAACGGTCGGGTGATCTTCGGTTCGACGGTGACGGTGCTCAATCTGGATAACGATGAAGAGCAGACTTACCGTATTGTGGGCGATGACGAAGCTGATTTTAAGCAGAATCTGATTTCTGTGAACTCGCCTATTGCGCGTGGTCTGGTCGGCAAGGAACAGGACGATGTGGTCGTTATTCGTACGCCGGGCGGTGAAGTGGAGTACGAAATCATCAAGGTGGAATATCTTTGACAGGTTTCAACACATTTGTTGAGACTTTGTAAAGAAAAGAAAAAGGCCGCATTGCGGCCTTTTATCAACTCACAGAGCGTGGCATTTTGCACACCAGCCGATGGAAACCCCTCGTTTTACACAGAAATTGTGTCTGATTCAGGATATCCTTAACGTGGTAGCGAGATTTTACGCTCTTCAGTAGGGCGATAAAGCACCAGCGTTTTACCGATGACCTGAACATTACAGGCACCGGTTTCACGCACGATAGCATCCACAATCAAGGTTTTGGTTTCGCGATCTTCAGTGGCGATCTTCACCTTGATAAGCTCATGGTGCTTTAACGCTTGCTCTATCTCGGCCAGTACCCCTTCGGTCAAACCATTATTGCCAAGCATAACTACCGGCTTGAGCGGATGGGCCAGACCTTTCAGGTGCTGTTTTTGTTTAGTACTCAGATTCATCGTATATTTTTGCTTACGTTGGGATTGAAAACGGTTCATTCTACCGCCATCTTCCTAATATCGCCAAATTGCTGCGTGGAAATTTCATGCTAACGTGTACGGTGAACCAGGATGGAATGTTAAATGACAGGTAAAAAGCGTTCTGCCAGCTCAAGTCGCTGGCTTCATGAACACTTTAGCGATAAATATGTTCAGCAGGCGCAGAAAAAGGGGTTACGTTCCCGCGCCTGGTTTAAACTTGATGAGATACAACAGGGTGACAAGCTTTTTAAGCCGGGGATGACGGTTGTCGACCTTGGTGCTGCACCCGGCGGCTGGTCACAATATGCGGTAACGCAGATCGGCGGCAGTGGTCGTATCATCGCCTGCGATCTTTTACCGATGGATCCCATCGTTGGAGTCGACTTCCTTCAGGGCGATTTTCGTGATGAATTAGTCCTGAAGGCGTTACTTGAGCGCGTAGGTGACAGTAAAGTACAGGTTGTCATGTCTGATATGGCACCGAACATGAGCGGTACACCGGCGGTGGACATTCCCCGCTCCATGTATCTGGTAGAGCTGGCGCTCGGAATGTGCCGCGATGTACTGGCGCCAGGCGGTAGTTTTTTAGTGAAGGTGTTCCAGGGCGAAGGTTTCGACGAGTATCTGACGGAAATTCGCTCCCTGTTTACGAAAGTGAAAGTTCGTAAGCCGGACTCTTCGCGTGCACGTTCACGCGAAGTGTATATTGTAGCGACCGGGCGAAAACCATAGCCAGCGACGTTCAGGGCTGTTTTGAATGAAGCGGGTTATCAAGTATCCTGACGCTGTTTTTAACACAGTTGTAATAAGAGGTTCATCCCTTGAGTGACATGGCGAAAAACCTAATACTCTGGCTGGTCATTGCCGTTGTGCTGATGTCAGTATTCCAGAGCTTTGGGCCCAGCGAATCGAGTGGCCGCAAGGTGGATTATTCTACCTTCCTGCAGGAGGTCAATC
>DATEKR010000248.1:0-8968 GCA_035277345.1 Enterobacteriaceae bacterium
TGTCAGCCGTGGCTGGTGAAAATGCATAGCGAACTGGGCCTGCCGCTGTGTAAAAATGAAGCCCAGTTTTTTGCCCGAATGAAGGAAGTACGATGACTCAGGCAATTATGATCCAGGGCACGGCATCGGACGTGGGGAAAAGCGTTCTGGTGGCCGGGCTGTGCCGCATTTTTTATCAGGACGGCTATAAAACCGCGCCCTTTAAGTCGCAAAATATGGCCCTTAACTCCGGGATCACCCCGGACGGTAAAGAGATGGGCCGGGCACAGATTTTTCAGGCCGAAGCCGCCGGAATTGCTCCCGACGTGCGGATGAACCCGATACTGCTTAAGCCGACCAGCGACCGCAACGCGCAGATAGTGCTGATGGGCCGCGTTGCCAGCGATATGGATGCCGTCAGCTACCACGAGTATAAACCGCTCCTGCGGGAGCAAATCCTGGGCGTCTGGCGCGAGCTGGCCGACGAGTTTGAGGTGCTGGTGTTGGAAGGGGCGGGGAGCCCGGCAGAGATTAACCTCCGCGACCGGGATATCGTCAATATGGGCATGGCCGAAATGGCAAAGTGCCCGGTGATCCTGGTGGCCGATATCGATCGCGGCGGCGTTTTTGCCGCCATTTACGGCACGCTGGCCCTGCTTCAGCCCCACGAGCGCTGGCGGGTGAAAGGCGTGATCATCAACAAGTTTCGCGGCGATGTCAGGCTATTACAGTCGGGGCTGGACCAGATTGAAGCCCTGACCGGCGTACCGGTGCTGGGCGTGATGCCCTGGCTGGAGGTCGATCTGGAAGAAGAAGACGGCGTGGCCCTGCAGCGCACGCGTCTGACTTCCCCCGGTGACCGGCCGATTGATATTGCGGTGGTTCAGCTTCCGCATATCGCCAACTTTACGGATTTTAATGCCCTGGCGGCCCAGCCCGACGTGCGGGTGCGCTACGTCTGCCATCCGGATGAACTTGCCGGATCCGACCTGCTGATCCTGCCGGGCAGTAAAAATACGCTGGGCGATCTGAACTGGCTCCGCCAGAGCGGTATGGCCCATGCTCTGCTCTCCGTACATCGCGACGGCACGCCGGTGATAGGAATTTGCGGCGGCTACCAGATGCTGGGCGAAAGCATTATTGACGAGGTGGAATCCGGTCTTGGCAGACAGCCCGGTCTGGGGCTGCTGGAGACGATCACTCATTTTGCCCGTCAGAAAACCACGACTCAGGTTAGCGGTCGACTTCAGTCTGCGCTGCCGGGCTGGCTGGCACCGCTTTCCGGCCTGCCGGTGAGCGGCTATGAAATTCATATGGGCGAAACGCGCCTGGCGGCGGAGTCGGTTCCGGCCCTGAGCTTGGAAAAAGGCGGCAAGCCTGTCGCCGACGGTGCGGTCAGCCCGGACGGTCAGGTGTTTGGCACCTATCTGCATGGCCTGTTCGACAGCGACAGTTTTACCCGGGCTTTGATTAACGGTCTGCGTCAGCGCAAAGGCCTGGCCCCGCTCGACGTGGCTCTCGACTATGCCGGGCATAAATCCCGCCAGTTTGATATCCTGGCGGACGGAATGCGTAAACACATTGATATTGAAAGGATTTATCAGATTATGCGTGAGCATCAGGAGTTAACGGCATGATTCTGGTCACCGGCGGTGCCCGCAGCGGCAAGAGCCGCCATGCGGAATCTTTGCTGACGCACGCGTCGTCCGTGCGCTATATCGCCACCTCGCAGATCTTTGACGAAGAGATGGCCGACCGTATTCGCCACCATCAGGAAGGGCGTCCTGCGCACTGGCAGACATTCGAGCGCTGGCAGGCGCTGGAGCAGGTTATCAGTCCTGAGATGTCGGCGGATGATGCCGTGCTGCTGGAGTGCATCACGACGCTGGTGACCAATCTGCTGTTTGCCTTCGGCGGCGAAGAAGATCCGCAGAACTGGGATTATGCGGCGCTGGAGCAGCAGATCGACAGTGAAATCGGTCAGCTTATTGCCGCCTGCCAGGCCTGTCCGGCGCAGGTGGTGCTGGTCACCAACGAAGTGGGGATGGGCATTGTTCCCGAAAACCGGCTGGCGCGGCATTTTCGTGATATCGCCGGGCGCGTCAATCAGCGCCTGGCTCAGGCGGCAGACGACGTCTGGCTGGTGGTCTCCGGAATTGGAGTCAAAATCAAATGATCAAGCTGTTCTGGGCAACCCTCTCCTTTATGAGCCGCCTGCCTGTGCCACACCGCTGGTCCCGGGGGCTGGACGTCGATCACTACGTGCGCGGGATCATCACCTTTCCCGTTGTCGGCCTGCTGCTCGGGGCGCTGAGCGGGCTGGTCTTTATGGTTGCCGAAAGCTGGTGCGGGCTGCCACTGGCGGCGCTGTTAACGGTGCTGGCGCTGGCGTTACTCACCGGGGGCTTTCACCTCGACGGCCTGGCCGATACCTGTGACGGGGTCTTCTCTGCCCGCAGCCGGGAGCGGATGCTGGAGATTATGCGCGACAGCCGACTCGGCACCCACGGCGGTCTGGGGCTGGTGTTTGTCCTGCTGGCGAAGGTGCTGGTGATAAGCGAGCTGGCCCTGCGCGACACCCCGATGCTGGCTGCCCTTGCGGCGGCCTGCGCCGCCGGGCGTGGCTGTTCCGTCCTGTTGATGTATCACCATCGCTATGCCCGCGAAGAGGGGCTGGGAAATCTGTTTATCGGTAAGGTCAGCGGGAGCCAGACGGCAACAACGCTGGGCCTGTCGCTGGCCATCGCCGTGGTGCTGTTTGGCTGGGCGGGCCTGTGGGCGCTACTGGTGACGCTGGTCGGGATTATGATTCTGGGGCAGATGCTGCGCCGCACCCTGGGTGGCCAGACCGGGGACACGCTGGGCGCGGCGATTGAGCTGGGCGAAGTGATTTTTCTGCTGGCGCTACTCTGAGTCGATTACTACAAGGAAAGAAAACGGATATGCAAACACTCTCCTCTTTGCTGCAGGCTATCCCGCAGCCGGACGACGCGGCGATGACCCGTGCTCAGCAGCATATTGACGGCTTGCTTAAGCCGCCCGGCAGCCTTGGACGGCTGGAAGCGCTGGCGGTGCAACTGGCGGGCATGCCCGGCCTGAAGGGCACGCCTCAGGTACAGGAAAAAGCCATTCTGGTGATGTGCGCCGACCACGGCGTCTGGCATGAGGGCGTGGCGATCTCCCCCCAGGTGGTGACCGCGATCCAGGCGGGCAATATGGTGCGCGGCAATACCGGCGTCTGCGTGCTGGCCCGCCAGGCGGGCGCGAAGGTCCATATTATTGATACCGGCATTAACGCCGATCCGCTGGATGGTCTGGTTAATATGAAAGTCGCCCGCGGCAGCGGCAATATTGCCCGCGAGGCGGCGATGACCGCAGACCAGGCGCAGGAGCTGCTGCTGGAAACGATGCGCTATACCCGCGAACTGGCGGCACAGGGCGTGACGCTGTTTGGCGTGGGTGAGCTGGGCATGGCGAACACCACGCCGGCCGCGGCGGTGGTTAGCGTCCTGACAGAAAGCGATCCGCAGGAGGTCGTCGGCATCGGGGCCAACTTACCGGCTTCGCAGCTGGGCCATAAATCGGAAGTCGTTCGTCGGGCTATCGCGCTTAATCAGCCCGATCCGCAGGACGGTCTGGACGTGCTGACCAAAGTGGGCGGCTTCGATCTCCTCGGCATGACCGGTGTCATGCTCGGTGCGGCCAGCTGCGGTCTGCCGGTGGTACTGGACGGGTTCCTCTCTTACGCCTCGGCGCTGGCGGCCTGCCGTATTGCGCCGGGCGTCAGACCTTATCTTATCCCGTCTCATCTCTCCGCCGAAAAAGGTGCGCGTATCGCACTGGCGAGTCTGGATCTTGAGCCGTATCTCAATATGGAAATGCGGCTGGGTGAGGGCAGCGGCGCGGCACTGGCGATGCAGCTGGTGGATGCCGCCTGTGCGATTTATAACGAGATGGGAACGCTGGCGGAGAGCAACATTGTGCTGCCGGAGAAGTAGCTTCTTTTGCAGGTTAAACGATATCTGAATTTTGAATGGAGCAAACACAATGAGGCAACCGATAAAGCCAGGTATTCTGCGCCCTCTGGAGTTTATGAAACACCAGACTGGCCGACGCGGCAGCACACTCAACCTGGATAATTCAGTGCCGATCATGCTTACAGAATCTGGCCTACAGGTGGCGGACGTGTTGTTTTGCCGGAGTGATGATCTACTGATCAACTATGGGTCAGCCGGGCAATATACTCATGCGGCGATTTATCTTGGCGGGGGACTGGTCGCTGAGGCGACGACTGAAGGTGTTAAGGAGAGCTGCTTGGCTGATTTTATTGCCAGATATACTTACGTCGCTGTAACCCGTGCAGACGGTATGTCACAGGAACCAGAAATGCAGTCTGCTATTCTCACTTGGTGCCAGAAGCATATAGATGCCTGTACTCCTTATGATTATTTGGGCGCGGGCCTTTCGCCAACGCTGGAACTTATTGAGCTTAGTCGTTCCAGAAACAAAACGCTGCCGCCAAAAACATCTGCACAGGTAGAGCGAAAGCGGACATTCTGTTCTCAGTTTGTGGCGGATGCATTTATTGCGGGCGGTTTTTTCGTTGTAGGTCAGCCGAACAGTGCGGCGAGATCGCCGACTGCGCTTGCTGAAGACAACAACTTTCAACTTAAAGGTTATCTTATCGCTTCTGGCGATCTGAATCTCGTTAAGGACGATCTGTTATGGGGCGGTGATGCCTGATAGTTTGGGGGCTACATCACCCGCAGCAGCGTATCCAGCAGCCCCGGAAAACGGCTATCCAGATCTTCCCTACGCAACGAAATCATATTCTCCCGACCCTGCGGGCGCTGCCAGATAACGCCGCTGTCGCGCAGGACGCGCCAGTGGTGGGTCATGGTGGATTTCGCCACGTCCTGCGGGCGCAGGGCGTTACAGCTTAATTCCTGACCGTCGGCAAGCTGGCGGAGGATTTCCAGGCGTAGTGGGTTGCCGAGGGCAAGGAGAACCTGCTCAAGGCGGATCCGTTCAGTTTCGGGGTGGTTCGCAATCATAGTGTTCCTGTGTCGGCGGTTGCGGCTTCGGGCAGCCCGGTAATATACCGAAAGCGAATTTTCAACGCCACGACATCAATCGCGGCTCAACCAATCGTTATAATAGCAAAAATAGTTCGTATATACTCGTACAGTTGGACTATGATGAATCCCGTAAACGAACGGCGACCATTTCCGGTCGCGTAATCACAGTCAAAATGACTAAGGACGCATCATGCCCCGACCCATCCCCCTCGAACGCTATCGCAACATCGGTATCTCCGCGCATATCGATGCCGGTAAGACCACCACCACTGAACGCATCCTGTTTTATACCGGCATGAGCCATAAACTGGGTGAAGTCCACGATGGCGCGGCAACGACGGACTGGATGGCGCAGGAGCAGGAGCGCGGGATCACTATTACTTCTGCGGCGGTGAGCTGCTTCTGGCCCGGTATGGACCAGAGCTTCGAGCCGCACCGGATTAATATTATCGACACCCCCGGCCACGTGGATTTCACCATTGAGGTGGAGCGCTCCATGCGCGTGCTGGACGGCGCGGTAATGGTCTACGACTCCGTCGGTGGCGTGCAGCCCCAGTCGGAAACCGTCTGGCGACAGGCCAATAAGTACCATGTTCCCCGGCTGGCCTTCGTCAATAAGATGGACCGCCCCGGTGCGGATTTCTTCCGCGTGGTGCAGATGATGGTTGATCGCCTGAAGGCCAACCCGGTGCCGATCGTTATCCCGATTGGCGCGGAAGAGCACTTTTCCGGCGTGGTGGACCTCATCAAAATGCGCGCCATTTTGTGGGACGACGCGACGCAGGGGATGACCTTTAGCTATGCGCCTGTGCCGGAAGATTTGCTCGACGTGGCGCAGCAGTGGCGGGAAAAAATGGTCTCGGCGGCGGCGGAAGCCAGCGATGCGCTGATGGATAAATACCTGGAAACGGGCGATCTCGCCGAGGCGGAAGTCATTTCCGGGCTGCGTATTCGCACCATTGCCGGTGAGATCCAGCCGATGCTGTGCGGCAGCGCCTTTAAAAATAAAGGCGTGCAGCGCATGCTTGATGCGGTGATTGAGCTGATGCCGTCGCCGCTGGATATTCCGGCGATTCAGGGCACCGATGAGAAAGGCCAGCCCGCTGAGCGCCACGCCAGCGACGACGAACCCTTCTCAGCCCTGGCGTTCAAGCTGATGACCGACCCGTATGTGGGCCAGCTCACTTTTATTCGCGTCTACTCCGGCGTGCTGAGAAAAGGTGATGCGGTCTATAACCCGGTAAAAGGCAAGAAAGAGCGAATTGGCCGTATCGTGCAGATGCACGCCAACGACCGCCACGAAGTGGACGAACTGCGAGCCGGGGATATTGCCGCCTGCGTAGGACTGAAGGATGTGACCACCGGGGATACGCTGAGCTCGCCGGATGCGGTGATTACGCTTGAGCGGATGGAGTTTCCGGACCCGGTGATCTCGCTCGCTATCGAGCCGAAAACCAAGGTCGATCAGGAGAAAATGGGTATCGCACTACAGCGGCTGGCGTCGGAAGATCCTTCTTTCCGTCTGCATACGGATGAGGAGTCCGGCCAGACCATTATCTCCGGAATGGGCGAGCTGCATCTGGAGATTATCGTCGATCGTATGAAGCGCGAATTTGGCGTGGAGGCGAACATCGGTCGTCCTCAGGTGACCTACCGTGAGACGCTGCGTAAAAAAGTGGCCGACGTGGAAGGGAAGTTTGTCCGTCAGTCCGGGGGTAAAGGCCAGTACGGTCATGTGGTACTGACCCTGGAACCCCTGGCGGCGGGCAGCGGCTTTGTGTTTGAAGACGCGACCAAAGGTGGGGTGGTGCCGCGCGAGTATATTCCTTCAGTGGAAAAAGGTCTGCGCGAAGCCATGAATAGCGGTGTGCTGGCCGGTTACCCGGTGGTGGACGTTAAGGCGACCCTGACCTTTGGTTCATACCATGATGTTGACTCCTCGGAGATGGCCTTCCGCATGGCGGCGATCCTCGGGTTCAAAGAGGGCGCACGCAGGGCGGACCCGGCTATTCTTGAGCCGGTGATGCATGTCGAGGTGGAAACGCCGGAAGACTACGCCGGGAATATCATGGGCGATCTCTCATCCCGTCGCGGGATGGTACAGGGTATGGAGGAGCGGTTCGGCAGCCAGATTATTCGTGCCGACGTGCCGCTGGCAGAGATGTTTGGCTACGCCACCACGCTGCGCTCCATGTCTCAGGGCCGGGCGACCTACAGCATGGAGTTCCATCACTATGCTGAAGCGCCGCGTAACGTAGCGGATGCGATCGTTGCCAGTCGGGCGAAGGCCTGATTATCAGACAGGCGGATAAGGTGACTTATCCGCCTTTTTTATGCAGATACCCGCAAAATATTGTCGTCTTATTGTCACTCTGAGTGATATCCCAGAATGTTCCTTCCGTTTTCCACAATTCACGCATGTCTGCTGTGCCATCTCTGTGCATAATCAAATTATAGGTTTACACCTATATAGCATTTAACCTATAGTGTGCGGAGGAAATGTGTGGTCGATTAAAACAACGGATACCTTTGATGCCTGGCTTAGTGCGCAAAACGACACCGATCGTGCCTGCGTTCAGGCGGCGCTGATTGTCCTGCAGCAAAAAGGGCCGCATTTACCCAGGCCCTGGGCGGATACGGTGGAAGGCTCGCAGTACAGCAATATGAAGGAGCTAAGGGTTCAGAGTCGGGGTGAACCCATTCGGGCCTTCTTCGCCTTTGACCCCCGACGCTGTGCGATTCTGCTTTGCGCGGGAAATAAGGTCGGCAGGGAAAAACGTTTTTACGATGAGATGATCCCGCTGGCGGATCGAGAGTTTGCCAGTTATCTGAAGAAACTCACTGAAAAGGAGCAAATCGAATGGGTCGAACACTAGAACAGCTTCTTCAGGCTGAAAAACCTGAAGTTGTAGCAGAAGCGCAGGCGCTTGCCGAAGAGATGCTGCTTGATATCCACCTTGCAGAGCTGCGCGAGCGCCTGCATAAAACGCAGGCCGAAATGGCGCTGGCGCTGGGTATCAAACAGCCGACGGTCGCTGGTATGGAAAAGCGCGGCCGTGATATCAAACTCTCCACGCTCAAGCGCTATGTGGAAGCTACCGGCAGCAAACTGCGTCTCGATATTGAACTGCCGGACGGCTCGCACTACGGTTTTTCGCTTTGAGCCGATAAGTTTTTGTTAACAGGGAGAAAGCGCAAAAAACAGGCTATGATTAGCGGACGATCGCCGTGCCCGAGGAAGGGAAAGAATGCGCCGAGTGACTGTTTTTTGCTCTCTGATTATCCTGTTTTCCACCGGCAGTGCGCTGGCGGTCAGTTATCCGCTGCCGCCGGAGGGCAGTCGGCTGGTGGGAAACCCGCAGGTTATCACCGTTCCACACGATAATATTTTGCCGCTTGAGGCCTTTGCGGCGCAGTACGGGCAGGGCTTAAGCAATATGCTGGAAGCGAACCCGGAGGCGGATCCTTTCCTGCCAAAACCCGGTTCAACGCTGGTAATGCCGCAGCAAATCATTCTGCCGGACACGGTGCGGGAAGGCATTGTGATTAACGTGGCGGAGATGCGGCTGTATTACTATCCGAAAGACGGCAATAGCGTCGAAATTCTGCCTATTGGCATCGGCCAGGCCGGGCGCGAAACGCCGCGCAACTGGGTCACTACCGTAGAGCGCAAGCAGGCGGGGCCAACCTGGACGCCGACGCCGAATACGCGCCGGGAATACGCAAAGGAAGGCAAAACGCTACCTGCCTTTGTGCCCGCCGGGCCGGATAATCCGATGGGCCTGTATGCCATTTATATCGGCAGGCTCTACGCCATTCACGGCACCAACTCTAACTTCGGTATCGGGCTGCGTGTCAGCCAGGGCTGCATTCGCCTGCGCCATGCGGATATCAAATACCTGTTTGATACC
>DATEKR010000249.1:0-37667 GCA_035277345.1 Enterobacteriaceae bacterium
GGCAGGCCGATGTGCGTGGTGGAGTAACAAAAGATACAGACATAAAAAAACCGACGGGTGAGGTCGGTTTTTTTATGTCCCGTGACAGAGCGGTAACTCTGGCGGGGTAAAACAGTTCGCATCTAACCAGGGCAATTTACCCCCGAGATCGGGGGATGTCAAAGGCCCCTATTTCCCCAGCTTCGCCAGCATTTCCGGGCGCATAAATTTATGGATCACCAGCATAAACAGAATCGACGGAACCAGCAGGATCAGCGCGGTAATGGATGAGACCTGATAGTTGCCCGACATGCTGGCGTTATACAGCAGGATAGGCAGCGTCGTGATGTCCGGCGCGCCGACAAAGAAGGTGCCGGTAAACTCATCCAGCGATTCCAGGAAGACAAAAATACTGGCAGCGACAATTCCCGGCATCGCCTGCGGCAGCACGATGTGGAAAAAGGTGTAAACCGGCCCGGCACCCAGATTACGCGAGGCGCGAGCCAGCAGCGGGTCGACGGAGGAGAACGCGGCCACGCAGATCCAGATGGAGAACATCAGCCCGTGAACGCTGTGGACCAGCACCACGCCCGCAATGGTGCCGTTCAGCCCCCACTGATAGAACAGACGGGCAATATTCATATACACCGTCAGGTTCGGAAAGGCCTGCGGGATCAGGAACAGCAGCATAAAGAAGACGCGAAACGGCATCGCTTTGCGCGACAATGCATAGCCCGCCGGGATCGAAATCAGCAGACATACCACCACCACCAGCAGCGCGATCAGGATACTGGTCAACAATGAACCGGACACATCGCTGTAGGGGCTGAAGACCTGATACCAGTATTTCAGTCCCCACTGGCTCGGCAGCGTATTCGGGAAGAACCAGCTTTCGGCTACGGTCCAGATCAGCAGGTTGAGGATCGGCCCGAACAGGGCCAGCACCAGCAGGATCAGAAAGAGCGTCTGGAGAAACAGACTGGCCCGCAGGCGTTTGAAAATCGACGTCTTCATGCCTGAGCTCCCTTCTGGCGCAGGCTGTGGCGCAGATAAAACCAGGAGAGCCCGGCGCAGATCAGATAGGAGACAATCCCCATCGCATTCGCCACGCCATAATCGCCGTAGGAGTTAACACGGAACGCCATATCCACGGTCATCATGGTCGGGGTGCCGGTGCCAATCATCATCGGCACCGACAGCACCGACATCATTGTCACGGTCGACAGCACCAGCGCCACGCCCACGGTCGGCAGCACCTGGGGCAGAATAATATCAAACAGAATACGCACGCCGGACGCGCCCAGATTCTTCGCCGCCAGGATCTGAGACTGATCGAGCGCGGCCATCGCGCCGGAGATAAGCAGCGTGGCAAAGGCCAGTTGTTTCCAGACGAAGGTAATAATAATCCCTGTCCAGCCCAGCCAGGAAACGGTATCCATCGGCGTCAGCAGACCCGTTGCCACCAGGGCATTGTTCATCAGGCCATTTTTTGCCAGAAAAGTGCGCATCATCTGTGCGGCGACAATAAACGGAATAAACAGCGGCAGGCGGTATAAAAACGCCAGCCAGCGGACAATGCCGCGATAGGGTGACAGCACAATCAGGGCCGAGAGCAGAATCGACAGGCAGGCCAGCAGCGCCACTGACACCATGACAATCACCACCGTAAACAGGATATCGGTGGAGTAAAGCTCAGCCATTTTACGAAAGTTGGCAAAGGTGAACCGTTGGCTATCGGTGGTAAAGGCCGATATCAGCGAAAACGCGAGCGGATATAAAAACAGTACCGCCGTCATCAGCGCGGCCGGTCCCACCAGCAGATAATATTTTATCGACAGACGCATGGACTACCTGATTGAGTAAAAGACGTAAAAACGCTCAGGCCAACCGCCGGTTAGCCTGAGCAGACGCGCATTTAGTTGGAAACCTGGCGCTCATAACCCTCTTTGATGTCATCAAAGTAGGGAGCGATTGGGAAACTTTTGCCGTATTTGGTCAGCGCCTCCGGCGAAATTTCAGCGAAGAGTTTCTGCCAGCTTGCCGCATCGAGATGGCCTTTCACCTGCTCCGCATCGATACCCGGATACCAGTTAAACTGCTTCACAATCCCTTCTGCCTGCACTTCCGGGCTGGTTGCCAGCGCAATAAATTCGCGCGCCAGTTCCGGCTGAGCCGCCTTTGTCGGGGTTACGTAGTACATCGGCTGGCCGGGCATCCCGGGCGCAATCAGCGTCAGCTTGATGGACGGCGGCAGCTTGCCCTGATCTTTCCAGCTATAGAACATGTCGACCCATACCGGTCCCATCGCGATTTCACCGCGGCTGAGCATATCCAGGGTTCCGGCGTTGCCCGGCGTAAAGGTCACGTTATTATTAAAAGCTTTCAGCTTCGTCCAGGCCTCGCCCCAGTTTTTCTCCACGCCTTTATCGTAAGGCAGTGCGGAGAGGCGCTCAGCGTCGGTACCGTAAGCGTACATCCAGCCAACAACAAAGCTGACGCCGGACATACCGTTCTTAATGCCGTTATAACCAAAACCTTTTGGATTTTTCTCCGCCCACTTCACCAGCTCATCGTAAGAGGTCGGCGGCGTTTTCATCAGATCGCTGTTCCAGGCGATCGCCGTCTGACTAAGGAACATCGGCATTACATAACCGTCAACGTTCACCCCAAGCGCATTTTTGGCGTTTTCAGACGATACCAGCGAGCCGGTTTTAATATCCTGGCGGTATTTCGCCAGCAGGCCTTTTTCGACCAGATCGCCACCGGTTTTCTGGTGCACTACGGCCACGTCAATGTCCCAGGTTGCCGCGCCGCTCTCTTTCTGCGCCACCAGCTTTTCCATGATCTTATTTGACCCGGCATCGCCCGGTCCGGTCCCGATAACCTGTACTTTTACGCCCGGATGCGCGGCTTCAAATTTCGGTCCCAGCCAGGTTTTGACGTAGTCCGCCATATTCTGGTCACCGGCGGTGGCAACGTTTAATACGGTTTCCGCCTGGACTGCGTGAACGGCAAACCCCAGACACACAGAGGCCATAACGGCAACTTTGGTTTTCGCAAACATGATTATCCCCAGGATTAATTAAGGTGATGTCGTTACAAGGAAGCAGCAAATATACGCAGCGCGGGCGTCGGTACGTGTAGCCTGACCGGCGCATTCACCGGCCAGCTACGAACGGAGTCGGCCAGCAGAGTCTGGTCGTTACAGCGCACGCTGTGACGGTACTGGTGGCCCAGGAACGCGCTCTGCTCAACCACGCCATCCAGCACAAGTCCTTCCGACGCACAGGCGTCGGAGGCGCTATGAATGGTGACGTCGGAACTACGGAAATAGATAACGTTATCGTCTTCCAGACTGGTCGCCCGATGCGCGACCAGTCCGGCACTGTGAAGGCGATTTTCCGCCCCCATAAAATCGGCAATAAACGGCGTCGCCGGGCGGTGATAAATCGCCTCCGGCGTGCCCAGCTGTTCGATACGTCCCTGATGCATCACGGCGATGCGATCGGCCATCACCAGCGCTTCCTGCTGGTCGTGGGTGACGATAAGCGAGGTGAAACCGAGCTTTTTCTGCAGGGATTTGATTTCATGGCGCACGTTCAGCCTGACTTTGGCGTCGAGGTTGGAAAGCGGCTCATCCAGCACCAGCACATCCGGCTCGATAGCCAGGGCTCTGGCCAGCGCAACACGCTGACGCTGGCCGCCGGACAGTGCGGTAACCTTAATATCAGCAAGGCCACCTAAATTGACGATCTCTAATAATTCCGCGACCCGCTTTGCAATGGCCGGTTTATTCCATTTGCGCACCTTCAGGCCGTAGCCAATATTCTGCGCTACCGTAAAGTGGGGCCAGAGCGCATAACTCTGAAATACCATCGTGATATTTCGCTGCTCCGGCGCACAGGTGGTGATATTTCGCCCGTCAATGGCGATAGCGCCGGAACGCACCGGGATAAAACCGCATAATGCGTTGAGAAGCGTGGTTTTTCCGCAGCCGGAGGGTCCCAGCAGGGCGATCATCTCCCCTTTATTGACCGCTAAATCGATATCGTGAAGCACCACGTTATCGCCATAGCTGATTTTTAACTGCTGGATCTGTAAATAGCTCATCTGCGGCACCCGAATCTTTACTGTTGGGCTACATTTTTAAAGTGATGAACACGTGTTCATCCTGCTGTAAAAAAAATGCAACGTTGCATCGACATTATGTGAGCCTACTTTGTCGGGTATTTGTGACAATTTGATTAAGTCAGCGATAATTTTGGTGACGCAAATGAAAATCGATGTTCTGGGCTGCGGTAGCGCGTTCTCTTTACGGCAAAATACCTCGGCGATACGGATTAGCGACGATGAAAATAATCAGTGGTTAATCGACTGTGGACCGACCATCCCGCGTGCGCTCTGGCAGCGTCAGCTGGACATCAACGCGATTGATGCCATCTACTTTACCCACGTCCACCCGGATCACTGTACTGGCCTGACCGCACTGCTTAACCAGTGGAAGAGCTTTGGCCGCAGCAAGCCGCTGACTATCTATTCCCAGCCGGAACAGCGCCCGGTATTGATGCAGCTCGCATTGCTTGCCAACTGGCCGGAAACGACGCTGTGCTTTGCCATCGACTGGCAGGATACGCAGGACGCATGGACATGGCGCGGCTGGCAGATCCAGACCGCGCTGTCGCAGCATGAGATCCCTAACCGGGCGATACGCATTACTCAGGGCGAACAGAGTCTGTTTTACAGCGGCGATGGTCGCCCGACGCCCGCCTCCGTCGCCCTGATGGAGAACGTGAATCTCGCCTTCCAGGAGTGTGCCTCCCTTGAGCAGCTGGCAAACGATGCCTCCCATGGCGATTTTCCCGGCTGCCTGGCGCTGTTTAACCAGCTCGCGCTTCCGGCGCTGGGGCTGTACCACTGCTACGATGCGGCGATCCCTTCTCTGGAAAATGCCTGCGAGATCCACACGGGCCTGTTTGTCAGCCGCGACGGTCTGCAGTGCGATCTGAGTCAGGTAAACCCGGTTACGGGAGTCACCGCATTTTGACTCCGCCACTGCGTAAACAGACGGTCACGGCCCAGGATGTCGCCACCCGCGCAGGCGTCTCGCGAGCCGTGGTGTCCCGGGCATTAAGCAATAACGGCAGCATCTCTCCGGCCACCCGGGAAAAGGTATTAAAAGCCGCGCAGGATCTGGGTTACCAGGTCAATTTTCTGGCGCAGGGCCTGAATCGCCAGCGCAGCCATCTGATCGGGGTGATCGTCGCCCGTATCGGCGATCCTTTCCGCAGCGCGCTGCTGGACGGACTGCTGAAGGAGATCCAGCGCCGGGGATACCAGGCGCTGGTGACGGAGATTACCGGCGAAGAGGATCTGGCTCAGACGCTGCGCCGTTTTACCCAGTTTCGCGTTTCCGGGGTTATCGTCACCTCCGGCAAACCCCCGGCGGCGATTGTGAACGAGTGCGTGCAGCATCAAATCCCCGTCGTGGGCATTAACCGTCAGCCGGATATTCCGTTTGTCGATTTCATCTGCTCCGATAACCAGAGCGGTGCCAGTCTGGCGGCGGAACAGCTGCTGCGCGCCGGCTGCCGCCGCTTTGGCTGGCTGAACAATCAGGATTCCACCTGGGCCGGTCTGATGCGCGGCGAGGCGTTTCAGGCCGTGCTGCGCAGTGCCGGTGTCGATACTGACCGGGATCTGCATCATCTGGTAGCAGAACAGGAAGGCTACGAAGGCGGGCTACAGGCGGCGCTCAGCTCAGGCACCGATAACGCTCTGGAGGGAATTTTCTGTGCCAACGCTCAGCTGGCCTGCGGTTTTCTTGACGGAATGCGCCAGCAGGGAAAAGAAGCCCCGGACGACTTTCATCTGATCGGTTTTGACAATACGCCGACCACGGCTCAGTACAGTTACCAGCTCACCACCCTGGACCAGGATATCGCCGAGATTTCCCGCCTGGCGCTGGTCCGGGTGCTGGATCGGGCCATGCACCCACAACAGCCTTCAGTAACGGAATGGGTTAAGGTGTCATTAATCCACCGCCGGACGTCACCGCAAATACGCTAAGGAACAGACCATGACAGCAGAACAACAGCGCTCCCTGTGTGAGCTTATCCACAGGCTTGGCGCAGAGGCGCAGCGCCTGCGCGACAACGGGCTGCATATCGACCAGAAAGCACGCCAGGATTTTGTTTCAGAAGCCGATTTGTACGTTGAGCAGCAGCTAAAAGCCTGGCTGCGAACCCACCGTCCACAGGATGGTTTTCTCGGGGAAGAGAGCGGCCTGACCGAGGGCGAAGAAGGCGTCTGGGTGATCGATCCCATCGACGGCACCAGCAACTTTATTCTGGGGATGGACTACTGGTGTATCTCCGTCGCGTACGTCCACCAGAATCGTGTTGCGCTGGGGATTATTTTCGCCCCGGATCGCGACGAATTCTTCTTTGCCGAAGCGGGTCAGGGTGCCTGGCTAAACGACCAGCGGCTAACCGTAAAAGAGCCCTCTCCCGATGCGGTGGTAATTGGCCTGGGCCGTTCCAGCCGCACGTCGGCGCGAAGCTATGTCCAGACCCTTGAGGCGCTGCTGGATGAAGGTATTGAGTATCGCCGTTTCGGCGCGGGCGCGCTGATGCTGGCCCATGTTGCGGCGGGTCAGGTGCACGGCTATTTTGAGGCGCATTTAAACTGCTGGGATGCCCTTGCCGGACTGCTGCTGATTGCCGAGGCAGGAGGGGTGCATAATCTGTCCCATGCCGACGCGAACCTGCTGCAGGGAAATCCGGTCTGGGCCGCATGCCCGGAGGTGCAGCAGCGACTGACGCCGCTGCTGCTGGGGTAGTTTTACTCTTCGTCGAAGAACCAGTAGCCCTGGTTAATCAGCCCGGTCAGTTCGGCGACGAACGCCGGGTTGTTAAGCGCTTCACCAAGCTGTTCCGGGGCAACTTCGGTAAAGCGACACAGCACATCCATCGCCTGCGCATCGACGGTGTCATGACGCTCGCTGTGGATAAAGAAGCTGCCGCCAATCTCCAGTACCCGCAGGCCGCTCAGGCGATGAAGCATCTCGCCTGCCTGCAGCGCATCAACCACTTCATCTGCCGTATAAGGCGGCTCGACCGGGGCAATATCCAGCTCGTGGCGCGGGGTGGTGACAAAGCGGCCAAACCACTGCTTAAAATCTTCCGGCTGCTTGATCATGTCGATCATCATGGTACGCAGACGATCCAGCTCATACTCTTCAACCCGGCCCGGATGTTCGCGGCAGGTTAAGTCCGGATCGCTGTAGTGCTCGCCGCCCAGATCGTTTTCCAGGGCATAGTCCGCAAAGCTGCTGATCAGATCCCGGCCGTTCGGGCCACGGAAACCCACCGAGTAGTTCAGGGCCGTTTCATGAGTAAAGCCATCGTGCGGGAATCCAGGCGGAATATAGAGAATATCGCCCGGCTCAAGGTCTTCATCAATAATCGGCGGGAAGGGATCGACATGCAGCAGCGCCGGATGCGGACAGAACTGACGCATAGGTAGTTTGTCACCCACGCGCCAGCGACGGCTGCCCATCCCCTGAATAATAAACACGTCGTACTGATCGATATGCGGACCCACGCCGCCGCCCGGCACCGAGAAGGAGATCATCAGATCGTCCAGACGCCAGTCTGGCAGCGCACGGAACGGACGCACCAGTTCCGCAGAGGGCGCGTGCCAGTGGTTTACCACCTGGGCCAGCAGAGACCAGCCGGTTTCGCCCAGCCCGTCGAAGTCGGTGAAGGGACCGTTGCTGGCCTGCCACTGACCGTCTTTATGACTGACCAGACGGCTGTCGACTTCGGCTTCCATCGCCAGGCCCGCCAGCTCATCCGGCGTGATCGGGTCAACAAAGCCAGGGAAGGCATTTTTTAATACAACCGGCTGTTTTTGCCAGTATTTCTCTAAGAATTCGGGCCAGTTAATGCTGAGCTGATACGCCATGGGTTCACACCAGTGAGAAGACAAAACGGGCATGATTATAAAGGGGTGCGGGGTGGCTGTGCCTTGTCGTGGGTCAAGAGCAGCTATTCTCTTTGGGGGATAGTTAGCGGTGGAGATCGGGCTTTTCGCTTCGTTGAGTAGGGTTAACAGACGGGTGTGGCCCATTAAACTCTCCCGCTAATTCCATCACTCATCGTCATCAAGCTTATCATCAATATTCACGTCCATACCCTCAACCAATTCACGTCCACGAGACATGTCGAATGGTTGAACATTCTGTGGGTTGTGTTGAATATCCGTATCCAGAAACTGCAAAAATTCATTCATAACAAGCTCCTTTTTGTCCTCAAGATAAATGAGCAAGGCCTGAGCCCCGGCAGGGGTTGGTTGCTGCTCACCCTCCAGTCCACCACCGACAATAAACCATAATGCTCATTCAATAGCATGAAAAGCCTCTTCCGCCCATAAAAAAACCCCGTATAAACGGGGTTTCTCGAAGACGTATCGCATCTGCAAAAATCAGAACGGGATATCGTCGTCGAAGTCCATCGGCGGTTCGTTGGACGGTGCCGGAGCAGCCTGCTGCTGCGGGCGAGACTGCGCGCCGCCGCTGAACTGGTTCTGGTTGCCGCCCTGAGGCTGCTGAGGCTGGCCCCAGCTACCACCGCCCTGCTGACCACCGCCGGCCGGCGCGCCTGCGCCCTGCTGACGACCGCCGAGCATTTGCATCACGCCGCCAATCTGCGGAACGTTGATCTCAGTGGTGTAACGCTCCTGGCCACTCTGATCGGTCCATTTGCGGGTACGCAGCTGGCCTTCGATGTAAACCTGGGAACCTTTACGCAGATACTCGCCGGCCACTTCTGCCAGCTTGCCGAACATCACCACGCGGTGCCATTCGGTCTGTTCTTTCATTTCACCGGTCTGTTTGTCGCGCCAGGATTCGGAAGTAGCCAGCGTCATGTTGGCGACTGCACCGCCACTCGGCATATAGCGAACTTCCGGGTCCTGACCCAGATTACCGACGAGAATCACCTTATTGATGCCTCTGCTGGCCATGATCGAGTCTCCTGAATACGTGTACAAAATAAATTTTAGCGGGGGATTGTATCATTACAAAGCGCCGTTTTGATAGCGTCCGCGCCGCATTCCAGTAAATGGTTCATCAGCCAACATTTTTGCAGCGAAACCTGGAATGCGCCTCTGAATACTGTATATCCAATCAGGTTTGATTGTGTCATAATTAGCCGTTTATGACCACCCGTTGTCTTGCAGGCAAACCGTTATCTACCGGGAATGAGAATGGATAAGATCGAAGTCCGGGGCGCACGCACCCATAATCTTAAAAATATTAATCTCGTCATCCCACGCGACAAGCTTATCGTCGTTACCGGGCTGTCGGGTTCTGGCAAATCCTCGCTGGCGTTTGACACCCTTTATGCTGAAGGGCAGCGTCGCTATGTCGAGTCGCTTTCTGCCTATGCGCGGCAGTTCCTGTCGCTGATGGAAAAGCCGGATGTCGACCATATCGAGGGTCTCTCGCCCGCGATCTCCATTGAGCAGAAATCGACGTCCCATAACCCGCGTTCTACCGTGGGTACCATCACCGAGATCCACGATTATCTGCGTCTGCTGTACGCCCGCGTCGGCGAGCCGCGCTGTCCGGATCACGACGTGCCGCTGGCGGCGCAAACCGTCAGTCAGATGGTAGATAACGTGCTCTCCCAGCCGGAAGGCAAGCGCCTGATGTTGCTGGCACCGATCATTAAAGAGCGTAAAGGCGAGCACACCAAGACTCTGGAAAACCTGGCAAGTCAGGGCTATATCCGCGCCCGTATTGACGGCGAAGTGTGTGACCTGTCGGATCCGCCGAAGCTGGAGCTGCAGAAGAAACACACCATCGAAGTGGTGATTGACCGTTTCAAAGTGCGCGAAGATCTGACCCAGCGCCTGGCAGAATCCTTTGAAACCGCGCTGGATCTCTCCGGCGGCAGCGCGATCGTCGCCGATATGGACGATCCGAAAGCGGAAGAGATGCTGTTTTCCGCCAACTTTGCCTGCCCTATTTGCGGCTACAGCATGCGTGAACTCGAACCGCGCCTGTTCTCGTTCAACAACCCGGCAGGTGCCTGCCCGACCTGTGACGGCCTGGGCGTGCAGCAGTATTTCGACCCTGACCGCGTGATTCAGAACCCGGAGCTGTCCCTGGCCGGTGGCGCAATCCGCGGCTGGGATCGCCGCAACTTCTACTATTTCCAGATGCTGAAATCGCTGGCAGACCACTATAAGTTCGATGTCGACGCGCCCTGGGGAAGCCTTGACGCCAGCGTACACAAAGTGGTGCTGTTCGGCTCTGGCAAAGAGTCTATTGAATTCAAATATATGAACGATCGCGGCGACACCTCCGTGCGCCGCCATCCGTTTGAAGGCGTGCTGCATAATATGGAGCGCCGCTATAAAGAGACCGAATCCAGCGCGGTACGCGAGGAGCTGGCGAAGTTTATCAGCAACCGCCCCTGTACCAGCTGTGACGGCACCCGTCTGCGTCGCGAAGCGCGCCACGTGTTCGTTGAGAACACGCCGCTGCCGACCATCTCAGATATGAGCATCGGCCATGCGATGGACTTCTTCAACAACCTGAAGCTTTCCGGGCAGCGGGCACAAATCGCCGAGAAAGTGCTGAAGGAGATTGGCGATCGCCTCAAGTTCCTGGTGAACGTCGGCCTGAACTACCTCTCTCTTTCCCGTTCGGCGGAGACCCTTTCCGGCGGTGAAGCCCAGCGTATCCGTCTGGCAAGCCAGATTGGTGCCGGCCTGGTGGGCGTTATGTACGTGCTGGATGAGCCGTCCATCGGCCTGCATCAGCGCGATAACGAACGCCTGTTGGGCACGCTTATCCACCTGCGCAATCTCGGTAATACGGTGATTGTGGTCGAGCATGACGAAGATGCCATTCGCGCCGCGGACCACGTGATCGATATCGGGCCGGGTGCGGGCGTGCACGGCGGCCAGGTGGTAGCTGAAGGCACACTGGACGCCATTATGGCAGTGCCGGAGTCCCTGACCGGGCAGTTTATGAGCGGCAAGCGTCAGATCAGCGTGCCGAAAAGCCGCGTCAAGGCCGACCCGAAAAAGGTTCTGAAGCTGACCGGCGCACGCGGTAACAACCTGAAGGACGTGACCCTGACCCTGCCGGTCGGGCTGTTTACCTGCGTCACCGGCGTGTCCGGATCCGGTAAATCAACCCTGATCAACGATACGCTGTTCCCGCTTGCCCAGCGCCAGCTGAACGGCGCGACCATTATTGAACCCGCCCCGTACCGCGATATTCAGGGGCTGGAGCATTTCGATAAGGTCATCGATATCGATCAGAGTCCGATTGGCCGTACCCCACGCTCCAACCCGGCAACCTATACCGGCGTCTTTACGCCGGTGCGCGAGCTGTTTGCCGGCGTACCGGAGTCCCGCTCTCGCGGCTACACGCCGGGTCGCTTCAGCTTTAACGTACGCGGCGGCCGCTGCGAGGCCTGCCAGGGCGATGGGGTGATCAAGGTAGAGATGCACTTCCTGCCGGATATCTACGTTCCCTGCGACCAGTGCAAAGGCAAACGCTATAACCGCGAAACGCTCGAGATTAAGTACAAGGGCAAGAGCATCCACGAAGTTCTGGATATGACCATCGAAGAGGCTCGTGAGTTCTTTGACGCCGTTCCGGCCCTGGCGCGTAAGCTACAGACGCTGATGGACGTTGGCCTGACCTATATTCGTCTCGGGCAGTCCGCCACCACCCTTTCCGGCGGCGAAGCCCAGCGCGTGAAGCTGGCGCGTGAGCTGTCGAAACGCGGGACCGGTCAGACCCTGTATATCCTCGATGAGCCGACCACCGGTCTGCACTTTGCGGATATTCAGCAGCTGCTGGAAGTGCTACACCAGCTGCGCGATCAGGGCAATACCATCGTGGTCATTGAGCACAATCTCGATGTCATCAAGACCGCCGACTGGATTGTCGATCTCGGTCCGGAAGGCGGCAGCGGCGGCGGCGAAATCCTCGTTTCCGGCACGCCGGAAACGGTCGCAGAGTGCGAAGCCTCGCACACCGCCCGTTTCCTTAAGCCACTGCTGAAGTAGTCACAGCGAAAGCTGCTGCCTGACGGTGTCAGGCAGCAGTTCGCTCGCCTGCTGATACGACGCGTCTACCAGATAGTAAATCTGTGAGTCGGGCAGTGCGCCATCGAGAAAAACGGTGCTCCAGTGGGCCTTATTCAGATCCCGGCAGGGGTGAACATCATCATGCTGCTGACGCAGAAGCTCCGCCAGCTCAGGGCTTGTTTTCAGCGAGGCCGTCGGCCTGCCGTCCACCTCTTTCACCATCGCAAAAAGCACGTCTGCCACTTTGATTTGCGTGGCCTTCCAGTCGCTGTGAACGCTCTGCTCTGCGCCAGGCTTTGCCATGCAGTATTGTAATAACTCTGAACTGGTCATTCGTCTCTCCCGTGAAGTAGATACTCCTTACTGGAAAAATATTCCGCTGCCGGATCAGTATAGTGGCCTGTGCAAAAGAGGACGTTTCAGCGTTTCACCAGCGCCTGCCGCTTACTCAGCAGGAACGGCGTCAGAAACGCCACCGTGTCGCTCAGGGGCAAAACGTCCTCCTGCAGCTCAGCGTTAATCGCCTCTTTCAGCCAGGCCCGCCGCCGCTGAATACGCAGCCACATCTCCGGGTAGAGGCTGCTGATTTGCTGGCGCAGCCCTTCATCAGCAATGGCTATCGGCTCTTCACAGCTGGCACCGGCATAGCCCTTCACGGACGGAATAATATCGATCTGAAAGAGCTGGCCGCTTTGCACGACGGCGGTCGAGCCCGCGAAGAAAGGCGACGCCAGCCACTCTTCATCGGCAGTATAATGGCCCGGATTTAACGTCCAGCCATAGTCCGCACGGGGGAGAACCGACTCAATGGTCGCGTACATCGCCTGCCCGCTCAGACCGACGGTAATCGTTTCAAGCCAGGTCAGATACGCCCGGAAATAGGGTTTCGCGACACGCGCCAGATAATCTTTCTGCTCGATCGGAAGCTGGTCGGCGCGTTCGATAACAAAACCGCTCCGGCTGCTCAGCCCGCCCTTGTAGCCTACCGTCATGGCGAACTTATCCTGGTGCTGAATGGTCTTGTCGCGGGGATAGAGCGTCGCATGGGAAAAGCGATCCCCGGTTGCACAGATGGTGGTCACGGAGTTGGGCTGCCCCGCTCTCGCCAGCAGCGCCCCGACCTCGCTTTCACGCTTGCCGGGTTCAATCGCCTGAAGCGCATCAAACATCGCCGCACCGGCCAGGGTCGCACCGTACTCATAGTGGGCGATCTCGTTGGCGTTGTTAAGGGTGCGGATCCCCTCCTGCGGGGAGATCAGTATGCCGGTCGCATTCACCAGCGCTCCCTGCTCACCCACGAATTCCCGCAGCGCATCGACAATAAAGGCAGGGAGATCAAACAGCCCGCTATTATCCATCGCATTAGCCGTAAACAGCTTCCAGCCAATCACGCCAATACGGTTGCCGGGTGACAGTCCCGCATCATGGAAGTAGTCCGCAAAAGGACGTTCACCCGCCATCGGCTGGTTGGGCAGAGAGAAAAAAGGCACGTGGACGGCATTCGCTGTAATGCGTGCGTGACTGGCCATTTTCAGGTTTTCATTACCCAGCAGCAAACGGCTCTGACCGTCCGCCTGCACCACCAGACAGGCTTCCTCAAAACGCGGGATAAAGCCGGTGAAGTACTCGAAATTCGCGCCATGCTCGCGATCGGCATAGATAATCACCGCATCAAGATGGTGCTGCTGCATCCTGAACAGCAGCTTGCTTTTGCGCTCTGCGAGCGTGGCATCCGTCAGCGTCACCGGGCTAACCTGACGGTGGATGACAGGCGCACTAACGCTGGCCAGTTCAATATTCATTACGCTATGTTCTCCCACGTGATTAGTACTCAGAGCTGACAATCACCTCTTCTCCCAGCGCGCCCGCCTGCGGTAGCGGACGGTAAGTTGAGTTTGAGGCGCGCAGAATGCGTATGGCTCTGGCACCTGCCTCGCGGGCGGCGGTCATATCGTTGTCCGAGTCACCGTAGAAGATTTTCATCTGTTTCGACTCAAGCCACTGGGTTTTACTATTCTGACCCGGCTCATCTCCGGCGAAAATCACCGGGTTCATATTGGCAGCCGGGATCGCAAAATCATCCTGCAGCGTTTTCGATACCGTTTCGGTCCGCGTCGGACTGCGGCCGGTGACAAACCAGATGCTGTCGCCACGACGAACGTGCAGGGCAATCAGAGCGCGGCCCACTTCTTTCGGCACGCTAAACGCGTCCCAGCCGTTATTCATTTTTTCCCAGAAAGCCGGATTTTTAAGGTACTCCTCGCTATCCGGGGAGTATGTTTTCTTCCCGCGCCAGAAGCCCGGGCTGGAAAACAGAACGGTATCATCGATATCAAAGCCTACCGCCATCGGCGGGCGCCCCTGCAGGCTATGTTCAATTTGCGCCACTGACACCCAGTGGATTGGAGCCTGCTCGGCCAGCCTGGCGGCGGTGGTCCCGCTGTACAGCGGCATAGGCGTGGAAGCATGGGCGAAAACCGTGCTGCTCAGCGTCAATAACAGACAGGCGGCACCCATAATGCGGATCGTCTTGCGCATATATATCCCTTAACAATCATTTGGTTATTGTTATGTCATCTATAAATGCTCAAAAAGCATTCCGACATTAACCCCGGCTACGGGCGAAGGAAAGGAATATGTGCCTCTGAAGTCATAGAAAACGGTGATGATCACATTCCGCAGAGACGGGAGGAAAAACGGCGGGAAGGTCCTCTTCCGAAGAAGAGGACAGACAAAATGATAGTGAGTACTTACATTACGGCAGCAAAAGCCTGGGCCACGCGCTGAACGTTGCGACTGTTCAGCCCCGCAACGCACATACGTCCGCTGGCAATCAGGTAGACGCCAAACTCATCCCGCAGGCGATCGACCTGGGCCGCGCTCAGGCCGGTGTAACTGAACATCCCGCGCTGCTTGAGCAGGTAGTCAAAGTTGTGCCCTGGCAGCGTCTCTTTCAGCACGTTAACCAGCTCCTGACGCATCGCCAGAATACGGGTACGCATCGCGTCGACTTCCGCAAGCCAGGAGGCTTTAAGCGTCGGATCATTCAGCACGGTCGCGACGAGCTGCGCACCAAAGTGCGGTGGGCTGGAGTAGTTGCGACGCACGGTGGCCTTAAGCTGACCCAGCACGCGCTCCGCCGCTGCGGCATCATCGCACAGGATGGAAAGCCCGCCGACGCGCTCGCCGTACAGAGAGAAAATCTTCGAGAAGGAGTTGCTGACCAGCGCAGGCAAACCGGCATCGGCGATGGCACGAATCGCATACGCATCCTCTTCCATCCCGCCACCAAAGCCCTGATAGGCGATATCGAGGAACGGAATCAGGTCGCGGGCTTTCAGTACGTCGATAACCGCATCCCACTGGTCATTGGTCAGGTCAGCACCGGTTGGGTTATGGCAGCACGGGTGCAGCAGCACGATACTGCGCGCCGGTAAGCCCGAAAGGGTTTCCAGCAGGGCATCGACGCGCACGCCGTTGCTGTCGTTATCGAACCAGGGGTAAGTACTTACTTCGAATCCTGCCCCTTCGAATATCGCAATATGGTTTTCCCAGGTCGGATCGCTGACCCATACGCCAGACTCAGGGAAATAGCGCTTGAGAAAATCAGCGCCGACCTTCAGGGCACCGGAACCGCCGAGGGTCTGGATAGTCGCAACGCGTTTCTGCTCCAGCATCGGGTGGCCTGCACCAAACAGCAGCGGCGCAATCGCCTGACGGTAAGCGTTCATCCCTTCCATCGGCAGGTAGAGTGAAGCGCCGTGCGGCTGGGCGTTGAGACGCGCCTCGGCATCCGCTACCGCCTGCAGCTGAGGAATAATGCCCTCTTCGTTGTAGTAGAGGCCGATGCTGAGATTGACCTTGTCGCTGCGCGGATCTTCTTTGAAACGCTCCATTAAGGAGAGGATGGGGTCGCCAGCGTAGGCGTCAACTTTTTGAAACACGCGGTGGTTCTCCAGGTTTACGGTCGAGATGAAACCACACAATAAACCGGATACCGAAGAAGATCGAGAGGATGTTTTTTCTGGCCCCCACCGGGAGTACAAGGGCCAGAGCGCGTCAGTCGAGATAGTGCATCGTGACCCTTGAGGTCAGACGGGTAATCAATTCATAAGCGCTGACGCCGGTGGCTTCGGCTATGCGCTCAACGGGTAGCCCTTCACCCCACATCACCACCGGATCACCGGGGTTATCCTGCGACTCAGGCCCCAGATCGACGCAAATCATATCCATCGCCACACGGCCGACAATCGGTACTTCCCGACCGTTGACCAGCACCGGCGTTCCCGACGGGGCCGCACGCGGATAGCCGTCACCGTAGCCCATTGCCACAACGCCAAGCCGCGTATCACGGTCGCTCTCCCAGGTACCGCCATAGCCCACCGGTTCCCCGGCAAGATGTTCGCGCACGGCGATCAGGCTGGAGGTGAGAGACATCGCTGGCTGGAAGCCGAATTCGCTGCCCCAGGGATGGCCGTCCAGCGGCGAGACGCCGTAAAGAATAATCCCCGGACGCACCCAGTCATAGTGGGACTGAGGCCACAGGAGGATCCCGCCCGATGCAGCAATAGAGCGCATTCCGGGCTTGCCGTCGGTAAAGGTATTGAAAATATCCAGCTGCTTTTCGGTCGCGCCACATTGCGGCTCATCGGCCCGGGCAAAGTGGCTCACCACGTTGACCGGCTGACGCACGTTTTTACACTGACACAGGCGCTGATAAAACGCTTCTGCCTGGTCCGGACGCACGCCAAGACGGTGCATACCGGTGTCGAGTTTCATCCAGACGGTCACAGGCTGGCTTAAATCAGCCTGCTCCAGCGCCGCCAGCTGTTCAGGGCTGTGCACGGCGGTGTGCAGATTATAGTTGGCGAGGGTCGGCAGGTCGGCGGCGTTAAAGAAACCTTCCAGCAGCAAAATCGGCTGAACGATCCCGCCTTCTCTTAAACGTACAGCTTCTTCCAGGCGGGCAACGCCAAAGGCGTCAGCGTCGGGGAGCGTTCGCGCGGTCTCCAGCAGACCGTGTCCATAGGCGTTCGCTTTCACCACTGCAACCAGTTTGCTGGCGGGCGCCAGCTCACGCAGACGTTGCAGGTTGTGTCGCAGAGCGCGGCGGTTGATTACGACAGTTGCCGCTTGCATTTGAATTCCTTGCTAAAAAAAGGACGGGGATTTATTCGTCATCGTATTGCGGGCCAGCATAATTATCAAAGCGCGACCACTGCCCGTTAAAGGTCAGGCGCACCGTACCAATCGGGCCGTTACGCTGTTTGCCGAGGATAATTTCTGCGATGCCTTTCAGGTCACTGTTCTCGTGATAAACCTCATCACGATAGATAAACATAATCAGGTCGGCATCCTGCTCGATGGAGCCGGACTCACGCAGGTCTGAGTTAACCGGGCGTTTGTCGGCGCGCTGTTCAAGGGAGCGGTTAAGCTGGGACAGCGCCACCACCGGCACGTGTAGCTCTTTGGCCAGCGCCTTCAGAGAACGGGAAATTTCGGCAATTTCCAGGGTACGGTTGTCCGACAGGGACGGCACGCGCATCAGCTGAAGGTAGTCGATCATAATCAGACCGATGCCGCCGTGTTCGCGGGCAATACGCCGCGCACGGGAACGCACTTCCGTTGGCGTCAGGCCGGAGGAGTCATCAATATAGATATTACGTTTTTCGAGCAGGATCCCCATGGTGCCGGAGATCCGCGCCCAGTCCTCATCATCCAGCTGACCGGTACGAATACGGGTCTGATCGACACGCGACAGGGAGGCCAGGCAGCGCATCATAATCTGCTCGGAGGGCATCTCAAGGCTGAAGATTAGAACCGGCTTATCCTGCAACATCGCCGCATTTTCGACGAGGTTCATCGCAAATGTCGTTTTACCCATCGACGGACGGGCAGCGACGATAATCAGATCCGACGGCTGGAGGCCCGCGGTTTTTTTGTTGAGATCGTCATAGCCCGTGTTGACGCCCGTCACCCCGTCGTGGGGCTGCTGGAACAGCTGCTCAATACGCGAGACGGTCGCATCCAGCACGTCGGCAATATTTTTCGGGCCTTCGTCTTTATTGGCCCGGCTCTCGGCGATTTTAAAGACGCGGGACTCGGCGAGATCCAGCAGTTCATCGCTGTTGCGGCCCTGAGGGTCGAAACCGGCTTCGGCAATCTCATTTGCTACGGAGATCATATCGCGCACAACCGCACGTTCGCGCACGATATCGGCGTAAGCGCTGATATTCGCTGCACTTGGCGTATTTTTCGATAATTCAGCCAGATAGGCGAAGCCGCCGACGGCATCAAGCTGCCCCTGACGCTCCAGCGATTCCGCGAGCGTAATCAGGTCGATCGGACTACCCGCTTCCTGCAGGCGCGCCATTTCCGTGAAAATATGACGGTGCGGGCGAGCGTAAAAGTCTTCCGTTACCACACGCTCGGCGACGTCGTCCCAGCGTTGGTTATCCAGCATTAAACCGCCCAACACCGACTGTTCCGCTTCAATCGAGTGCGGGGGCATTTTCATCCCTTCGAACTGGCGCTCGCGGGGTTCAGTCTGTTTGTTGAAGGGTTTATTTCCTGCCATAGTGAATGGAGTTACCGAGATAGAGATTGGGTCGAAAGATTACCACATTCTGGAGGAAGCATGGCAACACGAATAGAATTTCATAAGCACGGCGGTCCTGACGTCCTGAAAGCGGTGGAGTTTACTCCCGCAGCGCCTGGCGAAAACGAAATTCAGGTGGAAAACAAAGCCATCGGCATCAACTATATCGACACCTATATCCGCAGCGGCCTCTATCCACCGCCTTCGCTGCCGAGCGGGTTAGGTACTGAAGCCGCTGGCGTGGTCAGCAAAGTCGGCCACGGCGTCAGCCATATCAAAGAAGGCGATCGCGTGGTCTACGCCCAGTCAGCGCTGGGTGCCTACAGTTCGGTGCATAACGTCCCGGCGGATAAAGCAGCAATTTTACCTGATGCTATCAGCTTCGAACAGGCGGCCGCCTCCTTCCTGAAAGGGCTGACGGTCTACTATTTGCTGCGCAAAACCTATGAAATCAAACCGGATGAGACCTTCCTGTTCCATGCCGCTGCCGGTGGTGTAGGGCTTATCGCCTGCCAGTGGGCCAAAGCGCTGGGCGCCAGACTGATCGGCACTGCGGGTAGCGCCCAGAAAGCGCAGCGGGCGCTGGAGGCGGGTGCCTGGCAGGTGATCAACTATCGCGAGGAGAATCTGGTCGAGCGCCTGAAGGCCATCACCAACGGCAAGAAAGTCCGGGTGGTGTATGACTCGGTCGGTAAAGATACCTGGGAGCCGTCGCTGGACTGCCTCCAGCGTCACGGCCTGATGGTGAGCTTTGGTAACGCCTCCGGTCCGGTGACCGGCGTAAACCTCGGCATACTGAATCAGAAAGGTTCTCTGTTTGTGACCCGCCCGTCCCTGCAGGGCTATATCACTAACCGCGATGAACTGACCGAAGCCAGTAACGAGCTTTTTTCACTGATCGCCAGCGGCGTGATTAAAGTCGACGTGGCGGAAAGCCAGAAATTCCCGCTGCATGATGCGCAGCGCGCGCATGAGGTGCTGGAGAGTCGTGCCACTCAGGGGTCGAGTTTGCTGCTCCCGGGCTGATAGTACGGCAGAAAGAATTAGGGCTTCCACATGGGAAGCCCTTTTCTTTTTTAGTTCGGCTGTATGTAGGGTACAGCGCGATGAATCTGTTGACGGTGCCATAGTGACAGATTTGATAAGCAAATCCTATGTTGTTCTAAACAAGCCTGAGGGAAAGTTATCGGGTTGTGACGGACACCACAATAACCCGAAAACAGACCGCAGTACCGTTTAACGCTTGTCAGCAACGAGGCTCAGCGCCTGCTCCACAACCTGGATGTCGGCGCCTGGCTTATGGGCATTTTCACTCAGATGACGACGCCACTGGCGTGCTCCGGGAACGCCCTGGAACAGGCCCAGCATATGCCGGGTGATATGTCCAAGGTATGCGCCCTGGCTCAGCTCGCGTTCAATATAGGGATACATGGCGCGCACTACCTCAACCGGATCGGCGATCGGGCTATCGACGCCAAAGATGTCGCGATCTACCGTCGCCAGGATACCCGGATTCTGGTAAGCCTCACGCCCGACCATCACCCCGTCCAGATGCTGCAGATGGGTCTGCGCCTCCTCCAGCGATTTAATACCGCCGTTAAGGGACAGGGTCAGATGCGGGAAATCGCGCTTAAGCTGATACACGCGTGGGTAGTCCAGCGGTGGGATCTCACGGTTTTCTTTCGGGCTCAGACCTGAAAGCCAGGCCTTACGGGCGTGGATAATAAACATCTCACACTCCCCTTTTCCGGCCACGGTATTAATAAAGTCGCAGAGAAATTCGTAGCTATCCTGGTCATCAATCCCGATACGGGTTTTTACCGTCACCGGAATAGAGACTACGTCGCGCATCGCTTTGATGCAGTCGGCAACCAGTTGTGCCTCGCCCATCAGACAGGCACCGAAACGGCCATTTTGCACGCGGTCAGACGGGCAACCGACGTTCAGGTTGATTTCATCATAGCCACGCTGTTCGGCCAGTCGGGCGCAGTGGGCTAAAGCCTGCGGATCGCTGCCGCCCAGCTGAAGCGCGATGGGGTGCTCTTCGTCGCTGAACGCCAGATAATCGCCCTTGCCGTGAATAATCGCACCGGTCGTCACCATCTCCGTGTACAGCAGCGTATGCCGCGACAGCAGGCGCAGGAAATAACGGCAGTGCCTGTCCGTCCAGTCGAGCATGGGCGCGATGGAGAAACGGTGGGCGGGGAAATGGGCTGGCTGTAATGATGACGACATGGCGAATAATTAAGCGTTTAGTAATAAAGGGGCGCTACTATAACACAAAGCAAAACCGGAGGCTTATCGCCTCCGGTTAAACCGATTAGAAGGTCAGGCTAAGCTGTGCCCCGGCCCCCCAGGTTTCGTTTTCACCCACAAGGCCCATCAGGTCGAGATGAACGCGATTGAACGGTGCAAAGCCAACACCGCCGGTAAAGACATTGCTGTCGTTGTCTTTAACATCCGCACGGTAACCGGCGCGAACGGCAAGCCAGCTCAGCGGGCGCACTTCAGCACCGACGCCAACGTACTGGGAATTTGATTCGCTTTTAAAGCCCTTGGTTTCGGTCAGATCGCCATCTGCGCTGAGGGTAACCAGGTCATTTTGCCAGGAGAGGCCAGCGGTGACGACCGGTGAAATCTGGAAGGTATCCTGGAAGCCGTTGACCACTTTGGTGTCGATATCACGCGAGATCAGGTTGTGCCCCGTCAGTCCGACGCTGAAGTTTTCGCTCAGATCTGCGGCAACACCGGCATCCACGTTAAAACCGGTATCGTCGTTACGGTAGCGGCTGTTTCTCAAATCCCCGCTGTCATAGTTGTAAACCGGCACGCTGTAGTTATAGAGCCAGGTTTTTTGCAGCTTTGGTGTGACGCCTATCGAAACCGGCACGCCGCCGAAATCAAACTGGCGAGCAACGGCGACACCATAGTCAGAAACGATGGCCGCACGACCAAATCCGGTGGAATTGAAATTGTCAGGATCGATACCAATCGCGGCGATCGGATTCGCTTCAACCAGGCGTATCTGGTCAATATCTCCCTGATCGATGTAAGAACTAACGTTCGCTCTGGCCCAGGCTTTAGTGACAAACGCCACGGAAAGCACATCATTCGGGATGCTGACGGCAATACCACCCGCCGCTTTGGCATGGGCAGTTTTGCCTTTTAAGGATTCAAGCTTGTCGGCAAGATCGCCCGCCGCCGCTGAGATTTGCGGCAGATTGGGAGGGAAGCCAATGGAGTCGCGATAGTTATTCAGTGTATTGCTGAAATTATCGATTTCGTCTTCCAGATTGTCTTTATCGCTGATCTGCGCACCGACCGCAGGCAGGATCACCGTAATATCATCGTCCGGCTTTGCCTTTGCCAGTAGTGCAGGGTTAATCAATACGCCGCTGCCGTAATGTGCGGAAGCCACCCCCGTGCCCCCCATCGCATCACTGCGCGCCTCTGCCCAGGTATTAGCTGCGCTCGCCTGTTGTGCCATAAACAAGGTTGCGCCGATAGTCACAGCCAAAAGTTTGATGTTTGTTTTCACTGTTCGCCCGTTTTTTTTCAGGTAATGAATATCCTCTGCCCTTTATCGCTCAAACAGAGGAGAACCGTTGCTGTGAAAAGAGGTGAGAAAAGTCCGCATTTCTTCAGAATGACCACGCAAGCTTCCGGCTTGTTATAATTGTGACAATCCTCAATATTTATAGAAGAAGATGTTATTTTCGCCCAACTTTTCCATAAGCGCGGGCGAAAAAAATTTGCAGAGGTATTTTCTGGAGTGATGAATGCGCCGATCGTGCGTTGCCGCCCGAAACTCGGTGTTTAGCGCAGAACATGGTAAAGTGTGGGCACGATCCCCAATGCAACCAGAGGCTCCATGGATAAGACCACTTCGCAAGAGATGCTGGCGCAGGCTGAGCAGCTTTGCGTACAGCGTAATGTGCGCCTGACCCCACAGCGTCTGGAGGTGCTGCGCCTGATGACCCTGCAGAAAGGGGCGATTAGCGCCTACGATCTGCTTGATCTGCTGCGTGAAGCCGAACCCCAGGCAAAGCCGCCGACCGTCTATCGGGCGCTGGAGTTTTTGCTCGAACAGGGTTTCGTTCACAAAGTGGAATCCACCAACAGCTACGTGCTCTGTCATCTGTTCGATCAGCCAACCCATACCTCGGCCATGTTTATCTGCGACCGCTGCGGCGTCGTCCGGGAAGAACAGGCGGAAGGCGTGGAGGATATAATGCATTCGCTGGCGGCAAAGCTCGGTTTTGCTCTGCGTCACAACGTGATCGAAGCACACGGTTTGTGCACCCAATGTTCAGAAGTGGAAGCCTGTAGCCATCACGATAATTGCCATCACGATCACAGCATTCAGGTAAAGAAAAAGCCGCGATAAACGCGGCTTCAGCACTGATTTTCACTCCCCCGAAGGGGTGGTACTTCCGTGTACCATGGGTAGAAGCATTCTTGCTTTACGCGGGAAAAACTACCAGCGATAGTTGTTACGGGTTTCCCAGTCGACAACTTCTTTCTCGGCCTGGTCTTTGGCGTAGCCGTAACGCTCCTGAATTTTCCCGACCAGCTGGTCGCGTTTACCTTCAACAATCGTTACATCGTCGTCGGTTAACTTACCCCACTGTTCTTTCGCTTTACCTTTGAACTGTTTCCAGTTACCGCCGATTTCGTCTTTATTCATCATCAAATCCTCATCGTTCGGTTGTGATCCGTTTTCCATCAAACCAGTCAGCATCTCGCTGCTGGACTTAATGTTTATTATAGTTAAGGATTTCGGCAAACAGACAATATTCAGAATCTTTAACCATAAACGAAGCGGTAAACGCTGAGGAAACTGATGATATCAAGGCGGAGAGAAGGTGAAGAACGGTGGCACCGGACGTGCCACCGTATACGGCAGAGGGTTACAGCCAGTCGCCGTTGCGGATCACGCCAACGGCCAGCCCTTCGATAGAGAAGTTTTGCTCGCGCAGGTCAACAACGATAGGCGAGAATTCGCTGTTTTCAGGCAGAAGATGTACGGTATTACCCTGTTTTTTCAGACGTTTTACGGTAACTTCGTCTTCGATGCGCGCCACAACAACCTGGCCATTACGGACATCCTGGGTTTTATGTACCGCCAGCAGATCGCCATCCATAATACCGATGTCTCTCATCGACATACCGCTGACCCGCAGCAGAAAATCCGCATGCGGTTTAAACAGCGCCGCATCAACCTTGTAATGACTTTCGATATGCTGCTGTGCCAGCAGAGGCTCACCGGCGGCCACGCGGCCAATCAGCGGTAGACCGATGTCTTCTTCCTGCTCTAGCAGCAGTCGGATACCGCGGGAAGCACCGGAGACGATTTCAATGACGCCTTTACGCGCCAGCGCTTTGAGGTGTTCTTCCGCCGCGTTCGGGGAACGGAAGCCGAGTCGCTGTGCGATTTCCGCACGCGTCGGCGGCATGCCCGTCTGGCTGATATGATCCCGAATGAGATCGAACACCTCTTGCTGCCTGGTCGTTAACGCTTTCATTCCGCCCCCTGAATGGATATACAGTTATGCTGTGAGTATATACAGTTAAAGGCGACTTTGGAACCATAATTCGCACAAAAAACCAGAGGGTTAAAACGCGTTCCACAATAAAAGAACCCAGGTCATCACCGCGACGCCTATCGACAGCAGCACGGCGGCAGAACCCAAATCCTTTGCCCGACCGGACAATTCATGATGCTCAGTGCCGATACGATCGACCACCGCCTCAATGGCGCTGTTGATGATTTCCACTATCATCACCATCAGGACCGAGCCAATCAGCAGCACCCGGGTAATGGGGTCAACATCCAGCCAGCAAGCCACAATCACGGCAATCAGCGAAGCAACAGACTCCTGACGAAAGGCGGCCTCGTTGACCCAGGCGGCACGAAATCCCTTCCAGGAGTAGCCGGCAGCTTTAATTATTCGGGTTAACCCAGTGGTATTATTAGCCATGAAAAAGAACCTTTTTACGTAATTAGCGTCAATGTCTGTACAGGTGGAGTGCGGTACAAAGATATTCTGTGCGCTTTCTGATATTCTTGCCGCGCATTTGCATTATTAACCAGAGGCTTTACATCGTTTATGTCTGGCTGGCCACGAATTTACTACAAATTACTTAATTTACCATTAAGCATATTGGTAAAAAGCAAGTCTATCCCTGCTGAACCTGCGCAGGAGCTGGGGCTTGATACCTCACGCCCGATTATGTACGTCTTACCGTACAATTCGAAGGCGGACTTGCTGACCCTGCGCGCCCAGTGCCTGGCGCATGATTTGCCCGACCCGCTTGAACCGCTGGAAGTCGACGGCACCCTGCTGCCGCGCTATGTCTTTATCCACGGCGGCCCGCGCGTGTTTACCTACTACACGCCGAAAGAAGAGTCGATCAAACTGTTCCACGACTACCTGGACCTGCACCGCAATCATCCGGATCTGGATGTGCAGATGGTGCCGGTTTCCATCATGTTCGGCCGCTCTCCGGGCCGGGAAAAAGGCGACGTCAACCCGCCGCTGCGGATGCTTAACGGCATACAGAAATTCTTCGCCGTCTCCTGGCTTGGCCGCGACAGCTTTGTGCGTTTTTCGCCGCCGGTTTCGCTACGTAAAATGGCGACCGAGCACGGCACCGACAAAATCATCGCACAAAAACTGGCTCGCGTAGCGCGTATGCACTTTGCTCGTCAGCGTCTTGCCGCCGTCGGTCCGCGCCTGCCTGCGCGCCAGGACCTGTTTAATAAACTACTGGCCTCGAAAGCCATCGCCCGTGCGGTGGAAGACGAAGCGCGCAGCAAAAAAATCTCCCATGAAAAGGCACAGCAGAACGCTATCGCCCTGATGGAAGAGATCGCTGCCAACTTCTCTTACGAGATGATCCGCCTGACCGACCGTATTCTGGGCTTTACCTGGAATCGGCTGTATCAGGGGATTAACGTGAATAACGCCGAGCGCGTGCGCCAGCTGGCACATGACGGCCATGAGATCGTCTATGTCCCCTGCCACCGCAGCCATATGGACTATATGCTGCTGTCGTATGTGCTCTATCATCAGGGGCTGGTTCCGCCGCATATCGCCGCCGGTATCAACCTGAACTTCTGGCCAGCAGGTCCGATTTTCCGCCGCCTGGGCGCGTTCTTCATTCGCCGCAGCTTTAAGGGCAACAAGCTCTACTCTACCGTGTTCCGCGAATACCTCGGCGAGCTGTTCAGCCGCGGCTATTCCGTCGAGTACTTTGTCGAAGGCGGGCGCTCGCGCACCGGCCGACTGCTGGATCCGAAAACCGGCACCCTGTCGATGACCATCCAGGCTATGCTGCGCGGCGGTACCCGCCCTATCACGCTGGTGCCGATCTATATCGGCTATGAGCACGTGATGGAAGTCGGCACCTATGCCAAAGAGCTGCGCGGAGCGACCAAAGAGAAAGAGAGCTTCCTGCAGATGGTGCGCGGCTTAAGCAAGCTGCGTAACCTCGGCCAGGGCTACGTTAACTTCGGCGAACCGATGCCGCTGATGACGTATCTGAACCAGCATGTCCCGGAGTGGCGCGAATCCATCGATCCGATTGAAGCGATTCGCCCGGCCTGGCTGACGCCAACCGTCAATCGTATCGCCGCCGATCTGATGGTGCGCATCAACAACGCAGGCGCGGCCAACGCCATGAACCTGTGCTGTACTGCGCTGCTGGCCTCTCGCCAGCGCTCTCTGACCCGTGAGCAGTTGACCGAACAGCTGAACTGTTATCTGGAGCTGATGCGCAACGTGCCTTACGCGGCAGACGCCACGGCACCGAGCGCCAGCGCCGACCAGCTTATCGATCATGCCCTGCAGATGAACAAGTTTGAAGTTGAGCAGGATACCATCGGTGAGATCATCGTTCTGCCGCGTGAGCAGGCGGTCCTGATGACCTACTACCGCAACAATATCGCCCATATGCTGATGCTGCCGTCGTTGATGGCGGCGATTGTCACCCAGTATCGGGCGATCCCCCGCCAGCAGATCCTCAGCCATATCGAGCAGCTGTATCCGATGCTGAAGGCCGAGCTGTTCCTGCGCTGGGATAAGAGCGAACTGCCTGCGGTTATTGATGCGCTGACCGAAGAGATGCTGCGTCAGGGGCTGGTGTCCGTCCGCGATGATGAGCTGCGCGTTAATCCGGCCCATTCACGTACCCTGCAACTGCTGGCCGCAGGCGCACGTGAAACCCTGCAGCGCTACGCCATTACCTTCTGGCTGCTGAGCGCGAATCCGTCGATGAACCGCAGCACCCTTGAGAAAGAGAGCCGCACGGTGGCGCAACGTCTGTCGGTGCTGCACGGTATCAACGCGCCGGAGTTCTTTGATAAGGCGGTCTTCAGCACCCTGGTACTGACCCTGCGTGACGAAGGCTTTATCAGCGATACCGGCGATGCTGAACCGGGTGAAACCATGAGGGTATATCAGATGCTTGCCGAACTGGTGACGTCTGATGTGCGCCTGACCATCGAGAGTGCCACCCAGGCAGAAGAGTAAAAAAAGGGGCGGGTCGTTATCACGAACCCGCCCTTTTCTTTTTAATATCGCTTACAGCTTATTACATGTCGGCTCGTCATTGGTTTGAGACGGGGTACATTCCCAGCTGTTGACGCCGTCAGTAATTTTTTTCCCGTCCATCGTCTCCTTCCAGCTGACTTTCCCGGCATTTATTCCGGTCAGCAGCGTGGCTTCAATACCCACAAACCAGACATGCTTGCCGTCACTCAGAATATTTTCAGCAAGCGGTTTGATCGCCCGTACGTTTACACCTGCCGGGATAACGGCCTGCGGCGTTTTGCTACCGGCGTAAAAACCATGCTTATCTGCGGCCGTGCTGAATGAAAAACAGGTAAAGCTTTTACTGTCGACATCAGGGCGAGGCTTACCTTCATGGTGCATCGTGCCATCGACATTTCCCCAGCCATAGCATGGCGGATAAGCGCTGGCGCTACGCTTATACGGCAGGATCACATCTTCACTGGCCATAAAATAGTAGTGATTTTTATCTTTGGCCTGATTACGCGCCAGGGTTTCAAAGCTGGCACCATCAGCGTCCTTTATACGCTCACCCGTGACGGTCAGTACCACTTTGCCGTCGCTATAGAAAGGGAAGTCGAGCGCTTCAAATTTCCCGGCGTCGAGAGGGTAATCCAGCGGTTTACAATCGGCCCACGCCTTGCCCTCAAAGAGTACAAAGTCGTCAACCATCCGGGCAGAGGCAGGATCGAATCCCGCCGGTAATTTTACCGCGTTGCAGTAGTAGTTATTGCCGGAGCGCGCCACGGCGGTGCTTCCTTCGCGATAGATAATCTTAAAATCCCCGGCCTCGGCATAGGGCACCAGTTCAGGATCGACATTGCTGGAAGGCTGATATACCACGATATCGCCCGCGGCCTTATAGGGGGGCCTGACGTTATCGGCTTCTGCGGCAAATGCATGCTGGGTGGTGAGTAAGGTAAAGGCACCCAGCGTCAGAACGCGGGCGAAAGCGGGAGTGCTCATTGAATGTCCTTTTCTGTGTGAGGCGCTGACTGCGCCATTTCATATTGAGCTGATTTTAAACAATCAGCGCAAAAAACCACACTATCAGGATGGGTAGTTTATGCAGCAGGTTACACAGAGAGTGAGGAAGGGAGTTGGGGCCGCAGAGGAGCAGCCCCGACAATCAATAATTACTGCAGATAACTTATCGCCAGGCCGAGGAACAGCACCAGGCCCACGTAGTTATTATTCATAAAGGCTTTAAAGCAGGCGTCACGCTCGCGTCCGGCAATCAGTTTCTGCTGCCAGATAAACAACGCCCCGGCGATCGCGACAGCCGCGTAAAATACCCCGCCCAGCGCGTTCAGCCAGCCCACCAGCACCATCAAGGCCAGTACCGCCAGCTGAAGCATGCCGATGATAAGCTTGTCGTAGCGGCCAAAGAGGATCGCCGTCGATTTGACGCCAATTTTCAGATCGTCATCGCGATCGACCATCGCATATTCCGTGTCGTAGGCCACGGCCCACAGAATATTGGTCAGGAACAGCAGCCAGCAGCTAAGCGGCACGGTTTCACTCACCGCCGCAAAGGCCATCGGAATCGACCAGCCAAACGCCGCGCCCAGCACCACCTGCGGCAGATGGGTGTAGCGTTTCATAAACGGATAAACCCAGGCCAGCGCCAGCGCCGCTACGGAGAGCAGGATGGTCATGGTATTGAGGGTCAGCACCAGCAGAAATGACAGCGCCACCAGCAGCACGAACAGGGTTCGCGCCTCTTTTTCCGTTACAGCACCGCTGGGCATTGGCCGATTGGCGGTACGCTTTACATGCCCGTCAATCTTGCGATCCGCATAGTCATTGACCACGCAGCCCGCCGCACGCATCAACCAGACGCCCGCCACAAAAACGGCCAGGATCCACACCGGCGGCACGCCAGATGTGGCCAGCCACAGTGCCCACAGCGTCGGCCACAGCAGCAAAAAGGTGCCAATCGGCTTATCCGTACGCATCAGGCGGTGAAACGCCAGCAGTTTGCTCTGCGTCAGACTCCACTCCATTTTCTTCTTCCTCTCAGTACAATGGCGACGCGGGTAAAAACAGTTCGGTCAGCAGCAGCGGTTTACCGCTCAGCCGCAGACGGGAACGCCGTCCCCAAAGATTGCCCTCACGGCCAATCTCAATAAAATCCCGGGTTAACGTGGAGGCAGTAAAAAGATAGCGCCCCAGCGGCGTTTTTCCCAGCTGTTGCAGCGCCAGTTCGGGGCCGGATAGCGTTGAGGCTGGCACCAGGGTACGCCCGGCCAGCCAGGGCACATCGTCGGCACACAGGATAATTTCCCGTAGCCAGTAGCGCGGCTCGTCAGGAAGCAGCGCCAGCGCTTCCGCAACCTCGTCGCGGGTCACAAACCCTTCCTGCACCACCGTCACGCTAACCCGTTTCCCCTGCTGCTCAAACCGTTTGGTCATTGAGTCCTCCAGCAACAGCCACTCCAGCAATTGCGGATCCAGATCGGGGACAACATCAAAATAGCGTAGCGCGCGCAGCTGCTTAAGCGCAGGGTGTGACATCGATGACTCTCCAGAACCCAGGGTAACAGCATTGTATCGCAGAAAAGCCTGAGTGGGGGCGGGCAAACGTTGATTGGCGATCAAAAGCGCAACAGCGATGCAACAGCGGGGATAGGCAGAACAAAAAAGGTGCGCCACACCGGGCGCACCGAAAGGCCAGAGCCTGAAAATCAGCACTGCGGGGAGAATTTACCCCTTGCCTTTTACACTGCTGATAAATGTCGAACGGGCAGAGGTTGAGCCCAGGCGCTCGGCTTCATTCAGCAATTTCAGAGCCTTATCAATATCGCCGCTGCTGGCGGCCTGCTTAATGGCCTGGTTGAAATAAGTTTCGGTATCGTTGAGCACCGGCGCAGACTTCGGAGCCGGAGGAGGCGCAGCCACCGGGGCGGCGGTATTGCCAACAGTCACCGGATTCGGCGCAGAAGAACCAAAGAGCGGCCCCACCAGCACGCTTGAGCTGCTGCTGGCTTTTACTTTCAGCGTCAGCACGCCGTCGATGACATGGCGGGCCTGCGGATCGGGAATGTCCGGCACCGCGTTGCCTGCGCCCTGAGCATAGGCTTTGGCCGGGTCAATCAGGGTGGTGGTCTGCTGTAAATCCTTGTCGGTGGTAAACGCCAGCACATAGATTTTTTGCTGACCCAGGGCTGGCGTAATACGCATCACCCCTTCCAGGCGGTCAGCATTCATCACGCCGGGCTGCTGGTATGTGAAATAGCTGGCGGGGAAAAAGGCTGCCGGATGCATATTCTCATCGAGGATCAGCACGTTGGGCGCAAAGACCTCGCTCCGTTTCTGCACCTCGCTGGCAAGCGTGAGGGTCAGCTCGCCAATAGTGGCGGGAACGCTCCAGGCAGCGACAGGCCCGGTGATGCCGGAGATATCTAAACGCTGGCCGGCAGTGGCTAAATTCGCCGTCTGGCTACGGGATTGATCGGCCGGGGTCCAGGTCAGCTGCTGAAGCGCCGCTGCCGGGATCGCGGGCGCCGCGCTGGTGTTCTGCGGCACGATATTAACGTCGGCGAGGCTGGCGATGGGCACGGCGGCCAGCAGACTCGCAGACAAACAGAGAGCAACGAGACGTTTTTTCATTTTCATTGTTATCACCTTAATAGCGCGGGGGGAGCGGTAGCCAGGCAATAGCGCGCGCCTCCCGGAAATGAGGGGCTTACGCCCCTCTCTCGGTTAAGCGTGTCTTACCACCAGATTTCCATCTGGGCACCAAAGCTCCACTCATCGTTGTCACCGCGGCTAAAGGTGTTAGCCGATGTGTTGCTGTAGGCTTTGCCCGGATCGAAACCGGCGACAGTGCTGTTACCGGCTGGCGCATAGCCCCACTTCTCGTCCCACTTGGCGTAGGTAGCAAAGACGCGAATGGCCGGACGGGACCAGATGCTGTCGCCCGCCTGCCACTGCTGGGCAAGGGTGATTTTGTACTGATTGTTGGTGTCATTGGTCCGCTGGGACTTGACGTTGTCATAGCCCACTTCCAGCAGGGTGCTCATGATCGGCGTCCATTTAAACATCGGGCGCACGCCGACGGTCCACCATTTGGTGCCGTTGTTATTATCCCAGTCGACATTCTGGTACATGCCGACGTACATCAGATCCCAGCGTTCGCCCAGTGAAATCGCACCGTGATCGATCACACGCCACAGGCTACCGTTGTTGTTCACGTCATAGGCAATATCGTCACTGACACCCACGCCGGAGCCCTGAGACAGCCCTTTACCCTGAGAGGTCATCGAGTCGGTCGCATACTGCAGCACGAATTTGTTAAAGCCCTTCAGCATGCTCTGAGTATGCTCGGCGGTAAACATCCAGCCATCTTTCGCCGCCCCGTCAATCAGACGATAGTCGTCACGCGTATTGGCGCGACCATAGCCCATACCCAGCTCCAGGGTACCGCCCGGGTTGGTTTCCATCCCGGCCAGACGCACGTCAAAGACGTCATTGGCGGTTTTGGTCACGTAGTCGCGGACATCATTACTGTTAAAGGCGGAGGAGCCACCGGATTCGGTGGAGCGGGTCGCGGCCAGGGAGAGCTTACCGAAACCGAGATCGATATTTTCAATACCGGCACCGGGGCCCGAGATATCCCAGTAGTAGAAGTCGATCATATGAACATCATGACGCTGATAGAAACGCTTACCGGCCCAGATGGTCGAGCCAGGCAGCCATTCAATCAGGTTTTTACCCTGGACGTTCGCTTCACGGAACGCGGGGTCAGTACCTTCCCAGTCGTTCTGCTGCGCCACGGAATAGGCGACGTTAGTATCGAAATAGAAGCTCTTATCGCCCTCTTTCCAGACTTCCTGGCCCAGCTTCAGTTCGGCGTAGGTTTCACACTCGTTACCGAGACGATATTTACTTTGTGCTCCGGTGGCCTGGAAACACTGCTGTTCACCGCCGCTGCCGGTCCAGCCGATGCCGGAACGGGCATAGCCTTTAAAATCCAGCGCGCCAGCCTGAGCAGACAAAATGCCCGCGGCGATGGCAACCGTCAGCGGAAGTTTGCGCAGAGTTATCATCATTCTCTCTCCTGAGTCATTGCTTTTCGTTGTTATGGGGTACCTGTACACCCGGCTCTTTGTGCAGCCTACGGCAGGCTGTGCCATCCTCACGGAACAGATGGCAACGCTCTGGCGGCAAGCCGATAGCGAAGCTGGCACCCTCTTCTACCAACACCACGTCGTTCTGGCGGTACACCAGGTTTTGACGAATGGCGGGGATCTGAATATGGATTTGCGTTTCATGACCAAGCTGTTCGACGACCTGCACCTCGCCTTCCAGCGTGACGTCAGCGATCTCACTCGGCAGCAGATGCTCGGGGCGGATCCCCAGCGACATGTTGGCGCCGACCTGTACCCGGCTGCTGTCGACCGGGAGCCAGACCTGCTGGCGGTTGGGTAACTCAATCTGGACCTGATCAATGGCGGTCGCGGTGACCTTAACCGGCAGGAAGTTCATCTTTGGCGAACCGATAAAACCGGCGACAAAGCGATCGGTCGGGTAGTGATACAGCTCCAGCGGTCTGCCTACCTGGGCGACCCGACCGGCATCCAGCACCACAATCTTGTCGGCCAGGGTCATCGCCTCGACCTGGTCGTGGGTGACGTAAATCATCGTGCGCCCCAGTCGCTTGTGCAGCCGGGAGATTTCAATGCGCATCTGAACGCGCAGGGCGGCGTCGAGGTTGGAGAGGGGTTCATCGAGCAGGAAAACGCGCGGCTCCGCCACCAGCGTCCGGCCAATGGCAACGCGCTGGCGCTGACCGCCGGATAGCGCTTTCGGTTTACGCTCCAGCAGATGCGCCAGCTGGAGGACTTCGGCCACCTGATTGACCTTCTGGTTAATCACCTCTTTTTTCGCGCCGGCCAGCTTAAGGCCAAAGGACATATTTTCCGCCACCGACAGATGGGGATAGAGGGCGTAGGACTGGAACACCATGCCAACGCCGCGTTCCGCAGGCGGAATATCATTCATCCGCTTGTCGCCAATCATCAGGTCACCGCTGGTGATGGTTTCCAGGCCCGCGATCATGCGCAGCAGGGTCGATTTGCCGCAGCCGGATGGCCCGACAAACACCACAAACTCCCCTTCCTGGATATCGAGGTTGATATCTTTTGATACCACCACGTCTCCCCAGGCCTTGGTGACATTCCGCAGATGTACGCTCGCCATGCCTTACTCCCTTCGTGACAACCTGTCGTCGACAGAAACGTTCAAGATGGGCCGACTATGGGCGATTGTCCGGCCGGGCAAATCCTCCGCCCCGGGCTTTTTAACGGGGGAGGAGGCGGGAGGATGACAGCACGGGCTCTGCCACCGGCTCGGATGTTGACGGGGGAGTTTCGTGATGGGAGTGGCAAAAATGGCCGCGTATTTCTGTGCGCTGATACGCATAACTCCCCGTTATGCAACGGAGATCACATAAACAGGCGGTGGGGCGTAGGGTTCAGGAGGATGGAAAGGGCTTGCGAAATCCGCAAACTGGATAACGTTAAGCACTCCCTGTGTATCCACGAGCACATCACCAAGAAGGACGGGATAAATGAAAATCACCACTGGCGCTCGCATCCTTGCGCTGTCGGCACTGACTACGATGATGTTTTCCGCCTCAGCCCTCGCCAAAATTGAAGAGGGTAAGCTGGTTATCTGGATCAACGGCGATAAAGGCTATAACGGCCTGGCCGAGGTTGGTAAAAAATTTGAGCAAGATACCGGGATTAAAGTCACCGTTGAGCACCCGGATAAACTGGAAGAGAAATTCCCGCAGGTGGCCGCTACCGGCGATGGCCCGGACATTATTTTCTGGGCCCATGACCGCTTCGGTGGCTACGCGCAGTCAGGCCTGCTGACTGAAATCACGCCCGACCAGGCTTTCCAGGACAAACTCTATCCCTTCACCTGGGACGCGGTGCGCTACAACGGCAAACTGATTGCCTACCCGGTGGCGGTCGAAGCCCTGTCGCTGATTTATAACAAAGACCTGCTGCCAGAGCCGCCTAAAACCTGGGAAGAGATCCCTGCTCTGGATAAATCCCTGAGGGCAAAAGGTAAGAGCGCCCTGATGTTTAACCTGCAGGAGCCGTACTTCACCTGGCCGCTGATCGCCGCTGACGGCGGCTACGCCTTTAAATTTGCCGACGGTAAATACGATGTCAAAGACGTCGGCGTGGCCAGCGACGGGGCAAAAGCGGGTCTCGGCTTCCTGGTCAGTCTCATTAAAAACAAGCATATGAATGCCGATACCGACTACTCGATTGCCGAGGCTGCCTTTAACAAAGGTGAGACGGCCATGACCATTAACGGTCCCTGGGCGTGGGCAAATATCGAGAAGAGCAAAGTGAATTACGGCGTCGCTCTGCTGCCAACCTTCAAGGGCAAGCCTTCTAAACCCTTCGTTGGCGTGCTGAGTGCGGGGATCAACGCCGCCAGCCCGAACAAAGAGCTGGCGAAGGAGTTCCTCGAAAACTACCTGCTGACCGATGCCGGGCTGGACGTGGTGAACAAGGACAAACCGCTGGGTGCCGTGGCGCTGAAATCTTTCCAGGAGCAGTTAGCGAAAGATCCGCGGATTGCCGCCACCATGGATAACGCTCAGAAAGGTGAAATCATGCCGAATATTCCGCAGATGTCCGCCTTCTGGTATGCCGTGAAGACCGCAGTCATCAACGCAGCAAGCGGTCGCCAGACCGTCGATGCCGCGCTGCAGGATGCGCAGGGCCGTATCAAGAAGTAATCATATGTTGTTCCCCCGCCTTCCCGTAAGGCGGGGTGAGGATTGTTAAATCGCGGTAGAGGATTATCCCCATGGATGTCGTTAAAAAGATGCGCTGGTGGCAAAGCGAGAGGCTGAAATGGTCAGTGATAGCGTTGCTCGGCCTGTTAACAGGCTATCTTGTGGTGCTGATGTACGCCCAGGGGGAATACCTGTTTGCCATCATGACGCTGATTTTAAGCTCGGTTGGCCTGTACATCTTTTCCCGGCGTAAAACCTACGCCTGGCGCTATGTCTACCCCGGTGTCGCCGGAATGGGGCTGTTTGTTATCTTCCCGCTGGTCTGTACCATCGCCATCGCCTTTACCAACTACAGCAGCACCAACCAGCTGACGTTCGAGCGCGCACAGCAGGTACTGCTGGATCGCACATATCAGGCGGGCAAGACTTACAACTTTGGCATCTGGCCAGAGGGTGATAAATGGCGGCTGGCATTGAGCGATGGCGAGAGCGGTAAAAGCTATATCTCCGACGCTTTTACCTTCGGCGGCGAGCAAAAGCTCCCGTTACGCGAATCCGTAGCCGTACCTGAAGGAGAGCGCGCTAACCTTCGCGTCATCACCCAGAATCGACAAGCCCTGAATCAGATAACCGCCGTACTGCCCGATGACAGCAACGTGGTGATGAGCTCTCTGCGTCAGTTTTCCGGCACCCGGCCGCTCTACCAGCTGGCGGAAAACGGTACCCTGACCAACAACCAGAGCGGCGTGCAATACCGCCCGAATAACACCACCGGCTTCTATCAGGCGCTGGCCGCCGATGAAAGCTGGGCCAGCGAAAAACTCAGCCCCGGCTATACGGTCAGCATCGGCTGGGATAACTTTACCCGCGTCTTTACTGACGAAGGGATCCAGAAGCCCTTCCTCGCAATCTTTGCCTGGACGATAGTGTTCTCGGTACTGACGGTGGTGCTCACCGTCGCCGTCGGCATGGTGCTGGCCTGCCTGGTACAGTGGGAAGCGCTGCGCGGCAAGGCGGTGTATCGGGTGCTGCTGATCCTGCCCTATGCCGTGCCTGCCTTTATCTCGATTCTGGTGTTTAAAGGACTCTTCAACCAGAGTTTCGGTGAGATCAATATGCTGCTGGGCACGCTGTTCGGGATCAAACCCGCCTGGTTCAGCGATCCGACCACCGCCCGCAGCATGATCGTGATCGTCAATACCTGGCTGGGTTATCCCTATATGATGATCCTCTGCATGGGCCTGCTAAAGGCGATCCCGGACGATCTGTATGAAGCCTCGGCAATGGACGGCGCCGGGCCGCTGCAGAACTTTTTCCGCATCACCTTTCCGCTGCTGATCAAGCCGCTGACGCCGCTGATGATCGCCAGCTTCGCCTTTAACTTTAATAACTTCGTGCTTATCCAGCTTCTGACCAACGGCGGACCGGACCGTCTCGGCACCACCACGCCCGCGGGCTATACGGACCTGCTGGTGAACTACACCTGGCGTATTGCCTTCGAAGGCGGTGGCGGACAGGACTTCGGGCTGGCGGCGGCAATCGCCACGCTGATCTTCCTGCTGGTTGGCGCGCTGGCTATCGTCAATCTTAAAGCCACGCGCATGAAGTTTGATTAAGGGGAATAGACAATGGCTATGGTGAAACCAAAATCGCAGAAGCTGCGCCTGCTGCTGACGCATCTGGGCCTGCTGCTCTTTATTGCGGCCATCATGTTCCCGCTGCTGATGGTGATTGCTATCTCGCTCAGGAGCGGTAACTTTGCGACCGGCAGCCTGATCCCGGAGCAGATCTCCTGGGAGCACTGGCGTCTGGCATTAGGTTTTAGCGTTGAGCACGCCGACGGCCGTGTTACGCCGCCGCCCTTCCCGGTTCTGCTGTGGCTGTGGAACTCGGTAAAAATCGCCGGCATCACCGCAGCGGGTATCGTCACCCTCTCCACCACCTGTGCCTACGCGTTCGCCCGGATGCGCTTTTCCGGTAAGGCGACCCTGCTGAAAGGGATGTTGATTTTCCAGATGTTCCCGGCGGTGCTCTCCCTGGTGGCGCTCTACGCCCTGTTCGACCGGCTTGGCCAGTACATTCCGTTTATTGGTCTTAATACGCACGGTGGGGTGATCTTCGCCTATCTTGGCGGTATCGCGCTGCATGTCTGGACGATTAAGGGCTATTTCGAAACCATCGACGGTTCGCTGGAAGAAGCGGCGGCGCTGGATGGCGCGACGCCGTGGCAGGCCTTCAGGCTGGTATTACTGCCGCTGTCGGTGCCGATCCTGGCCGTCGTTTTTATTCTGTCGTTTATCGCCGCCATCACCGAAGTCCCTGTAGCCTCGCTGCTGCTGCGGGACGTGGACAGCTACACCCTGGCGGTCGGCATGCAACAATATCTGAACCCACAAAACTATCTGTGGGGCGACTTTGCCGCTGCGGCGGTACTCTCTGCCATTCCGATAACCCTGGTGTTCCTGCTGGCCCAGCGCTGGCTGGTTAATGGTCTGACGGCAGGCGGTGTGAAAGGTTAAGTTTCATCGTTAGAAAGTGGTAACCCTCAATTTTTATCCATAACTTGTGATAGTTTTCAGGCGGCCTGCGGGCCGCCTTTTTTTATTCACGTTTCAGGCGGTTGGAGTTACATAGCCAG
>DATEKR010000250.1:0-2428 GCA_035277345.1 Enterobacteriaceae bacterium
CATCATCGCCGTATGCCGGTTGCCATGCTCCACCTTAATGGCCAGCTCAATCGCCTCATCGACGTTTTCGACCCGCACCACGGGAAGGATCGGCATCATCAATTCATGCACCACAAAAGGATGGTCGCGCTCTGTCTCCAGCAGGATCACTTTGACCTCTTCCGGCGCATCGATCCCGATTTGCCGGAGGATGTAGCGGGCATCTTTGCCGACAAAGGCGGTGTCCGGCCCGGTGCCCTTGTCGTTAAGCACCAGCGACTGGAGCTGCTGGATATGCTGCTTATCGCACAGCAGCAGGGCGCCGCTTTTCTTCATGCAGTGGATGAGGTAATCCGCCACTTCATTAACGACGATGACCTCTTTTTCCGCCACGCAGGGCAGGTTGTTATCGAAGCTACAGCCGTTAATGATATCTCTGGCCGCCTTCTCAATATTGGCGGTTTCATCCACCACGGCAGGCGGGTTACCCGCCCCGGCACCGATGGCCTTCTTACCCGACGACATCACCGTTTTGACAATGGCCGGGCCGCCGGTAGCGACCAGCATATTGACGCGTGGGTCCGCGATCAGGGCGTTGGTATTCTCGATGGAGGGCGTGCTGACCGTCACCACCAGATTATCGGGCGCGCCCAGCAGGGCCAGGCGTTGGTTAATCAGCGCGACGCAGTGCAGGGAAACTTTACGCGAGCGCGGATGCGGGCTGAAGATCACCGTATTACCCGCCGCCAGCATTCCGATGCTGTTATTGATGATGGTTTCCGTCGGGTTGGTGGTGGGGGTGATCGAACCAATAACGCCATACGCGGAGTATTCCATCAGGGTCAGACCGCCGTCGCCGCTTAATGCGCCCGTCGCCAGATCTTCAACGCCGGGCGTTTTTTTCGCCGCCACGCGATTTTTAATCAGCTTATCCGCGACGTTGCCCATCCCGGTCTCTTCCACGGCCATCTTTGAGATGGTCTGCAGTACCTCTTCGTTGAGGAACAGCGTGCGGATGCCGTCAACAAAGCGGGTGCGATCCTGCATAGTGCAGTGACGATACTGGATCTGCGCCAGCTGTGCGGCGGCGATGGCGTCATCCATGGTGGCGAAGGCACCTTCACCGGCGACGCTGACCTGAGGTGTCTCCGGCGCTGCCCGACTCGCCAGCACGCTGGCAACGATGGCCTCAATACTGTCGTGCGCCGGATTCGCCTGCGCCGGGCGCGCTGCGGGTTCAGGCGCTGTTTTGGTGTATTTGCTCAGCACGCGCGAGACGGCCTGAGAAATTTCAAGATCGTTCATGCTATTTATTCCTTACTTTACAGCGGCGGCGTGCCATCAAATATAAGGGGTGGTCGTCGATTTGAGTGGCGTCGGATCCAGCGTGGAGAGCAGCGTCAGCCCGGTTTCCCGTGCCGCAATCACCGCCTGACGTACCGCGCCTGAATCACCGGCAAAGGTGAAAATCACCTCGTTACTGTAGCTGGTGCCGTTGGCCGGACTGGCGTAACTCACCGGCTCAATGACCGCAGCCTTGGCCGCCGCGTCAGCGATCACCACGCCGATAGCGGCCGGGCAGGCGCAGGTCATGCCGAAAGCTTTCCCCACCGGCGCACCCAGCGCTTTGTTCAGGGCGTAGCTGGCACGGGCGGTATACTGAAATTCCAGATGGCCTGCCGGGGAGCCGTAGACATCGCCCATGGTCCGTTCCACCTCCGCCAGCGCGACTTCGATAGCGCGACGAACATCGGATACATCAGATGCGCCAAAAATGATTAAGCATCCGTGTCCGCCGCCGCCTTGTGTATCACGCGCCAGTTCGATCGAGAGGATTTCACTGTTGGTAGCCTTGATGGCCTCGTCAGCCGCAAAAATTTGCGGTCCGGCGCCGGTACGCGCGCCAAGAATACCGATTGAGCGAAACTTCTTGTCGATATTCATGACCTCATGGAGCTGATGATCGACATTAGCAATAACCAGTCCAATCGTATGACCGAGGGCCGTGCCGACAAACTCTGTCAGCCCACAGCCTGCGATACTGGCCGCCGTTTTTTTCGGTGCGCCGGTATCCGTCTGTTTATTCATTACTTCAGATATAATCTGTTCAACAAGATTATCTCGCATGGTCGGTATCCTCTGGCTTTATTAACCAAGCGCTTTCGGCAGAATTTTTTCCACTTCGATATGCGGGCGTGGAATAACATGCACAGAGACCAGTTCACCCCCTTTATTCGCCGACGCTGAGCCTGCGTCCGTGGCTGCTTTAACTGCGCCAACGTCGCCACGGACCATTACGGTTACCAGCCCTGAGCCGATTTTTTCATAACCCACAAGCGTCACGTTTGCGGATTTAACCATGGTGTCAGCCGCTTCAATTGCCGAGACCAGACCTTTTGTTTCAACCATACCTAACGCTTCTTGTTGCATAATGACCTCAATATTCCAG
>DATEKR010000251.1:0-6389 GCA_035277345.1 Enterobacteriaceae bacterium
TATCGGGTCCGGCGAGATATAACACCCACCGTCCGGGTCGTAGTACCGAAATCGGTTATAGCATAGCCCGCTTTCACTGTCACGGTACTGCCCGGCAAAGGCCAGACCCGGATCGGGGCTGTCTTCGTTGGTTACACGCCGACCCCAGAGTGTGGCTTTCGGGGCCTGCCAGCGCAGGGTGCCGTCGTTGCCATAAAGCGCCTGCGGAGCGCCGTTCTGGTCGCTGGTGACAAAGTCCGTTTCCCACTGTTCGGGTGTAACCTGCCGCTGCTGAACCAGCAGCTCCCAGCCGTTATGCACCCAGTGACGGCGGGATACACATTCCCCGTGACGATAGTGTCTGACTTCCGCTGGCTGGTCGCCGTCCCACAGAAAACGCACCTCTTCGTCGCCATGGCGTTTGCTGATACGGCGGCCAAAGCTGTCGTAGCGGTATTCCCAGCGTTTACCGTCCGGAGTCTCAAGCTGTCGAAGCTGGTTGCGGCTGTCCCAGCGGTAGTGCCAGACCCGCCCCCGGAAACCGGGCTGCACCTGCTGTCTGCTGACCAGCCTTCCGGCCCGGTCGTAGCGGTAGTGGGTGTCGTCCTGCTGAACCAGCCGTCCTGCCTGCCAGTCCGCCAGCCTTCCCGCGTCCTGCGGCTGGCCGCTGCGGGTATAGTCGTATTGCTCTTCCACCCGGGTATTGCGGTCCGGTCCGGCCGTAAATACCGACAGCACCCGACCGGTTGCATCCAGCTCAAATCCCTTCGCCTGACGATTATGGCGCACGGCTTTCAGGTTCCCCGCGCCGTCATAGCGGTACTCGCGGGTCTGGTCCGCCTGGAGTCGGCCATCCAGCTTCTGGCCGCTGCTTTCCCGGGTAAGCCAGCCCATCAGGTTATACTCGCGGCTGCGGGCGAACTCGCCTGCGCTGCGGGTTGCCTCACGCCCCGCCGCATCATGGGTCAGCGTCAGCGCCGCCCCGTCCGGCAGCACCACCTCCTGTAGCTCCCCGGTTTTGCTGTAGCGGTACAGGCTGGTCAGCTCTGCGTCATCTTCGGACCACTGTAGCGTCCGGCTCACCGTGCGTGCCTGGTCGTCAAAGGCGCGCCGGATATGCTGGCCGTTATGCCACTCGGCCACCACCCTGTCCCGGTCGTCATACTCAAAACGGCTCTGGCTCCCGGGGGATGTGACCGCCGTCAGGCGGCCTGCCGCATCGTACTGATAATCCGTACTCTCATCGCCGCTGGTTTCGCGCAGCAGCAGGCCGCGACCGTCATACAAAAAGTGTCGCGACTCACCTTCGCCGTTAGTTACCGCGATACAGAGTCCGTCCTCATCATACGCATAGCGCGTCTGCGTCCCGGCCATATCCCGCTCGCGCACCACGCGGCCGTCCGCATCCAGCCACCACTGCCACTTGTTACCGTCGGGGTCGGTGACGGCGATAAGTTGCTGGCTCTCTTTGTCATAGTCGTAACGCCAGCAACGTCCCTGAGCATCGGTACGTGACACCAACAGGTCGAACGGGCCAAACGCCTGCCGCCACAGCGCGCCGTTGCCGTCGGTATAGCTCACCAGGTTATTATGCTTGTCGTAGTGCCGCCGCTCTTCACGTTCATCCGGGCGGATCAGCTGCTCCGGAAGCTTCCAGCTCTCCCGCCGGTAGCCCAGCCCAAAACGTGCGCCGTCAGAACGCTGCCACTGCACCACCCTGTCCTGCCTGTCGTAGCGCAGCTGCTGAGTGCGCCCTTCCGCATCGCTGGCGCTGAGCAGGCGTCTGCGGTGATCGTAATTCAGACGAGCCTGCACCTCCCCGGCCTGATTGCTGACTTCGGTCAGTAATCCGTAGCGGTTCCAGCTAAAGTGCATTTCACCGGCATCCGGGCCGGTCATTTTTTCCGGGTTACCGTCCTCGTCAAACACCCAGCCCCAGCTACGCCCGAGGGGGTCGCTAAAGCCGCACAGGCGCTCGTTCTCGTCATAATCGTATGACCAGACATGGCCGCTGCCGTCGGTAAAGGTGGTGACCAGACCGGACTCTTCCAGATAGGTGAACGCCGTCACCCGACCTGCCGGTGAGACCTCCTGCAGCAGATTGCCGTAATCGTCATACTCGTAGCGGGTAATATGCCCGAGAGGGGATTTCGCCCAGCTCATCAGATGCAGGTCGTTAAAACCATATTCGCTGCGCTGGCCCTGGCCGTCGGTCATTGCCACCCGGTCGGGTAAATAATCAAAGCGGGCGGTTAAAAAACCATCGGCACAGGTGGTATAGACACAGCGTCCCTTCGCGTCATACTCATAGCGCGCCCAGGTCTTGTCATTATCGTGCCAGCGGGTCAGACGCCCCTCGCGGTCGTACTCGTAGTACAGGTGGTAAGCGTGGATCGCATCCGCTTCGATCAGTTGATGTCTGTCATCCTGCGTATAGCTGGCGAGGAAGATATTCTGGGCACCATCGCTGCGGGTAATACGCTGCAGATGCTCCCCTTTCCAGACCAGCGTCAGCTCGATCCCGTCGCTATGGCGGACGTGGCGCAGCCAGCCCTGGCGGTCGCGGATAAACTCGATGCGGTTATCGTGGGTGTCATAAATGGCGGAAAGCAGGCGCTGCTCGCCTTTTTGCACAGTAAAGGCGCGCCAGCTGCGCGTATCCCGGTTCCACAGGTGGAAGCCATCCTTGCGCCGCTCAAGAACAAACGCCGGATAGTGGGGGCTAAAGACCCGCTGCTGATCCTGATGGAAGGTAAAATCAATGTCATACCCACCGGCGAGGGTAATCACCACGGTCTCTTCCAGTCCTTCCCGGCTGACGTGGGCCACTTCGCTCCAGCTGTCATGCCAGCCTTTACCGATCGGTCCATGATGGGTCGATCCCGTGCAATACGTGCGTTCAAAGACCAGCGGCAATGTTTGTCCGAGTTCAAAATCGATACGCTGTTCAATCACCTCCCCGCTGGCGATATAGACGGGGTCTTTCTTGAAGGCTTTGGCGGCCTCTTTTACGCGCGCCAGGCCTTTATTCTTCATAAACGCCTTTGAGGCACATTTGGCTTTTTGCGCGGCCCGCCGGGCGATAAACGTGGCCCCTGCCCGTGCCCCTTTCACAACTGCACGGGGACCTTTAATAAACAGCTTGCCGAGCCCTTTCAGCATCCCACGGCTGGGCGGGACCAGAAATTCCACCGCGATCAGAATCGCCTTTTCCCACCAGCTGAATTCATCTGCGATATCCAGGCACTTCTGCTGACCAGCACCAAAGAAGACCGTCGACGCGCCCTCTTTAATGGTCGCACCGCAGACGGTCTGGTCATCAACGCGGGCCGCCGGATGGTCGTTGACATAGACGCTGTCGCTGCCCAGCGCGATAAGCTGCGGGGAGTTATGTTTGGTGCAAAAAACAACATCAACCTCCGCGCGCGATACCGGCTGCTTCTCGACGAAGACATTGTCAGAGCCACTGTCGACCGCGCCAAAATCCGGTGTGGCGCTGTCCACCATCGCAGAGACCCTGCCCGAGACGGATGAGATGAGATCACCCGCAGCAAAGATAGCCAGCGCCCCCACCGCAGCAACGGCCAGCCCGCCGGTCACGCCGATCAGCGCAACGGCAACCGCCGCCACGGCGGCAGCAACCAGGGCTCCGGCAATCGCCCCTAAAAGCGCGCCAAGGAAGCTTTTATGTTTGATTTTTTTCTTCGGCGAGGTCGGCGGTTTCCCCTGGCCGGGCTGTGGACGATCGGCGGGAGGATTGGGCCGGTTACCGGCATGGATCGCGCCGACGCGGGCGACCCTGTTTATGATGTCGTTGAGCATCGTGACTCCTTTCAGGATGCGGCTTTAAAGGTCCCGATAATCGCCAGGAGCGCATCGCGTTGCTCGTCGCGCAGTTCACCTGCGGCGGTAATGGTAAAGGTCAGCAGGAGCTCACCGCGCACCTGCATTATCACCACCTGGTGCATAGGCCCTTCCGGCGAGCGCCAGCTGTACTCAAGGCCCCTGGCGGGCTGCTCATCCAGCATCAGTTCCCAGCTTGCCCGCTCTTTATAACCTTTAAGGTGGGCAGAAAACTGCTCCAGGGTTTGCTGATAGACTGTTTCCGGCGACAGGCCGAACTCAACCGGCGTGCGGTTAACCACCAGATTGGCCGTGTCACCCGGCATCACAAAGACATGCAGCGACTCATCGCGCCAGCCCGTCGGGATAGCAAGAGATCCTTCATTCATCTGGTACATACACTCTCCTTAGTTTAAATCGATGCGTACGCCGTTCAGCACAATGCTGTTACCGGTGATCGAGATGTTGCCTTCGTTATCTATCGCGATATATCCCCCGGCGGTGGCAACCAGGATCCCCGCCTCCTGAGACTGAATGGCGATATCGTTTTTCACCTGTAGCGAAGCGTTGTCGTCGACAAGGGTGGTTAAGTTTTTACTGACGGAGATAGTCCGATCGCCCTGAACTTCAGTAACCTGGTTCTGCACCACGGAGACGGTCTGATTGCGCTGGACAATCACCGTCTGGTCCTGACCAATATTTTCGGTGTGATCGACATTGACCGAAGTGCTGCGGTTATTCAGCACGGTGGTGTTCATATCTTTCTGGGCATGGATAAATACCTCTTCCTGCCCAGCTTCGTCCTCAAAGCGCAGTTCGTTGAAGCCCACGCCTTTATGGGTCTGGGTACGCAGGGTGGTTCGGGTTTTACCCGCCGGGAGCGGATAAGGCGCGAGATTGGTGACATGAAAGGTCCGCCCGGTAACAATCGGCTGGTCCGGATCGCCCTCAAGGAAGCTGACCACCACTTCGTGTCCGACTCGCGGGATCGCCATCATCCCGTACTGGCCGCCCGCCCAGCCTTGGCTGACACGCACCCAGCAGGAGCTCTGATCGTCGCTCGTGCCGTAGCGATCCCACGGGAACTGGACTTTGATCCGTCCGTACTGGTCGCAGTAAATCTCTTCCCCTTTCGGGCCGGTAACGGTGGCGATCTGCGGCCCGTCGACCATCGGCTTACGGGGGATCTGCGGTCGCCAGGTGCTTTTTGCTGCGATGGTGTCGAAGGTGTTGCTGAGGGTCGTCGGTTCGCTGCCGCCTTCCTCTTCCAGGGCCTGAGGCTGACGGCCCACATGCACCACGCCCACCACCTGCCAGGCGATATTCAGCGTCAGGCTGGGATGTTCGGTCAGCAGGAAGCTGTAGCCCGGACGCAGCGCCGCGCAGTTGGATTCCCCCTGGCCGGTGGCGGACTCGTTACGCAGGGCATCAAGGCGGAACCCGGTAAAGGCTTTCCCGCTCGGATCCCGCTTAAAACGCCCCGGATAATCGAAGTGCTCGTACTGCTCCCGCTGATGCGCCAGCGCATTGCTCATTTTCTTATGGGACAGGCCATAAGCCGGGGTTTTAAAGCTGTAATCTTTCAGCTCCACGCCTGCGGTGCTGACCGCCTCGGCGTAGCGGAAGCGACGGACAAAGGCGCCGTGGGCCAGGCCCTGGCTGGCGAGGTTAAAGAACAGCGGCTCGCCTTTTTCCAGCGCGCCGGCGTCATCGGAGAAGACCACCCGGTGCTTGCCCGCCTCGAACTCATGGAACCAGTACATGCCCTCTTCCGCCGCCAGGCGGTTGATAAAGTCGAGGTCGCTTTCCCGGTACTGGACGCAGTATTCCCGCGCCGCATGGTCATGGCGCAGGGCAAAGGCAAAATCGGTGATACCCGCTTCCTGCAGCAGGCTGGTGATAATTTCGTCCGGTTTTTTGGCCTGGAAGATACGGGCGTTGGTGCGCAGGCTGGTACGCCACAATGCCGGGCGCACTTCCGCCTGATAGCGGGTGCGGCGAAAACCGGTGTCGCCCTGAGCAAAGCGGCTGACGATGCCGCTGATGCGGCGCTGGAGGATGCCGTCATACCACACCTGCAGCTCGCAGGCCTGGTCGAGGACCAGACCAAAATCAATCCCCGGCTGGGGACTGGCAAGATTAATCGACAGGGAGAACGGCGTGTTGAGCGCTTCCCGAAGTTCAAAATCCACAACGACAAAGGTGCTTGCCGGCAGGTCGCCGAGCGTCACCGTAAACTGAAGTCCCGTAAGGTTTGCCACCGTTTATCTCCTTATATCGCGGTAAAGGAAAATCCCGGGCCGTAGCCCGGGACAGTTGCTTAGGCTTCGATCGGCGCACGCCAGTCGTCAGAGCCGGAGGTCCCGGCGACGGTGTGTTCCCAGTCGATTTTGCGGTAGGCGACGGAGACTTCGATCAACTGCGTAAAGTCAGATTTGGACGGGTCCTGGCAGTGCGGCATCTGGCAGTCGATATCCACGATGGTCGCGTCGGTCAGGGTGGTGGAGAAGAAGTGCTCCTGCTTACCTTCCACGGAGGTGCGGTACCATTTCAGGGTGATGGTCGGG
>DATEKR010000252.1:0-2185 GCA_035277345.1 Enterobacteriaceae bacterium
CAGTTGTTATCCGGATCGGTCTGACGGATATGTTCTACCTTTGCCACCATCTCCGACAGGGTGTTGATATTTTCGGCTTCCGCACGCTTACGCTGCATGGCAAACGCGTAGGTGTTGTTCATGGCGGCCGGTTTCAGCCACACCAGACCGTGCTTCGCGTCCAGCCGTTTTACCGTGGCATACGACTCCTCGGGGGACATCCGCTTGTTGATATGGTTAAAGATAATCAGCGAGGTGCCGGTGTACTCCCAGGTCATATCAATCTGTTTATTGATCATCGCATTACGGGAGATCACCGTGGCGATATTGGTTTGCGGCTGGACCTGAAACCCTTTTTTCTGCAAATACTGCACGGTCATTGCCGACAGAATATGCTGTTCGGTAAAGCTTTTGGTGGCGAGGATTAACGGCGCAGCCAGCGCCTGGCTGCTCAGCAGCACGCCGGCCGCCAGTGCCCCTAAAAGGTGTCTGAGACGTTTCATTATTGTGCTCCCTGTTATCGTTATCGGGCGGTGTGTGGGCTAAGCAGGCGGCCCAGTCCGGCCAGTAGCACATCGAGGATCAGGGCGAACAGCGCGGTGGCCGTCGCGCCGAGGATCAGCGTCGGGAAGTCATTCAGGTAGATACCGGGGAAAATCAGCTCGCCGTAGCTGCTGGCACCAATCAGGAAGGCCAGCGGCGCGGTACCCACGTTAATGGCGGTGGCGATGCGGATCCCGGAGAGGATCACCGGCCAGGCGTTGGGGATTTCCACCTGGCGCAGGCGCTGCCAGCGGGTCATGCCGATCCCGTTCGCCGCTTCCAGCAACGAAGGCGGAACGGAGCAGAGCCCGGCATAGGTGTTACGCACAATCGGCAGCAGCGACGCGAGGAACAGGGCGATAATCGCGGGCGTATCGCCGATACCGATCACCACCATCGCCAGCGCCAGTACCGCCAGCGGTGGCAGCGTATTGCCGACGTTAAAAATCTGCATCACATATTCGGCGATGCCGCGGGCGGCGGGTCGGCTGAGCATAACTCCGCTGGGAATACCGACCAGCAGGGCCAGAAACATCGAGCTGAAGACCAGGATCAGATGCTGCTGGCCGAGATAGATCAAATCCACTTTTCGTGCCTGCAGAGTATCGAGTCCGATACCCCAGGCCAGCAGGCCGAGCACAGCAATAATAGCCGCAATAAACAGCAGCGCGCGTTGGAGGGGGGATGCTTGCATTGCAGTGTGTCTCCCTGTGTGCATGCGTTATAGCAACGAAAATGCGTTGCCTGTTGTTATGCCATGTTCCGGCAGGGTGTAAAAAGCTATAGCAAGCGGTCGGGAATGATTCCAGTGACTGGCAAAGATGGGAGTCGGGAAGATGCCGTGGAAACAGGGTGTTACGCCTTATACCGTCTTGTATGCGGCGGTATGGTAAAGAATTGTCTTAAAACGTAATGATGGTAGTGACACTGTAACTAAATGGCCGGGCAACTGCCCGGCCGGGAGGGTTAACGGAACAGGGCTTTATCGGCCACCGGGATCAGCAGGCGGCTCTGCCAGTCGGCGAGGGTCAGCTGCGCGAGCTGACCCAGACCGGCATAGAACGGGTGCGCCGCCGTTTGCGTAAAGACCGTCAGAAAACGCCCGGCCCAGGGCAGAAGATGCCAGGCCAGCAGCTGGTCGCAGACGTCCTGGCGTCCGCTCTCGCAGAGCCAGGCAGCCAGCAGCAGCAGGGTGCCAAAATGGTCTTCCGGCTCGTTTTGCGCCGACTCAAAGGCGATAGCCTGCTCGCGCATCCACTGACGCAGCGCCAGGGTGGAGTCGCCGAACAGGACCGACTCGCGATCCAGCCAGACGGAGCCCCAGGGCGGCGCTGGCAGGGCATCAGGGCCGATAAACAGCCGCTGCCACGCGTCTGCCAGCGGTTCTTCACCGGGTTGGCTGAACGCGTCCGCCAGCGGCGCTAATACCGCTTCAGACAGCGGCCAGTCCTGCTGCCAGTCGCCGTGCTGGAAAGTCATCACCGGCGGGGCGGCCTGGTCACTGCCAGGGGCAAAGTAAAACAGCGCCCCCAGCGCCCGGGCGGTCAGGGAAAATGACGCCTGTTGCTCCGGCGTCATCCTGCCACCGCCATGCCGACGGTCATATGCAGGCCGTAGAAGAGACCGCGCCCGATCAGCTCCCCGACAAGCACAAGCAGCAGAC
>DATEKR010000253.1:0-13331 GCA_035277345.1 Enterobacteriaceae bacterium
AATTATGCTTAAATTCCTAAAGAAATGGATAAGAGATCAAGTTGATTATTTTATCTGGACTTACACTCCTATAGTATTAACTATTATAGTTGCATTGCTGACGGCGTATTTTTTTCCTGGTTATGGATTCGGCCCTGCTGGTATTTTTTTTCTGGTGATGCTAGTTGTTATGGGCTATTTTAGCCTGCGAAAATAACGATTCCCCACAGCATGCATATTGCACCTGGCATGAAAAATCCCGCAATGGACTGGGCTGACTTTATCTTTAATTAAAGATTTTTCGATTCCGGGTTACACGATGGCCAGATCTGCTCAGGCTGTACACCCAATTCCTCCGCAATCAGCCGCTCTCCTTTCGGCCAGTGTCTCATCAGTTCGTTGGCAAGCGTTGGAGAGGCTGGTCACGCTTTACGCGATAACGCCAACAGAGACGTTCCCTTTTTCCTTATGGCAGCAATGATATCCGCCGGATGCCAGTCATCATTTTTCATCTCACTTACTCCTTGTGTCAGTAACAGCACCGATTATCCCGATTTGGGATAATTAAGTAACCGGGAGATATTCGATGTTGGGACCACAACATTAGAGGACTAATGCTATGGCTAACGCTGATAGTAACATGAACATCTATTCTGAACCCCTGGCGGATATCCATTATTCCGTGATGGCGGGTGCGCTGGTTAATATCTCTTTCGACAATATGGCGCTGGACGAGTGTCTGCTGCTGGCAAACTGCTGCGATCGGAGTCGGGCAGGGCTGTGCCACTGTATTGCGGTTCTGGGTGAAGTGCTGAACGAAGAAGAGGTGAAACCGGAACAACGCTGCCAGTTAAAGCATTCGCTAACAACCATTAGCCAGCTTATTCCCGCGCTGACCGATCTTTCCCATTTCTTGCATGCTGATTTACGTAGTCGTAAACTTGCTCTTATGTAAGCTTCACTCTGGAAAGCGTCGTCCAGAACGGCGCTTTCACGAACCGAGCGTCAGCTAACCGAATAATTACTCCCATCCCCGTTCTTTATATGTCTTCTGATCTTCTTCGGGAAAGTTTGTCGTATATTCTCCCCAGCCGCGAAACGCATAGTATTTTGTCATCGCGTCAAAGTGAGAATCTGCTTCGCAAGTCCAGATTAACGAATATCCAGGTTCAAGCAATTCGCGGGCCGCATCGCCTTTTTTGTCTGCGAGGCAAAACATGTCCAGGCCATCTTCGTTGGTCCAAAGTTCATGTTTCATCATATCGGAGTGCATCCTGGCTTTTACAGCAGCGAACAGACCAGCCGGTCAACCCACCCAATCCTCAGGCAGCATCAACCGGCCAGCATTACCACTGCAACTTACTTAGTCTCAGTAAATCCCTGCTCAAACAGCACGGCTTCGGAGTTTTTCATACTCACCCAGTTGCTGTCGTTCATATTGAAAGTTGAACCCGGCATCTGGCTGAGCTTTTTCAGGTCCGCCTTGCTGTAGTCCACTTCCAGGGTTTCAATCGCGTGGTCGTCTTTAAAGTCGACCTGCTCCTTCAGCCCTTCAATATTCTGATACTGCTTGCTCAGCGGTTCGAGCATCTGCTGGGCGGCTTCTTTATTCGGTGCGCCGATAGCGGAGTAGGGGATTTTATTGGTCGCGGTCTGGCGCAGGACGGTGTCATCTTTGTAATGGTAGGTGAAGCTCATTTCAATGCCGTTTTGCGTCTTGCCAAAGGTTTTGGTTTGTTCTTTCTCACCGCAGCCGGCGAGGGTTACGGCCAGGACCAGCGCGACGATGATTGAAGTGAGTTTGCTGAAAATTTTCACAGAGGTTCCTTATTGATTGGTGTGTCCCATAAAAAAACACCGGCCGTAGCCGGTGCGTCATAAAGTGTAGCTTATTTTACCTGCTGGCCTGGCTGGGCACCGCTGTCCGGGCTGAGCAGGAAGATGTCTTTTCCGCCAGGGCCTGCGGCCATCACCATCCCTTCGGAGATACCAAAGCGCATTTTACGCGGAGCCAGGTTGGCAACCATTACCGTCAGCTTGCCGATCAGCGCCTGCGGGTCCGGGTAGGCGCTGCGGATGCCGGAGAAGACGTTGCGCTTCTCACCGCCGAGATCCAGGGTCAGGCGCAGCAGTTTATCGGAGCCGTCAACAAACTCGGCGTTCTCGATAAGTGCGATACGCATATCTACTTTGGCGAAGTCGTCAAAGCTGATGGTCTCCTGAATCGGGTCGTCGGCCAGCGGGCCGCTGACAGGAGCGCTCGCGGCTTTGACTTCCTCTTTCGAGGCGTCAACCAGGGCTTCAACCTGTTTAATCTCGATGCGGTTGTACAGCGCCTTAAAGGTGTTCACCTTATGGCTCAGCAGCGGCTGCTGGATCCCGTCCCAGGTCAGTTCCGTATTCAGGAAGGCCTCGGTACGCGCGACCAGCTCCGGCAGAACCGGCTTCAGCCAGGTCATCAGGACGCGGAACAGGTTGATCCCCATGGAGCAGATAGCCTGCAGATCGGCATCGCGGCCTTCCTGTTTTGCCACCACCCACGGCGCCTGCTCGTCAACGTAGCGGTTAGCCACGTCGGCCAGCGCCATGATTTCACGCACGGCTTTACCGAACTCACGGCTTTCCCACGCGTCGCCGATGGTGGCGGCCGCGTCAACGAACGTCTGGTACAGCGCCGGGTCGGCCAGCTCTGCGGCCAGCTGGCCGTCGAAACGTTTGGCAATAAAGCCCGCGTTACGGGAGGCCAGGTTAACCACCTTGTTCACGATATCGGCGTTGACGCGCTGGATAAAATCTTCCAGGTTGAGGTCGATATCATCGATACGCGAGGAGAGCTTGGCGGCGTAGTAGTAGCGCAGGCTGTCCGCGTCAAAGTGGTTCAGCCAGGTGCTGGCCTTGATAAAGGTGCCGCGGGACTTCGACATTTTAGCGCCGTTAACCGTCACGTAGCCGTGAACAAACAGGTTGGTCGGTTTACGGAAGCCGCTGCCTTCCAGCATTGCAGGCCAGAACAGGCTGTGGAAGTAGACGATATCCTTGCCGATAAAGTGGTACAGCTCGGCGTCGGAGTCTTTTTTCCACCAGTCGTCAAAGTTGAGATCGCCGCGCTTGTCGCACAGGTTCTTAAAGGAGCCCATATAGCCGATAGGCGCATCCAGCCAGACGTAGAAGTATTTACCCGGCGCGTCCGGGATTTCAAAGCCGAAGTAGGGCGCATCGCGGGAGATATCCCACTGCTGCAGGCCGGATTCAAACCACTCCTGCATTTTGTTCGCCACCTGCTCCTGCAGCGCGCCGCTGCGGGTCCACGCCTGCAGCATTTCGCTGAAGGACGGCAGGTCAAAGAAGAAGTGCTCAGAATCACGCATTTCCGGCGTTGCGCCAGACACCACGGATTTCGGCTCGATAAGCTCAGTCGGGCTGTAGGTCGCGCCACACACTTCGCAGTTATCGCCGTACTGATCCGCTGCCTTACATTTCGGGCAGGTGCCTTTCACAAAACGGTCCGGCAGGAACATGCCCTTTTCCGGATCGTACAGCTGAGAGATGGTGCGTTTTTTAATAAAACCATTCTCATTCAGACGTGAATAAATCAGCTCCGACAGCGCGCGGTTCTCGTCGCTGTGGGTGGAGTGATAGTTGTCATAGCTGATATTAAAGCCGGCAAAATCGGTCTGATGCTCCTGACTCATTTCAGCAATCATCTGCTCAGGCGTGATCCCAAGCTGCTGAGCTTTCAGCATAATTGGCGTGCCGTGGGCGTCGTCTGCGCAGATGAAGTTAACCTGATGGCCGCGCATTCGCTGGTAACGGACCCAGACATCAGCCTGGATATGCTCCAGCATGTGGCCGAGGTGGATGGAGCCGTTGGCGTACGGCAGCGCGCACGTTACCAGAATTTTCTTCGCGACTTGAGTCATAGTGGGAAATACATCTTCTGTTGTAAAAAGGGGGAATAATATTACCTGAAAGGTAATAATTGCGCCATAACAGCCGGACGCGGAAAGGCATGATTGAGAAATGAATAATTGGTAACACTGAAGTACACTAACCAGGTTCGAGTCATTTAAAACAACAACTCAAGGAGTCGGGATGAACTCGCAATCCCAGGCCGTATCCCCTGAAAAACTGAGAGCAATGGTTGCCGGGACGCTGTCCAATTTTCAGCACCCCACCCTGAAACACAATCTGACGGCGCTGAAGGCGCTGCATCATGTCGCCCTGCTGGATAACACCCTGCATATTGAACTGCTGATGCCGTTCGCCTGGCAGAGCGCGTTTGACGAGCTGAAAGATCAGGTTAGCGCCGATCTGCTGCGCATCACCGGGGCGAAGGCGATTGACTGGAAGCTGTCGCACACCATTGCCACCCTGAAACGGGTGAAGAATCAGCCGGGCGTTAACGGCGTGAAGAATATTATTGCCGTCAGCTCCGGCAAAGGCGGCGTCGGTAAATCCTCGACGACGGTGAACCTGGCCCTGGCCCTGGCGGCGGAAGGCGCGAAAGTGGGTATCCTCGATGCGGATATCTATGGCCCGTCGATCCCGGCCATGCTCGGCACGGAAAATCAGCGTCCGACCTCGCCGGACGGCACCCATATGTCGCCGATTATGGTCCATGGTCTGGCGACCAACTCCATCGGCTATCTGGTGACCGACGATAACGCGATGGTATGGCGTGGCCCGATGGCCAGCAAAGCGCTGCTCCAGATGCTGCAGGAGTCTATCTGGCCGGATCTCGACTACCTGGTACTGGATATGCCGCCGGGTACCGGTGATATTCAGCTAACCCTGGCCCAGAACATTCCGGTTACCGGTGCCGTGGTGGTGACCACGCCGCAGGATATCGCGCTGATTGACGCCAAAAAAGGCATCGTCATGTTCGAGAAAGTGGAAGTACCGGTGCTGGGCATCGTGGAAAATATGAGTATGCACGTGTGCAGCAACTGTGGTCATCAGGAGCCGATCTTCGGCACCGGTGGGGCAGAGAAGCTGGCCACGCAGTACCATACGTCTCTGCTGGGCCAGCTGCCGCTGCATATCACCCTGCGCGAAGATCTCGATGGGGGAACGCCGACGGTGATCCACCGCCCGGACAGCGAATTTACCGCGCTGTATCGCCAGCTGGCGGGCCGTGTGGCGGCACAGCTTTACTGGCAGGGGGAAGTGATCCCCGGCGAAATCGCCTTCCGCGCGGTTTAACGCGCTCTGCGCCAGTGCAGTAGCCAGTAGTCACCGTCGGGCGCGCTGCCCTGGGCTTCAATATACCAGCCGTGACGCTGGTAGAAGCGCAGGGCAGATTCATTCTGCTGCAGACACTTCAGCGCGCCGGTGCGGGTAAAGGTTGAGTGAACTTTTTCCAGCAGCGCGCTGCCCACGCCCTGGCCCTGCCAGTCCGGGTCGACAAACAGGCTGTGCAGGAAGTGGTCGTTAGTCAGCACCGACGCAAAGCCCGCCCGTTTACCCTCACACTCCGCCACCCAGATCTGCTCGCCCAGCGTTACCGAATCGAAATCCTCCAGCCGCCAGTTTTCCCCGGAAAGCCACGTCCAGCTCGCTTTACGGGCGCGCAGAAAGAGCGTGCGCAAAAAGGGACGGTCGCTCTCGTCCCAGGGCCGTACCGTCACGGCAGAATGCTTAGTGGTGATAGAAGATCTCTCCGTCATAGGCCTTGATAATTTTGCCGTCGACATCGCCGATCAGCACATAGTTCTCGCCCATATAGGTCCAGTGGCTGCCTGCGTCCGGTGCGGGAAGGTTACGCAGTTTCCACTGCTTAATATTGTATTCGTCGGTGAGATAGAGCGCCGGGGCCGTGTCGCCGATACGAAAGCGCGTAAAGTCGGCGATAAATTCCTGAATCTCATACTCCTGAATGCCGGTTTTCGCGGTGGCTTCCGGGGCCGGGGCCTGGACAGGTGCGGCAAAGGCGGAACCCGCACAGGCCAGCAGCGCGGCGGCCAGCATCACTTTAGCTTTACTCATAGATACTCCATCCTGTTATCGGTCTTTATTGGTTTTATCGCCCGTATCCTTGATGAGGCACTACGGGCTGGCAAGTTCTGCTTTGTGAGAAAACGCTGCCATCGGTAAAAGTGTATGTGAGCATGGCAAAAAGCCTATGGGGAAATGGCTGATTTACCGCCTCATTATAGTAAACAGTTCATCAGGTTAATGGCATGATAGATCCCTGAACGTGGTATCGGGGAGTAAAAATGCTAAGGCTTGAAGATCTGACCCTGTTTGTCCGTGCGGCGGCGCTGAACAGTTTTAGCGAGGCGGCGCGCGAGGCCGGGCTGCAGCCGGGACAGGTCAGCTCGGCGATTAAGCGGCTGGAGACGGCGCTGAATATTCGTCTGTTTGCCCGCTCAACCCGCAGCCTGCGTCTTACCCCGGAAGGGGAGGCCTGGCTGCCGTTTGCGCAGCAGATGCTCGAAACATTACAAAAGGGGCTGGATAAAATACGCACGCCCGACGATGAAGTGCAGGGCACTCTGCAAATCTCGGTCCCGTCGGATCTTGGGCGTAATCTGCTGCTCTCGGTGTTTCAGGAATTTCGCCGCCGCCATCCGGCGCTCAGGCTGCGGGTTCTGTTTTCCGATCAGCTGGCCGACGTGTTTAAAGATCCGGTAGACGTGGCGTTTCGCTATGGCAGCAATGACGATGCGTCCTTTATCTCTCTTCCGGTCGCGCCGGAGAACCGCCGGGTGCTGGTGGCGTCTCCGCAGTGGATTGCCGCCAACGGTGAGCCGAAAACGCCGGAGGATGTCGCCGGGCATAACGCCCTGACCTACGTGCTGCGCGGGCGGCTGTTCGATCGCTGGACGTTAAGCCGTAACGGCGTGATGCACGATATTCACGTCCAGAGTGCTTATATGAGTGACGATGCGGAGGTGATCCGCCGTCTGGCGATTGCCGGAGAGGGCATCGCCTTTAAGTCCTGGCTGGACGTCAGCGCAGATGTTCGGGCTGGTCGGCTGAGCGTACTCCTTCCTGAGTATCTGGGCGATAATGTCCCGCTGAATATGATTTGTCCCCACCGAAAACAACTTTCTACTGCCGTACGTCTTCTGCACGAGGCCGTAAAAGCTCACTGCGAACCGCTGCTGGCTCCTTTGTTGTCGAATAAATAACCTTTACTTCATTATAGTTGCCGTTTTTTTACGCTGTACTCCATAAATGTTAGCAATAACCACAAAAGGATAATGGTCTAAACAATTTAATAACCTTATAATCCATGTCCCTTTTCTTGTCTTAAGTTTAAGCTGGAGGCTTCATGGAGCTCAGCCGTAGGCAGTTCTTTAAGATCTGCGCGGGCGGTATGGCAGGTACAACTGTTGCATCCCTCGGATTTCTCTCCTCTTTTTCCGCCAATGCGGAAACGCGTCAATACAAACTGTTAAAAGCAAAAGAGACGCGCAATAACTGCACCTACTGCTCTGTGGGCTGCGGCATGCTGATGTATAGCCTGGGCGATGAGGCTAAGAATGTTACCCAAAGCATCTACCACGTTGAGGGCGATCCGGATCACCCGGTGAGCAGGGGGTCGCTTTGTCCTAAAGGGGCAGGCGTGGTCGACTATATCAATGCCGAAACCCGTCTTCGCTTCCCGGAATACCGTGCGCCGGGCAGCGACAAGTGGCAGCGTATTAGCTGGGAGGAAGCTTATACCCGCATCGCGCGCCTGATGAAAGATGACCGTGATGCCAACTTTGTTGCCACCAATGCGGACGGTGTGACCGTTAACCGCTGGGCAACAACCAGTATGCTCTGCTCCTCGGCCGCCAGTAATGAAACCGGCGTGATTGATAATAAATTTGCCCGCGGCCTCGGTATGGTGGCGGTCGAAAATCAGGCGCGTCTGTGCCACGGCCCAACCGTATCGGCCCTCGCGCCAAGCTTCGGGCGCGGGGCGATGACCAATAACTGGATCGATATCCGCAACGCCGATGTGATCCTCATCATGGGCGGCAACGCAGCGGAAGCGCATCCGGTCGGCTTTAAATGGGTTATCGAAGCGAAGAAAAACAACGACGCGAAGCTGATGGTGGTTGACCCGCGCTTTAACCGCTCCGCCGCCGTGGCCGACCACTATGCCCCGATCCGTCCGGGCAGCGACGTGGCCTTCCTTTCCGGTATCGTCAACTATCTGCTGTCGAACGATAAAATTCAGCATCAGTATGTGAGCCACTTTACCAACGCCAGCCTGATCGTCCGCGAAGACTACCACTTCGATGATGGGCTGTTCAGCGGCTTTGATGAGGCGACCGGCCAGTACGATCGCAGCAGCTGGGCCTACGAGCTGGATGCCCAGGGACAGATTAAACGCGACGATACCCTCAACCATCCGCGCTGCGTCATTAACCTGCTGAAAAAACACGTCAGCCGCTACACCGTTGAGATGGTGGAAAACGTCTGCGGTACGCCAAAAGCGGACTTCCTTGAGGTGGCCAAAACCCTCGCCGAAACCGCAGCGACCAATAAAACGGCCTCTATTCTTTATGCACTGGGCTGGACGCACCATACCAACGGCGCCCAGATTATCCGTACTGCCGCTATTATCCAGCTGCTGCTGGGCAATATCGGCATGATGGGCGGCGGGATCAACGCCCTGCGCGGCCACTCCAACGTTCAGGGCTATACCGATCTCGGCCTGCTGGATGCGTCTCTGCCGGGGTATCTGCCGCTGCCGGGTGAAAAACAGACCACCCTGAAAGGCTTCCTTGAAGACATTACGCCGAAATCCGTGATGCCGGGCCAGGTCAACTACTGGCAGAACACGCCGGCATTTATGGTCAGCCTGCTGAAGGGCTTCTACGGCGATGCCGCGACGCCGGAAAACCAGTTTGGTTACGACTTCCTGCCGAAGTGGGATAAGAAATACGACGTTATCAGCCAGGTCAATATGATGGTTGATGGCAAGTTCAACGGTCTGCTGGTTCAGGGCTTTAACGCACTGGCCTCCTTCCCGAATAAAAACAAAGCGATTGAGGCCTTCTCGAAGCTGAAATTTATGGTGGTGATGGATCCGCTGGCAACCGAAACGGCGACCTTCTGGCAGAACCACGACGAGATGAACGACGTCGACAGCAGCAAAATTATGACCGAGGTGTTCCGCCTGCCGACCGCCTGCTTCGCGGAAGAAAACGGTTCGGTAGCGAACTCTTCACGCTGGCTGCAGTGGCACTACTCCGCCGCAACCCCGCCGGGTGAAGCGCTGCACGATACCAAAATTCTGGCGCATATCTTCCTGCGTCTGCGTGAGATGTACCGCACCGAAGGCGGCGCGGCGTCCGATGCGCTGATGGCTATCGACTGGAACTATGACAATCCGCACGATCCGATGCCGGAAGAGCTGGCCCGTGAAAGCAACGGCCGCGCCTGGAAAGACGTTTACGACAAAGACGGCAAGCTGCTGGCGAAAGCCGGTGAACAGCTCAGTTCCTTCGCCCATATGAAAGCTGACGGCTCCACCAGCAGCATGTGCTGGATCTACGCCGGTAGCTGGACCGAGCAGGGTAACCAGATGGCTAACCGCGATAACGCGGATCCGTCCGGTCTTGGCGCGGTAAATAACTGGTCATGGGCATGGCCAATGAACCGCCGCATCCTTTATAACCGCGCCTCGGCGGATGCACAGGGTAAAGCCTGGGATCCGGCGCGTCCGCTGATCCAGTGGAACGGCAAAAAATGGCAGGGCAACGACGTCCCGGACTTCCCGGTGACCTCCGCGCCCGAAGAGAACGTGGGGCCGTTTATTATGCTGCCGGACGGTCTTGGCCATCTGTTTGCCCTGAATAAACTGGCTGACGGTCCGTTCCCGGAACACTACGAGCCGATGGAAAGCCCGATTGGTACCAACCCGCTGCACCCGAATGTGGTGCACAGCCCGGTGGTGCGTCTGTATGCGAGCGACAAAAAGACGCTCGGCACCGCCAAAGATTTCCCATATGTGGCCACGACCTACTCCATTACAGAGCTGTTCCGTCACTGGACCAAGCACGCTTTATTGAACGCTATCGCTCAGCCGGAGCAGTTTGTCGAACTCGGCGAAAAACTGGCTGAAGAGCGAGGTATTAAGGCGGGTGACTGGGTCAAGGTCTCTTCCCAGCGCGGCTTTATTAAAGCCAAAGCGGTGGTGACCTCGCGTCTGCACACCTTAACCGTGGCGGGCAAGCAGGTATCCACCGTGGGTATTCCGTGCCACTGGGGCTTTGAAGGCGCGGCCCGTAAAGGATTCCTCGCCAATACGCTGACGCCATCCGTCGGCGACGCTAACTCACAAACGCCTGAGTATAAAGCGTTTTTAGTCAATATTGAGAAGGCGTAAGGAGCGAAGCGATGGCCATGCAATCACAAGATATTATTAAACGTTCAGCGACTAACGGCATCACGCCGCCGCCGCAGGCCCGGAACCACAAAGCTGAGGTTGCCAAGCTGATTGACGTCTCCACCTGTATTGGCTGCAAAGGCTGTCAGGTGGCGTGCGCCGAGTGGAACGACATCCGTGATGAGGTGGGTGAGTGCGTCGGGGTTTACGATAACCCGACCGATCTGAGCGCCAAATCCTGGACGGTAATGCGCTTTAGCGAAACCAGCCAGAACGGCAAGCTGGAGTGGCTGATCCGCAAAGACGGCTGTATGCACTGTGCGGATCCCGGCTGCCTGAAGGCCTGTCCTTCCGCCGGGGCGATTATCCAGTACGCCAACGGGATCGTCGATTTCCAGTCCGAGCACTGTATCGGCTGCGGCTACTGCATCGCCGGCTGTCCGTTTAACGTGCCGCGTCTGAACCCGGACGATAACCGTGTCTACAAGTGCACCCTCTGCGTCGATCGCGTCAGCGTCGGCCAGGAGCCTGCCTGCGTGAAGACCTGTCCGACCGGCGCTATTCACTTTGGTACCAAAGAAGAGATGCGCGCCCTCGGCGAAACGCGCGTGATGCAGCTGAAGAAACGCGGCTACGAGAATGCCGGTCTGTACGATCCTTCCGGCGTAGGCGGCACGCACGTGATGTACGTTCTGCATCATGCTGACCAGCCTGAGCTCTATCACGGCCTGCCGAACGAGCCAAAAATCGACGTGCCGGTCAATCTGTGGAAAGGCGTACTGAAACCGCTGTCGGCGGCCGGGTTTATCGCCACCTTCGCCGGGCTGATTTATCACTACGTGGGCGTGGGCCCGAACAAGGAAACCCATGACGACGAGGAAGAGGAGAACGAACATGAGCAGTAAGGGCAAAATGATACTGCGCACGAAGTTTATTGACCGTGCCTGTCACTGGACCGTGGTGATCTGCTTTTTCCTGGTCTCACTCTCCGGGATTGCGCTCTTCTTCCCGACCCTGCAGTGGCTGACGGAGACGTTTGGTACGCCGCAGATGGGGCGCATTCTGCACCCGTTCTTCGGGCTGATTATCTTTGCCGCGCTGACGTTTATGTTCTTCCGCTTCGTGCGTCACAACATCCCGGAAAAAGAAGATATTCCGTGGGTGAAAGGCATCGTCGAAGTACTGAAGGGCAACGAACATAAAGTGGCCCGCGTCGGCAAATACAACGCCGGGCAGAAAATGATGTTCTGGTCGATTATGAGTCTGACCTGTCTGCTGCTGGTGACCGGACTGATTATCTGGCGTCCTTACTTCGCCCACTTCTTCCCGATTGTGGTGGTGCGCTGGAGTCTGCTGATCCACGCCACCGCCGCGATTGTGCTGATCCACGCCATTCTGATCCATATGTATATGGCGTTCTGGGTGAAAGGCTCCATCAAGGGCATGATCGAAGGCAAAGTCAGCGAGCGCTGGGCCAAAAAGCACCACCCGCGCTGGTTTGAAAAGCTGCAACGCGAGAAGAAATAGTCCTGCCAGCATCCCTGCCCGTCCGGGCAGGGATGTTAACGCCCTCACCGTATTAGAAAAGTTTTTCCTCATCGCGCCGTCCGGCGACCATACTCTTATTGATATGATGCAGCAGATACGCGCAATAATTTATGACAAGGAGCGGCTATGCGGGTCAGTAAAACGATTTCCGGGGCGCTGGCGCTAAACTCGTCTCTGGGACGGAGCCTGGCATTTTTTATCGGCATTCTACTGCTGGCAAGTGTGATTACCAGCATATGGACCCTGACCCGATCATGGGAACGTACCGTCCATGAGGCGGAGCGCAATGCCATTAATCTCTCGGTGTCTCAGGCGCGACAGGCGGAAGATACCTTCCTGCAGGCGGAGCTGGCGATTATGGATGTTCGCCGCACGGCCAGCACTATGGACCTGACGCATCTTCAACAGCCTGCCACCAACCGCTATCTGAAAGAGATCCAGGACAGGCTGCCGCAGCTTCACGGGCTGCTGCTTTATGATGCCCAGGGCAATATGCAGGCAACCTCCTTTAATAAAATGCCGGCCATCACCAATAACAGCGACCGGGAATATTTTATTTACCACCGACAGAACGGCCATGCCGGGGTGCATATCAGCGACGTGATCCGCAGTCGTTCGACCGGGGAACTGGTGATACCGGTCTCGGTGCGTATTAACGATGTAAACGGCGGGTTTGCCGGGGTGGCGCTGGCGACCATCAAAATCGATTACTTCCGTCATTTCTATAACTACTTTGAAATGGGCGATCGCGATACGCTCTCGTTGTTAAAAACTGACGGCACCGCGCTCTATATTCGTCCTTTCCCGGAAGAGGTTATCAACCGCAACTTCTCCGCCAGCCCGCTGTTTACCCAGGCGCTGATGACCCAGGATCGCGGCTATGCCACCTGGCTTTCCGTGGCCGATAAAGTCGAACGCATCTTCGGTTTTGCCCGCCTTGAGCGCTACCCGCTGGTGGTCGCAGCGGGCTATGACAAGTCCGAACTGTGGGCGAACTGGGTGCGCGACAGCCTGCCGGATATGATCCTTAACGCGATGCTGCTGCTGGGTATTTTGCTGATGGGGGCGATCGTTTTCCGCCAGGTCCGGATGAACGTGCGCAACCAGACGGAACTCACCGTCCTGCGTGATGAGCTGACCAGCATCAACCATACGCTGCAGCTGATGGCGCTGGCCGACGGCCTGACCGGGCTGGCTAACCGGCGTCAGTTTGACCTGTTCCTTGAAAACAGTCTCAGGTCCTCACGCGCCAGCGGCAAGCCGGTGGCGCTGATTATGATCGATGTCGACCACTTCAAGCGTTACAACGACTTTTACGGTCACGTGGCGGGCGATAACTGTCTGCGCCAGGTTGGGGCGCTGCTGCACAGACTGACGCTTAACACCGACGCGCTGGCAGCCCGCTACGGGGGAGAGGAGTTTGCGCTTATTCTTCCTGAAGCGGACAAGAATGAAGCCTTTATGTTTGCTCAGA
>DATEKR010000254.1:0-3001 GCA_035277345.1 Enterobacteriaceae bacterium
TCGGGCCGGAAGCCAGCGGGAGTGGGTGCAGGCAGTGACCGACGGCGGGCTGTACGACATTACCGATATGCGTGAATGGCGGGAAGAGAAGGGCGCGGGCGTGGTGACGCGGCCGGTCGCAGGCTGGATGAGCACGCTAGAGCAGCGCGGCTTTGCTGGCTGCGCCCGCCACTTTATCGAATGCGTGCAAAATCAGACGGTTCCGGAAACCGCCGGTGAGCAGGCGCTGATGGCCCAGCGGGTGGTCGAAAAGCTGTGGCAGGAGGCGATCAGCGAATAATCGACTGTAACATCTGTGAGTAGTAATTCACTTTAATCGGGGTAGACTACTCGCCTCATCGAATGCCCGCCCGTGTGCGGGCATTCTGCTCCAGGGTCCGGAACCATAATAATGAATCTGTTAAAATCGCTGGCGGCCGTCAGCTCAATGACCATGTTTTCGCGCGTGTTGGGTTTTGCGCGCGATGCCATTGTGGCAAGGGTGTTCGGGGCGGGAATGGCAACAGACGCCTTTTTCGTCGCGTTTAAGCTGCCTAACCTGTTGCGGCGTATTTTTGCCGAAGGCGCGTTCTCTCAGGCATTCGTCCCCATCCTGGCGGAATACAAATCTAAACAGGGCGAAGATGCGACCCGCGTTTTTGTCGCCTATGTTTCCGGTCTGCTGACGCTGGCGCTGGCTATTGTCACGATCGTCGGAATGCTCGCCGCACCCTGGGTGATTGCGGTAACCGCACCGGGCTTTGCCAATAGCGCTGACAAATTCGCGTTAACCTCGTCGCTGCTGCGTATTACCTTTCCTTATATTCTGCTGATCTCGCTGGCCTCGCTGGTAGGGGCGATCCTCAATACCTGGAACCGCTTCTCGGTCCCGGCGTTTGCCCCGACCTTCCTGAACGTCAGCATGATCGGCTTTGCCCTGTTCGCCGCGCCTTACTTCGATCCGCCGATTCTGGCCCTGGCCTGGGCGGTAACCGTGGGCGGCGTGCTGCAGCTGGGCTGGCAGCTGCCGCATCTGAAGAAAATCGGCATGCTGGTGCTGCCGCGCATTAACCTGCGGGATACGGGCGCAATGCGGGTGGTTAAGCAGATGGGCCCGGCAATTCTTGGGGTATCCGTCAGTCAGATCTCGTTGATCATCAATACCATTTTCGCCTCGTTCCTGGTGTCCGGCTCCGTCTCCTGGATGTACTACGCCGACCGGCTGATGGAGTTTCCGTCCGGGGTGCTGGGCGTGGCGCTGGGTACGATCCTGCTGCCTTCCCTGTCGCGGAGCTTTGCCAGCGGCGATCACGATGCTTACTGCCGACTGCTGGACTGGGGTCTGCGCCTCTGTTTCCTGCTGGCACTGCCGAGCGCCGTTGCGCTGGGCGTGCTGGCTCAGCCGCTGACGGTGGCCCTGTTCCAGTACGGCAAATTTACCGCGTTTGATGCCGCCATGACCCAGCAGGCGCTGGTGGCCTACTCGGTGGGATTGATGGGGATTATCGTCGTGAAAGTGCTGGCGCCAGGCTTCTACTCCCGCCAGGACATTAAAACGCCGGTGCGGATTGCTATCGTCACCCTGATTGTGACTCAGCTAATGAACCTGGCGTTTATTGGGCCGTTCAGACATGCGGGGCTTGCGCTCTCCATCGGCCTGGGAGCCTGTCTCAATGCCGGTCTGCTCTACTGGCAGATGCGCAAGCGCAATATTTTTACGCCTCAGCCGGGCTGGGGATCTTTCCTGCTGCGTATTGTGGTCGCGGTACTGGTGATGACGGCCGCACTCATCGGCGTGCTCTATGTGATGCCGTCGTGGTCAGAGGGAACTATGCTGGTACGTCTGCTGCGGCTGACGGTGGTGGTGGTGGTGGGTGCGGCGGCCTATTTTGCCTCGCTGGCACTGCTGGGTTTTCGTCTTAAGGCCTTTGTCCAGCGGACGATTTAACCAAAAAAGAGAACGACAAAAAGACGGTCATTGCCGTCTTTTTGCTTTTTCCGCTATGTGAGGGGTTCAGTTCAGATAGAGAACTTTTTACCGCCGCCGTGCGAAAAAGAGGAAGCCTGACCATCGGCGCCGTAGAGTCCGGTCGTCTGATGGGGCTTCAGTACTGCCAGCGCCTGCTGGTTTCGCTCAATCTGGCTTTCAAGCAGCCAGCCATTGTGCTGGTTCAGCTCGCGCAACTGCTGCGATTTTTGTGTAATCGTCAGCCAGCGTCCTGCAACGTCATCATTGGCACCGCGAGTGGCATTTTGTTCGCCACGACGCTGCTGCTCAAGATAGTCGAGCGTTGACAGTAACGAGCTTTTATCTTCCGTAATCCGCTGCAGTTCGCTGCCGTTAAGACTACCAGCAGAGAGCTGCAGCTGCTCGGCATCCATCACCTCTTTTAACGAGTTGAGGATAGCGGTCATTTGATCCAGTATTTCTGACAGGCGACTCATGCGGTTATTTACTCTGCAAATAACTCTGGGCGTCTTCCAGCAGTGCATCCGCAATCTTACCGGTGTCCATTTTCAGTTCACCGTTACGAATGGCGGTTTTCAATGCTTCAACACGCTCCATGTTGATATCAGCGGGACCCGGCTGCATCAGTTTTGCCTGCCCATCACTCAGGGTCACGCTGGTGCTGTTGGCAGCAGAAGCTTTCTCCTGACGCGGTTTAGCAACAGAAGTGTCGGTGGTCTCGCGAGATTGAACAGTTGTTACTGGTTTCAGTGGCGATGTACGGTCAATGCTCATATCAGGTCCTCATTGAGGTTTCGCGGCGTTTATGGCCTGCTTCGTCATTTGTTAATTTCTTATCGGCAGGAGCCGTGAATTCTTTATAGCGATTATAAATTAATAAGAATATTCCCATCAGAATCGACGGTGCCGCTCACTATCTGGCCTGAAGCCATTCTGACACGCGCATTCTGCGCAACGGAAGCATTATTCAGCGCCTGACCTTCGCCATTAACGCTAAAGCCATCGCCAGAAGCGACAACCTGTACCTTCTGTCCGGCTTTGACCCGCCAGGCC
>DATEKR010000255.1:0-4357 GCA_035277345.1 Enterobacteriaceae bacterium
CCGTCCGGCTTATGCCCGTCTGCTGGATCGCGCAATTCGCATCCTGGCCTCCCGCGATCACAGCGAGCAGGAGCTGCGGCGTAAGCTGGTTGCGCCGGTTATGACCAAAAATGGCCCGGAAGCGATTGAGTTTACACAAGAGGATCTGGAGCGCGTTATTGCCTGGTGCTATGAAAGCAACTACCTGGACGATAACCGCTTTGCCGAACGCCTGATTGCCAGCCAGAGCCGCAAAGGCTATGGCCCGGCGCGCATTCGCCAGACGCTGAGCCAGAAGGGCATCCCGCGGTCGCTCGCCGAGCAACTGATGCGCGAGTGCGAGATTGACTGGACAGAGGCGGCCCGTGAGCAGGCGGAACGAAAATATGGCGATCCGCTACCGACGGATTTTGTTCAGAAGGTTAAGGTGCAGCGTTTCCTGATGTATCGTGGCTACCTGATGGAAGATATTCAGGCTCTGTTCGCAAAATAAGTCCCGCTGTGTGGTCCGTCCTTATCCGCAAGTGACGCTAACGTGCGTCTTCATCTGCCCAAAATCGTAAATATGCTACCCGGTGTCTGAATATTTAGCGCCTGAACGCATACGGGATTTTACTTCGCAGTAAAGAAAACTTATCTTATTCCCACTTTTTTCCGTCAGGCGGCCCGTCCTTCGACAAGAACGGTACCTGCCTGCGATACTCGTTAGCTTGATTTCAGGATAATTATGAGCAAGAGCACCGCTGAGATCCGTCAGGCGTTTCTCGACTTTTTCCATAGCAAGGGACATCAGGTTGTTGCCAGCAGCTCCCTGGTACCGAACAACGATCCGACTCTGCTGTTTACCAACGCCGGGATGAACCAGTTCAAGGATGTTTTCCTTGGCCTTGATAAGCGTAATTATTCCCGCGCAACCACCTCGCAGCGCTGCGTGCGCGCAGGCGGTAAACACAACGATCTGGAAAACGTCGGTTACACCGCACGTCACCACACCTTCTTTGAAATGCTGGGCAACTTCAGCTTCGGCGACTATTTCAAACCGGATGCTATCCAGTACGCCTGGGAGCTGCTGACCGGTGAAAACTGGTTTGCGCTGCCGAAAGAGCGTCTGTGGGTCACCGTTTATGCTACGGATGACGAAGCTTACGACATCTGGGAAAAAGAAGTCGGCATCCCGCGTGAGCGCATTATTCGCATTGGCGATAATAAAGGCGCGCCTTATGCCTCAGATAACTTCTGGCAGATGGGCGATACCGGTCCTTGCGGTCCGTGCACCGAGATTTTCTTCGACCACGGCGATCATATCTGGGGTGGTCCTCCGGGTAGCCCGGAAGAAGACGGCGACCGTTATATCGAGATCTGGAACATCGTCTTTATGCAGTTCAACCGTCAGGCTGACGGGACCATGGAGCCGCTGCCGAAACCTTCCGTCGATACCGGTATGGGCCTGGAGCGTATTGCGGCCGTGCTGCAGCACGTGAACTCCAACTATGAAATCGATCTCTTCTCCACCCTGATTGACCAGGTGGCGAAGGTGACCGGTGCGACCGATCTGAGCAACAAGTCGCTGCGCGTGATTGCGGACCATATCCGCTCCTGCGCCTTCCTGATTGCCGATGGCGTTACGCCGTCCAACGAAAATCGTGGCTACGTGCTGCGCCGCATTATTCGCCGCGCTATTCGCCACGGCAACATGCTGGGCGCGAAAGACACCTTCTTCTACAAGCTGGTTGGTCCGCTGATCAGCGTGATGGGTGCAGCTGGTGACGAGCTGAAACGCCAGCAGGCGATGGTTGAACAGGTTCTGAAAACCGAAGAAGAGCAGTTTGCTCGTACGCTTGAGCGTGGTCTGGCTCTGCTGGACGAAGAGCTGGGCAAACTGAAAGGCGATACGCTTGACGGCGAAACCGCATTCCGTCTGTATGACACCTACGGCTTCCCGGTCGATCTGACGGCGGACGTCTGCCGTGAGCGCAATCTGAAAGTTGACGAAGCCGGTTTTGAAGCCGCGATGGAAGAGCAGCGCCGTCGTGCGCGTGAATCCAGCGGTTTCGGCGCGGACTATAACGCGATGATCCGCGTTGACGGCAGCTCTGAATTTAAAGGCTACGACCACCTTGAACTGAACGCCAAAGTGACCGCGCTGTTTATCGATGGGAAAGCGGTTGAGCAGGTCAATGCAGGACAGGATGCGGTAGTGATCCTCGATGCGACCCCGTTCTACGCTGAATCCGGCGGCCAGGTAGGTGATAAAGGCGAGCTGAAAGGCACCGGCTTTACCTTCTCCGTCAGCGATACGCAGAAATATGGTCAGGCTATCGGCCATGTCGGCAAACTGGCAACCGGCTCGCTGAAAGTGGGCGACGGCGTGCAGGCGGAAGTGGATGAAGCGCGTCGTGAACGCATTCGTCTGAACCACTCCGCGACACACCTGATGCATGCGGCGCTGCGCCAGGTACTGGGTACCCACGTGGCGCAGAAAGGCTCGCTGGTTAACGATAAAGCCCTGCGCTTTGACTTCTCTCATACGGAAGCCATGAAGCCCGCGGAAATCCGTGCGGTGGAAGATCTGGTAAATGAGCAGATCCGTCGTAACCTGGCGGTTGAAACCCAGGTGATGGATCTTGACGCGGCGAAAGCGAAGGGCGCAATGGCGCTGTTCGGTGAGAAATACGACGAGCGCGTTCGCGTTCTGAGCATGGGTGATTTCTCTACCGAACTGTGCGGCGGCACGCACGCACGCCGTACCGGTGATATCGGCCTGTTCCGTATCGTTTCTGAGTCTGGCACTGCGGCGGGTGTTCGTCGTATCGAAGCCGTGACCGGCGAAGGGGCGATTGCCAGCGTACGTGCTGACAGCGATCGTCTGCATGACGTCGCGCAGCTGCTGAAGGGCGATAGCCAGAACCTGAGCGAGAAAGTGCGCTCGGTGCTGGAGCGCACTCGTCAGCTGGAAAAAGAGTTGCAGCAGCTGAAAGAGCAGGCGGCAGCGCAGGAAAGCGCCAGCCTCTCCGGCAAAGCCATCGACATCAACGGCGTGAAGCTGCTGGTGAGCGAGCTTGCGGGCGTTGAGCCTAAGATGCTGCGAACCATGGTTGACGATCTGAAGAACCAGCTGGGTTCGACGGTAGTCGTTCTGGCAACCGTGGCGGATGATAAGGTTTCTCTGATTGCGGGCGTGTCTAAGGACGTTACCGACCGCGTGAAGGCGGGGGAACTGGTAGGTATGGTCGCGAAACAGGTAGGTGGTAACGGCGGCGGGCGTCCGGATATGGCGCAGGCAGGCGGTACCGACGTTGCGGCACTGCCTGCAGCATTAGCCAGTGTTAAAGACTGGGTGAGCGCAAAACTGTAATAATTAATGCGCTGGAGAACGCCACGGTCCCTGGATCGTGGCGTTTGTATCTGCGCTAACGACAACGCTATGTACAAAGTCAGGTTGAAATTGTGTAAATCGGCTAAACTTACGTCTAACGGAAGGTAATGTCGTGACTGCTACCACCAGGGTATTGTCATTGCACCTCTTCTGACGTTATATGATGGATAATGCCGGGATACAGAGAGACCCGACTCTTTATAATCTTTCAAGGAGCAAAGAATGCTGATTCTGACGCGTCGAGTTGGTGAGACCCTCATGATTGGGGATGAAGTCACCGTGACTGTTTTAGGGGTGAAGGGCAACCAGGTTCGCATTGGCGTGAACGCCCCGAAAGAGGTCTCCGTTCACCGCGAAGAAATCTACCAGCGTATCCAGGCTGAAAAATCCCAGCAGTCCAGTTACTAAGGTTCTCGCGTCTCACCGCCCGGTGAGACGCAACATTTCTCTCATCCCACTCAATTCTTTTTTCCCTGTTACCGTCTTATTTTCTCTTTATTCTCTCTTTTTGCGTACGCAGGTCCGGCCCTGAGCCGATTTTTTGCAACGCATAAATGGCGTGGATCCTGCGGATTGTCACTGATAAATCGCCCTTTTTGCTGGTTTTGCAAACTAATTGAACGTGAAGTGTGCAAACGATTAAAGGCCGGGAAAAAATGTTTGACTTATAAGTGCCAGGAAGTAATATGTGCGCCACGCAGCGACGAAGAGCAGATAACAAGTTCTTCGAAGCACTCGCAAGAGGCGTTGTGTGGTGAGGTGGCCGAGAGGCTGAAGGCGCTCCCCTGCTAAGGGAGTATGCGGTCAAAAGCTGCATCCGGGGTTCGAATCCCCGCCTCACCGCCATTTTGCATCCATAGCTCAGCTGGATAGAGTACTCGGCTACGAACCGAGCGGTCGGAGGTTCGAATCCTCCCGGATGCACCATCTATTACTTCATATTGCTTTAGAAGTGATATGAATATCGAGTAGTACAGTAGTAAATCCCGATGCATCCGTAGC
>DATEKR010000256.1:0-3382 GCA_035277345.1 Enterobacteriaceae bacterium
ACCACTGTTATCTAAATGTAGCATTTTAATGATTTTCCCCGAGAAAGATAAGCATTCCGGATAGCGAGATCCCGGCAACAGGAATAGACTGGAGTACGATACCGTATACGTAAAAGCTAAGGTTTTTTATGACACAACAGCCACAAGCCAAATACCGCCACGACTACCGTGCGCCGGACTACCAGATCAGCGATATTGACTTGACCTTCGACCTGGATGCCACAAAAACCGTTGTTACCGCCGTTAGTCAGGTCGTGCGACATGGTGCAGCAGATGCCGCGCTGCGTCTGGACGGAGAAGACCTGACCCTGGTTTCCCTGCAGATTAATGACCAGCCGTGGACCGACTATAAGCAAGAACAGAGCCATCTGGTGATCTCCGGTCTGCCGGAGCGTTTTACCCTGCGCATCGTTAATGAAATCCATCCATCGGCCAACACCGCTCTCGAAGGGCTGTATCAGTCCGGTGAAGCTCTCTGTACCCAGTGCGAGGCCGAAGGCTTCCGTCATATTACCTGGTACCTTGACCGTCCGGATGTGCTGGCGCGCTTTACCACCACCGTAATCGCCGACAAAACAAAATATCCGTATCTGCTCTCCAACGGTAACCGCGTCGACAGCGGTGAACTGGAAAATGGCCGTCACTGGATGAAGTGGCAGGATCCGTTCCCGAAACCCTGCTACCTGTTTGCGCTGGTTGCCGGGGATTTTGACGTGCTGCGCGATACCTTTAGCACGCGCTCTGGCCGGGAAGTGGCGCTGGAGCTGTTCGTCGATCGCGGTAACCTCGATCGCGCTCCCTGGGCGATGACTTCCCTGCAGAATTCGATGAAATGGGACGAAGAGCGCTTCGGCCTGGAGTACGATCTCGACATCTATATGATCGTTGCCGTCGACTTCTTTAATATGGGCGCGATGGAGAACAAAGGGCTGAACGTCTTTAACTCCAAATACGTGCTGGCCCGTACCGATACCGCCACCGACAAAGACTATCTTGATATCGAGCGGGTGATCGGCCACGAATACTTCCATAACTGGACCGGTAACCGTGTGACCTGCCGCGACTGGTTCCAGCTCAGCCTGAAAGAGGGGCTGACGGTGTTCCGCGATCAGGAGTTCAGTTCCGATCTAGGCTCCCGCGCCGTAAACCGTATCAGCAATGTCCGCACCATGCGCGGCCTGCAGTTTGCCGAAGACGCCAGCCCGATGGCGCATCCTATTCGCCCGGATAAAGTCATCGAGATGAACAACTTCTACACGCTAACCGTGTATGAAAAAGGTTCTGAAATCATCCGTATGATCCATACCTTGCTGGGAGAAGAGAATTTCCAGAAAGGGATGCAGCTCTATTTCGAACGCCACGACGGCAGCGCCGCGACCTGCGATGATTTCGTCCAGTCGATGGAAGATGCGTCCAACGTCGACCTCTCGCATTTCCGCCGCTGGTACAGCCAGTCCGGCACGCCGATTGTCAGCGTGCGGGATGATTACAACCCGGCCACCGAACAGTATACGCTGACCATCAGCCAGCGCACGCCAGCCACGGCGGATCAGCCTGAGAAGCTGCCGCTGCATATTCCGTTCGATATCGAACTGTATGATAACGAAGGCAAGGTGATCCCGCTGCAGAAAGACGGGCATCCGGTGCACTCCGTGCTGAACGTGACCCAGGCCGAGCAGACCTTTGTCTTTGATAACGTCTGGTTCCAGCCGGTGCCTTCACTGCTGCGTGAATTCTCCGCGCCGGTGAAACTGGAATATAAATGGAGCGATCAGCAGCTGACCTTCCTGATGCGCCACGCCAGCAATGATTTCTCCCGCTGGGATGCCGCTCAGAGCCTGCTGGCGACCTATATTCGCCTTAACGTGGCCCGTCACCAGCAGGGCCAGCCGCTCTCGCTGCCGATCCACGTCGCCGACGCCTTCCGGGCGATCCTGCTGGATGAAACCATCGATCCGGCGCTGGCTGCCGAGATCCTGACACTACCTTCTGCGACGGAAATGGCTGAGCTGTTCGATATTATCGATCCGATCGCGATCGGTGCGGTGCGCGAAGCCCTGACCCGCACACTGGCCACCGAGCTGGCCGACGAAGCGCTGGCGATTTATAACGCCAATAAGCTGGATGCGTACCGGGTTGAACACGCGGACATCGGTAAGCGTTCGCTGCGCAATACCTGCCTGCGCTATCTGGCCTTTGGTGACGCGCAGTTGGCGGACAAACTGGTCAGCAATCAGTATCAGCAGGCGGACAATATGACTGACGCGCTGGCGGCACTGTCCGCGGCCGTAGCGGCGCAGCTGCCGTGCCGTGATGCGCTGATGAAAGCGTATGATGACAAATGGCATCAGGATGGCCTGGTGATGGATAAATGGTTGATCCTGCAGGCCACCAGCCCGGCGGATAACGTGCTGGAGACCGTTCGCAGCCTGTTGCAGCATCGCTCCTTTACCCTCAGCAACCCGAACCGCGTGCGTTCTTTGATCGGCGCCTTTGCCGGCAGCAACCCGGCGGCGTTCCATGCGGCGGACGGCAGCGGATACCGCTTTATGGTGGAAATGCTGACCGAGCTGAACAGCCGCAATCCGCAGGTGGCTTCCCGCCTGATCGAGCCGCTGATCCGTCTGAAACGCTACGATGAAAAACGCCAGGCGCTGATGCGTGCGGCGCTGGAGCAGCTGAAAGGACTGGAAAATCTCTCCGGCGATCTGTACGAGAAAATTGCCAAGGCCCTGGCCTGATAAACCGCTTCTCCCCGGCCTGGATGCCGGGGAGAGCGTTATTCCCAACCGGTAAAGGTCAAGGCATCGATCAGCCGCTGGCGGGCAGGCGTGAGCTTCGCGGTCTCATAAATCAGATAGAGATCTGCCGCAATACGCTCCTGCAACGGGCGAAAAACGATCCCCGGCCAGTGCATCAGGCTATAGCTGTCCGGCATCAGCGTAATACCGATCCCCATACTCGTCAGAGCCAGCACCGTCTGCGGCTCCAGCACCTCCCGCGTAATAGTGGGGGAGAGTCCCGCCTTAAAGAACACCTGCTGTAAGAAAGACCAGTCTGAATGCGCGGTGCGCAGGGTAATAAACGCTTCATCTTTCAATTCGGATAACGGAACCGCATCCCATTCCGCCAGACGGTGTCCGGCCGGCATCGCGACAAGGTAGGAGGCGGTACATAGCAGCTGGCTTCTGAATTCCAGAGGAAGCGCGGTGGCCATGCGCCAGATACCGATGTCGAGTTCATGGTTGCTGAGCATCTGCAGCTGTACATCGGGAGATTGCTCGCGAAAGATAATATCAAGCGTGGGGTTGTGCTGCATAAAGCGCTGGAAACGAAGATTGAGTTCTCCCCACAGCGCCGTGCCGACAATGCCCAGCTCGAT
>DATEKR010000257.1:0-4772 GCA_035277345.1 Enterobacteriaceae bacterium
CCCCCACCAGGCTGATGAAAGATCTCGGCTACGGCGAGGAGTATCGCTACGCCCACAACGAGCCGAATGCCTACGCCGCCGGGGAGGACTACTTTCCACCGGAAATGGCACAAACTCGCTACTATCAGCCGACAAACAGAGGTCTTGAGGGCAAGATTGGCGAAAAGCTCGCCTGGCTTGCCGGACAGGATCAAAATAGCCCTATAAAACGCTACCGTTAGCGCTAACGTTGCGGTAATGTTGGCAATCTATACCCGTTATACTTCAAGTTGCATGTGCGTTGGCTGCGCTTGCTCACCCCAGTCACATAGTTTTCTATGCTCCTGGGGAATTCGCTCGCTTGCCGCCTTCCTGCAACTCGAATTATTTAGGGTAAAACCTTGTGGCCGCAGGCTGTGGTCACTTTTCCTCTTTTAATTCGATAAGCACAGGATAAGCATGCTCGATCCCAATCTGCTGCGTAATGAGCCAGACGCAGTCGCTGAAAAACTGGCACGCCGGGGCTTTAAGCTGGATGTAGATAAGCTGCGCGCTCTTGAAGAGCGTCGTAAAGTTCTGCAGGTTAATACTGAAAATCTGCAGGCAGAGCGTAACTCGCGATCGAAATCCATTGGCCAGGCGAAGGCGCGCGGGGAAGATATCGAGCCACTTCGTCTGGAAGTTAACAAACTGGGTGAAGAGCTGGACGCGGCAAAAGCCGAACTGGACGTGCTGCAGGATGAGATTCGTCAGATTGCGCTGGCAATCCCGAACATTCCTGACGACAGCGTTCCGGCTGGCAGAGACGAAAACGACAACGTTGAAGTCAGCCGCTGGGGCACGCCGCGCAAGTTTGATTTCGACGTACGCGATCACGTCACCCTGGGCGAAATGCACAGTGGGCTGGACTTCGCTGCTGCGGTCAAGCTGACCGGCTCGCGCTTCGTGGTGATGAAAGGGCAGATTGCCCGTATGCACCGTGCGCTGGCGCAGTTTATGCTGGATCTGCACACCGGTGAGCACGGCTATGGCGAGCACTATGTGCCGTACCTGGTCAACCATGACACGCTGTACGGTACGGGCCAGCTGCCGAAATTCGCCGGCGACCTGTTCCATACCCGTCCGCTGGAAGAAGAAGCTGACAGCAGCAACTATGCGCTGATCCCGACGGCGGAAGTGCCGCTGACCAACCTGGTCCGCGACGCGATCGTCGACGAAGACGAGCTGCCGATCAAAATGACGGCCCATACGCCGTGCTTCCGCTCTGAAGCGGGTTCCTATGGTCGCGATACGCGCGGTCTGATCCGTACTCACCAGTTCGACAAAGTCGAGATGGTGCAGATTGTTCGCCCGGAAGATTCTATGGCGGCGCTGGAAGAGATGACCGGCCATGCAGAGAAAGTGCTGCAGCTGCTGGGTCTCCCGTACCGTAAGGTCGCACTCTGCACAGGCGATATGGGCTTTAGCGCCTGTAAAACCTACGACCTGGAAGTGTGGATCCCGGCGCAGGACACCTATCGTGAGATTTCTTCCTGCTCGAACGTAGGTGATTTCCAGGCACGTCGTATGCAGGCGCGCTGCCGCAGCAAGTCGGACAAGAAAATCCGTCTGGTGCACACCCTGAACGGTTCCGGTCTGGCGGTTGGCCGTACTCTGGTAGCCGTGCTGGAAAACTACCAGCAGGCCGACGGTCGTATCGAAGTGCCGCAGGTGCTGCGTCCTTATATGAACGGTCTTGAGTTTATTGGCTAAAAAGCATTTCGCGCTTTTTACCTGTAGCTCCCATCAACGCCAGACCTTGCGGCCTGGCGTTGTTTTTTTAGCGCTTTTCTCCATGAAATATTTCAACTGAATTCACGCCACCATTTTCTTTTTAGTCTAATAAAAACAATGGAATAAGCAATCCTCCTTGTTCATAACCTCGTCGCTGGATAAGAAAGATCAATCGTCGTCTGTGAAACCGCTTCCCGCCTGATTTTTGGTGGATTGACTTTGCATGCAGCGGTGGCATGATGCGCACGAAATCTGAACTTCCTCACGGTTTATTATCCATGTCGATCTATACCCGGCCAGTGCTGCTTCTGCTCTGTGGCCTGCTTTTGTTGACCCTGGCGATCGCGGTGCTGAACACGCTGGTCCCCCTGTGGCTTGCCCATGACAACATGCCGACCTGGCAGGTTGGGGTGGTCAGCTCGTCTTATTTCACCGGTAACCTGGTGGGTACACTGCTGGCCGGTCGACTGATTAAGCGTATGGGTTTTAACCGCAGCTACTATATTGCGACGCTGATTTTCGCCGTGGGCTGCGTGGGTCTTGGCGTGATGGCGGGCTTTTGGAGCTGGCTGGGCTGGCGCTTTATCGCCGGTGTGGGCTGTGCCATGATTTGGGTGGTCGTCGAAAGCGCCCTGATGTGCAGCGGCACCTCCCGCAGCCGTGGTCGCCTGCTGGCCGCCTATATGATGATTTACTACGTCGGGACCGTGCTGGGTCAGCTGGTCATCAGCAAATTCCCGACAGAAATGGTGCAGATCCTGCCGTGGATTATTGCCCTGGTGCTGTCTGCTATTCTGCCACTTCTGTTTACCCGTGTGCTGGCGCAGCATACTGAGCATGAAGGGACGACCAATATGTGGTCGATGCTGCGCTTTCGCCAGGCCCGTCTGGGCATTAACGGCTGCATTATCTCCGGGATCGTCCTGGGATCGCTGTATGGCTTAATGCCGCTGTATCTGAATCATCAGGGTGTCAGCAATGCCGGGATCGGTTTCTGGATGGCGGTGATGGTCAGCGCAGGGATTCTGGGGCAGTGGCCGATTGGCCGACTGTCTGAGCGCTACGGACGCCTTCTGGTTCTGCGCGTGCAGGTTTTTGTGGTGATCCTCGGCTGTCTGGCGATGCTCAGCCAGGCGGCGATGGCACCGGCGCTGTTTATCCTCGGTGCGGCGGGCTTTACGCTCTATCCGGTGGCGATGGCCTGGGCCTGTGAAAAAGTGGATCAGCATCAGCTGGTGCCGATGAACCAGGCGCTCCTGCTGAGCTACACCGTGGGCAGCCTGCTTGGGCCGACATTAACCGCGATGCTGATGCAGAACTTCTCCGACAACCTGCTGTTTATTATGATCGCCGGTGTCTCGTTCGTATATCTGCTGATGCTCCTGCGCAAAGCGGGACATCATCCAACGCCGGTGGCGCATGCATAAAAAGTAACAGGGGCGAAATCGCCCCTGTTTTTTATGCGCTGAAGGTCAGCAGACCCTGTGCTTCATCGTAGCTGAAGCGGGTGCCGTAGCGTTCGCTGAGACGGGTAAGCAGCCCGGCAATCTTATGGCCTTCCGCCGCGCTGACAATACGCGGCAATCCACGATCAAGCGGGCGCTCGCGGTTCATTCCCAGATCCAGCGGTAGCAGCTGGCACTTAATGCCATCCTTCTCCAGATCGAAAATCGCCAGCGCATTCTGCGAGAAGCGCGACTCAGCATTAAACCCGATAAACTCACCGGCGGCATTGCGTGCGCGGGCACGATGCAGATCGGAAGGGCGGGCGTCGGCGGCGTGACCGTAGGCTTCATACATCTCCGGGCCGATAATGGATTCACCGGCTTCGAACTCCATCAGCAGGCTACCGAGGTTATAGAAAATCGGTTTGCCGTTATAGATCTCCACGCCACGCATAAAGTGTGCGCCGTGACAGACGACGGCGTCACCGCCTGCATCAATCGCGCGACGGGCGAAGGTTTCAATAAACTCCGGTGCATTATCGGCGTACCAGTTGTCGTTATCGCCTTCATGGGTGTGCAGGCTAACCAGGGTAAAATCGCTGCGGTTGGCCGCATCGCGGATGCTGCGTTCGTTGGCCTGGCAATCCTGTTCGTTAAACCAGGTGCGTACTTTGGCCTCGGTACCGCGCTCTATTTGCAGCGCGCCTTCGAACAGGGAGCCAAATTTAAACTCATCCTCGCCCTTATCCTGCATCACTTCGACGCGCATACCTTCCCGGATGCTGTCCTCAATGCCAAGCGCACGACGAATTGATTTCAGCTGCTCATACTGTTCATCAGGCAGCACATAGGCGCGGCCCCAGCGCAGCGGGTTCAGCCCCGGACGCGCCACGGTGCCGGCACCGGCATTGGCGGCGAGGAAGACTTCGGAACGGGTAGAACCCAGTGCAACGACGGAGACGCGGCCTTTCGCCGTATCAAGAAAGCGCGGCAGGCGAGCATCGTCCAGATTGCGGCCCAGGCCGCAGGGGATCAGGCCACGCGCTTCTGCGGCATCGATAGTATTGAGCACGCCTTCCCAGCCAAAGTCGCCCGTATGGTTGTTGGCGAAGGAGACGAGGCGAATATTCAGTTCTTTAAATTCGTCCAGTGTTGCCGGTCTGACGGCGGTGATATACCCGCGTCCGGCAGCTGGCGGAACATTTGGCTGCGGACAGCTGAATTCGGCATTGGCAAATACGGCATCGGCTTCACTCAGCAGAGTAATAATTTCTTTATCCAGTCTATTAACCAGATTTCTGCTGGAAAATAATAAATCGCCGCAGGCTACAATCCTCATTTCTTTCCCCTGATAATTAATCTTCTATCACTGTTGTGGTTATTTGGCATTAGCCAGATCATAACGCGCCTGCGGGTGGCGGGCGCTAGCTCATTATGTTATATGGTATTTCCAAAAGGAATATTAGTGTCGCTTACGGATCCCGTACACTATTTTCCTGCGACTTAATTAATAACTATATATTTCATTACTGAAACCAGGGTAACGTTATGCGCAATATAAATAAAGGATTACTG
>DATEKR010000258.1:0-14319 GCA_035277345.1 Enterobacteriaceae bacterium
TCCTGATGCTGAAGCCGCTTCTGCTGCCAGCGGGCGATACCCGGCGAAGGACTATCCCAGCCGCGCAGGGACCAGCTTGCCGCTTCCCGGCTTATCGCCGCCATCTGGCAGGCCAGGTGTTCCGCAAGCCAGGCGACCTGCGGTAGCCGGGCCTCGTCTACCGCCTGGCGCAGCGCCTGCAGATTGTCGTCCGCTTCGTTCAGGCAGGCCCGCAGTTGGGTGCTGCGTGTGCGAAAGAGCTGGCGATCGAAGCGGGCGCTCAGGGCGGTATGATCGGCCAGCGGCATCACCTGCTGGCGCAGTTCCGCTAACTGCCGTTCAAGGGTTTGTAAAAGCCGCGCCGTTTTCACATCTCACTCCGCTGTAAATTTCATGGGCTATGCTACAGTAGCCGCCAGGTTTGATAACGATTCGCATTATGAAACGTACTATTCTACTCATCATTGGCTGGCTGGCGGTAGCACTGGGTACGCTGGGTGTCGTTTTACCCCTGCTGCCGACAACGCCTTTTATTCTGCTGGCCGCCTGGTGTTTTGCCCGCTCATCGCCGCGCTTTCACCAATGGCTGCTCTACCGGTCCTGGTTCGGCGGCTATCTGCGCCACTGGCAGAAGCATCGTGCTATGCCGCCTGGTGCTAAGCCGCGGGCGATTGCTGTTATTCTGATCACTTTTGCGATTTCGCTCTGGCTGGTGAATATGATGTGGGTCCGTTTTTTACTGCTGGGCATCCTCACCTGCCTGCTGATTTTTATGTGGCGCATCCCGGTGGTTGACGAAAAGCAACAAAAGCCGTAGCGGGCTGCAAAGTCAGTTGCAATTGTCACGCGCAAACAGTAAATTCGACCGTTTTCGAGCACGGGCACCGGTGGTTAAAGGTTAAACAATTGTTACCTTTAATTCGGCGCGGATGCCTTGTGAGCAATACCGTATTAATCAGGCACAAAACCTATGACCGCAACTGCGCAGCAGCTTGAATTTCTTAAAAACAGCATTAAAAGCATCCAGGACTATCCGAAGCCTGGCATTCTTTTCCGTGACGTCACCAGCCTGCTGGAAGACCCGAAAGCCTATGCCCTGAGCATTGAATTGCTGGTAGAACGCTATAAAGACGCCGGTATCACCAAAGTGGTGGGTACCGAAGCGCGTGGCTTCCTGTTTGGGGCACCGGTGGCACTGGCGATGGGCGTAGGTTTCGTCCCGGTGCGCAAACCGCGCAAACTGCCGCGTGAAACCATCGCTGAAAGCTACGAGCTGGAATACGGCACCGATCAGCTGGAAATTCACGTTGATGCCATCAATGCCGGTGATAAAGTGCTGGTGGTCGATGACCTGCTGGCAACCGGCGGCACCATTGAAGCCACCGTCAAACTGATCCGCCGTCTGGGTGGAGAAGTCACCGACGCGGCCTTTATTATCAACCTGTTCGATCTGGGTGGCGAACAGCGCCTGGAAAAACAGGGCATCACCAGCTTTAGCCTGGTGCCGTTCCCGGGTCACTAATTCCACATCTGCATTCAGGTGTATCATCAGCCTCGCCCACAGGGTGGGGCTGTGTTAGCATTATCCCCTCGTGAATCCACCTTCCAGGCGTTTCTGAGTCAGCAATGAGTTATCAGGTCTTAGCCCGAAAATGGCGCCCACAAACCTTCGCTGACGTTGTCGGCCAGGAACATGTGCTGACAGCACTGGCGAACGGCTTATCGCTGGGGCGCATTCATCACGCATATCTCTTTTCCGGCACCCGCGGAGTCGGAAAAACCTCTATTGCTCGCCTGCTTGCCAGGGGGCTGAACTGCGAAACCGGGATTACCGCCACGCCCTGCGGCGTCTGCGATAACTGCCGGGAAATCGAGCAGGGACGCTTTGTCGATCTGATTGAGATCGACGCCGCATCGCGCACTAAAGTCGAAGACACCCGCGATCTGCTGGACAACGTCCAGTACGCACCGGCGCGTGGCCGCTTTAAGGTCTACCTGATCGATGAAGTGCATATGCTCTCGCGGCACAGCTTTAATGCGCTGTTGAAAACGCTGGAAGAGCCGCCTTCGCACGTCAAATTCTTGCTTGCGACCACCGATCCGCAGAAGCTGCCGGTCACCATTCTGTCCCGCTGCCTGCAGTTTCATCTCAAGGCGCTGGACGTCGAGCAGATCCGCGCCCAGCTTGAGCGCGTCCTTACCGCTGAGCAGATTCATTTCGAGCCACGCGCACTGCAGCTCCTGTCACGCGCCGCCGACGGCAGCCTGCGCGATGCGCTGAGCCTGACCGATCAGGCGATTGCCAGCGGCGCAGGACAGCTGAGCGGGGACGTCGTCAGTACCATGCTTGGCACCCTTGATGACGATCAGGCTCTTTCGTTAATCGAGGCCATTATCGCCGCCGATGGCGAGCAGATGATGACCCGGGTTAACGAGGCAGCAGCCCGCGGCGTTGAGTGGGACGCCCTGCTGGTCGAGATGCAAAGCCTGCTGCACCGGGTCGCGATGGTGCAGCTGTCGCCATCCGCGCTGGGCAGCGATATGGCGGCGGTAGAGCATCGGATGCGCGAACTGGCGCGGACGGTTTCGCCGACGGATATTCAGCTTTATTATCAAACGCTGCTGATGGGCCGCAAAGAGCTGCCTTTCGCGCCGGACAGGCGTATGGGGATCGAAATGACCCTGCTGCGTGCGCTGGCGTTCCATCCGCAAAAGCCGCTGCCGGAACCGGTACAGCAGTCGTTCGCGCCCGTGGCACCCACGGCGGTGGTGAGCCCGACACAGGTGGTCTCGACGCCGCCTGCTGATCTCGCTCCACCTGCGCCTCAGTATGATGCACCGCTGCCGGACAGCACCAGCCAGGTGCTGGCGGCCCGCAGCCAGCTGCAGCGCGCTCAGGGAGCGACCAAAACAAAAAAGAGTGAACCGGCAGCCGCTTCCCGCGTGCGGCCGGTGAATAACGCCGCGCTGGAAAGACTGGCCTCCGTGACCGAAAGGGTGCAATCCCGCCCTTCGTCGCCGAAAGCCCCGTCCGCGCCGGTGAAAGAAGAGGCCTACCGCTGGAAGGCCACGACCGTAACGGAAGTGGTGAAAGAAGAAGTTGCCACGCCGAAGGCGCTGAAAAAGGCGCTGGAGCATGAAAAAACGCCGGAGCTGGCGGCAAAACTGGCCATCGAAGCCATCGAACGCGATGCCTGGGCGGCACAGGTGAGCCAGCTGAAGCTGCCGAAGCTGGTGGAGCAGGTGGCGCTGAACGCCTGGAAAGAGCAGAACGGTCAGGTGGTATGTCTGCATCTGCGTTCCAGCCAGCGGCATCTGAACTCCGAAGGCGCGAAAAAGCTGCTGACAGAGGCAATGAGCGCGTTACAGGGCGTACCCGTTGAATTGACTATCATTGAAGATGATAATCCGACGGAGCATACGCCGCTTGAGTGGCGACAGGCCATTTATGAAGAGAAGCTCGGCCAGGCGCGCGAGTCGATTATTGCGGATAATAACATCCAGACCCTGCGTCGTTTCTTCGATGCCGATCTGGATGAAGAGAGTATTCGTCCTATCTGATCGTAAGTTAACTTACGATCATCAACCCTTGATGAGAGAGAGCCTATGTTTGGAAAAGGCGGTCTGGGTAACCTGATGAAACAGGCCCAGCAGATGCAGGAAAAAATGCAGCAGGCGCAGGCAGAGATCGCGCAGATCGAAGTTACCGGTGAATCCGGCGCGGGCCTGGTGAAAGTGACCATTAACGGCGCGCATAACTGCCGTCGCGTGGAGATCGATCCGAGCCTGCTGGAAGATGACAAAGACATGCTGGAAGATCTGGTTGCTGCCGCATTTAACGATGCCGCTCGCCGTATTGATGAAACCCAGAAAGAGAAAATGGCCTCTGTTTCCTCCGGAATGCAGCTGCCGCCAGGCTTTAAGATGCCGTTCTGATGCAAACCAGTCCGCTGTTAACTCAGCTGATGGAAGCACTGCGCTGCCTGCCGGGCGTTGGCCCGAAGTCGGCGCAGCGCATGGCGTTTACCCTGCTGCAGCGCGATCGCAGCGGTGGTATGCGCCTGGCGCAGTCTCTGACGCGTGCCATGTCGGAAATCGGCCACTGTGCCGATTGCCGCACCTTTACCGAGCAGGAACGCTGTAATATCTGCACCAATCCGCGTCGTCAGGAGAACGGTCAGGTCTGCGTGGTAGAGAGTCCGGCGGACATCTACGCCATTGAGCAGACCGGGCAGTTTTCCGGCCGCTACTTTGTGCTGATGGGCCATCTGTCGCCGCTTGACGGTATCGGACCGGATGATATCGGCCTCGATCGCCTGGAGCAGCGTCTGGAGTCTGAAAAGCTGACGGAAGTGATCCTCGCCACCAACCCGACGGTGGAAGGGGAGGCGACCGCCAACTATATCGCCGAGCTTTGCGCGCAGTACGGCGTTGAAGCCAGCCGGATCGCCCACGGCGTACCGGTCGGCGGCGAGCTGGAAATGGTCGACGGCACCACGCTGTCCCACTCCCTTGCCGGACGCCATAAGATTCGTTTTTAAACAAACGGGAGCGGAAATTCCGTCTCCCGCTTGAAATACTTTTCCCCTGTCCCCATTTCTCCCTCAACCTGTTTTTCTCCAAATGGCATTGTTGAGGTCGAACTACATGAAAGGACAAGAAACCCGCGGCTTTCAGTCAGAAGTAAAACAGCTTCTGCATCTGATGATCCATTCTCTCTACTCCAACAAAGAAATCTTCCTGCGCGAGCTTATCTCTAACGCGTCGGACGCGGCGGATAAACTGCGCTTCCGTGCGCTCTCCAGCCCGGACCTCTATGAAGGCGACGGTGAACTGCGCGTCCGCGTTTCGTTTGATAAAGATAAGCGCACGCTGACCATCGCCGATAACGGCATCGGGATGAACCGTGAAGAGGTGATCGATCACCTCGGCACCATCGCTAAATCCGGCACCAAAGCCTTCCTGCAGTCGATGGGCTCCGACCAGGCCAAAGACAGCCAGCTGATCGGCCAGTTTGGTGTGGGCTTCTACTCTGCCTTTATCGTGGCAGATAAAGTCACCGTGCGTACCCGTGCGGCGGGCGACAGCGCGGAGAACGGCGTATTCTGGGAATCCGCTGGCGAAGGCGACTACACCGTGGCGGATATCAGCAAGGCGGATCGCGGGACTGAAATCACCCTGCACCTGCGCGAAGGGGAAGATGATTTCCTCAACGACTGGCGCGTGCGTTCGATCATCAGCAAATACTCCGACCACATTGCCCTGCCGGTCGAGATCGAAAAACAGGAAGAGCAGGACGGTGAAACCGTTGTCTCCTGGGAGAAGATCAACAAGGCGCAGGCCCTGTGGACCCGCAGCAAGTCTGAAATCAAAGACGAAGAGTACACCGAGTTCTATAAGCATATCGCCCATGACTTCACCGATCCGCTGAGCTGGAGCCATAATCGCGTTGAGGGCAAACAGGAGTACACCAGCCTGTTGTATATCCCGGCGCAGGCGCCGTGGGATATGTGGAACCGCGATCATAAACACGGCCTGAAGCTGTACGTGCAGCGCGTGTTTATCATGGACGAAGCCGAGCAGTTTATGCCGAACTACCTGCGCTTCGTGCGCGGCCTGATCGACTCCAACGATCTGCCGCTGAACGTGTCGCGTGAAATTCTGCAGGACAGCACCGTCACCCGCAATCTGCGTACCGCCCTGACCAAACGTGCGCTGCAGATGCTGGAAAAACTGGCTAAAGACGACGCGGAAAAATACCAGACCTTCTGGCAGCAGTTCGGTATGGCGCTGAAAGAAGGCCCGGCGGAAGACACGGCAAATCAGCAGACGATCGCTAAGCTGCTGCGCTTTGCGTCCACCCACACTGACTCTTCCGAGCAGAATGTCTCTCTGGACGAGTACGTCGCCCGCATGAAAGAAGGGCAGGAGAAGATCTACTTCATCACCGCCGACAGCTATGCGGCGGCGAAGAGCAGCCCGCATCTGGAACTGCTGCGTAAGAAGGGGATCGAGGTCCTGCTGCTGTCCGATCGTATCGACGAGTGGATGATGAGCTACCTGACCGAGTTCGACGGCAAAGCGTTCCAGTCCGTCTCAAAAGCGGACGAGTCGCTGGATAAGCTGGCGGACGAAGTGGACGACAGCACCAAAGAGGCAGAAAAACTGCTGACGCCGTTTGTTGAGCGCGTGAAAACCCTGCTGGGCGAGCGTGTGAAAGAGGTACGTCTGACCCACCGTCTGACCGATACCCCGGCGATTGTGACCACGGAAAATGACGAAATGAGCACCCAGATGGCGAAGCTGTTTGCCGCTGCGGGCCAGAGCGTCCCGGACGTGAAGTATATCTTTGAGCTGAACCCGGACCATCCGCTGGTGAAACGCGTTGCGGATACGGAAGAAGACGCTCGCTTCAATGAGTGGGTTGAACTGCTGCTCGATCAGGCGCTGTTCGCGGAACGCGGCACCCTGGAAGATCCAAACCAGTTTATCCGCCGTATGAACCAGCTCCTGGTATCATAATCCCTGCGCGGCCAGCCGTCCGGCTGGCCGCTATTCCGTTCCGTCTTACCGTTCCCAGTAAGCCTCTTCCAGGCTGTCTTCCCGATCCGGCAACCCGCGACTCAAACGCGGCGAGTGCTGATTCAGCACCTGATAACTGACGCGGTTAGCGTATTTGCACACCTGAGCCAGCGACGAGTAAGTCAGCCAGGTACATTTGTGCTTGCTGGAGTTAGGCACGTTCACCCGATGGAAATTATTGGCGGTGATATCGTGCAGCAGCGCCGCCAGGGCGCCGTCTCCGGCCCCGTTGGTGTTCATGATCTTTTCCGGTCCGCCCATATAAGGGGCGATATGGGAGTAGACTCGCAGCGGGTTGTTGCAATCCTGGAAACGCATGGCGCGGCTGAATTCGTACTGGTTAAATTCGGCAATCGCGCCCGGCAGCAGCGGATGCTGGGTTTTGCGCTTCGCCTCGTCTTCCGTATAGCCCGCCATAAACAGACCGACGGGCCCGGCGGTGCAGAGCACCAGGTCGACCCACTCCAGCGCTTTATCCGCGGCCAGGAGCGGATCGCTTTCGCCGGTCAGGGCCAGGCCCTCTTCTTCATTCATCGCCAGAATCGAGACGTTCTCTTTCAGGAAGGCCTGCCACCACTCCGGGTTATCGGCAATCACGTATTTTGTGCCGAGGGTCAGCACCACCGGGACATTGTGCTTCTTCGCATAAGCAACGGCGGTCATGGTGGCTTCCGGCATCGGCTCGCCCGGCTTGCAGCGCACCAGATAGGAGGTCAGTACCAGCGCGGAAGCACCGGCAATGACGGATTCCGGAATACTGTCGGCACGCAGCTGGTTCATATGGCCCGGGCTGATGGCGAAGGTGCGTTCACCTGAATCGCTGATAAGGGTAAAGCAGCGGCCAATCGCGCCGTCGACGCCCTGGAGGTAGTTCAGATCGGTGCGGCTGGAGGTATTACACAGATAGCGGTAGGCATAGCCGCCGATTTCGATATTGCTGCACATCACGCCCAGTAGTACCGAGCGGTCATCCGCCAGTACGGAGTAGTTGTGCATGGTATTGCCGATAGTGCCACCGGCAAACTGGTGGGTAATTAAATCCTCGCGGACCAGCTCCTGGTACAGGGCTTCAGCCACCTCGTCGTCGATCACCAGAGAGTGACCCGCGCTTAAGCCATAGCGGGTGATAAAGTCGTCATCCACTTTGGCTTCGATATCCACAAGGGTCTGATCGATACCGACCACCCAGCTGGAGCCGACTTCGCTTTCCGGCTGAGTTTGCTGCAGCAGCGGATCGCGGGCGTTGACGGGGAAATAGTGTTTAGACTTACGTTTACCGGGAAATTTCATGCGATTGACTGGGCTGACGAACGAAGGGGGGAATAGTAGCATATTCCCCCGAGCGGATGCGATCAGCGCCAGGGCGCGGTGAGGTTGACCATCATCTCGATATGGCCTTCAGAGGCGTTAAGTGCAGGGATGTACTCATATTTTTTGCCACCGGCCTCAAGGAAAAATTCCTTATTCTGCACGGCAATCTCTTCCAGGGTTTCCAGACAGTCCGAGGCAAAGCCCGGGCAGAGGACCTGGATATGCCCGACGCCTTTTTCACCGAGCATTTTCAGCGTTTCATCCGTATAGGGCGTCAGCCACGGCTCACGGCCAAAGCGCGACTGGAAGGTCATCATCACTTTATCCGGATCGATACCCAGGGCTGACACCAGCTCGCGGGTGGTTGCCCGGCAGCGCTGCGGATAGTCATCGCCTTCATCAGCGTAGCGTTGAGGAATGCCGTGATAGGAGAGCAGGAGCAGGTCCGGCTCGCCGTGCCGGGCGAAGGAGGCACGAACGCTGTCGGCCAGCGCCTGAATATAGTCCGGATGTTCCGCGTAATCACGAATAAAGGAGATGCCGGGAATGGCGCGCTTCGTCGCCAGAATACGCGCCAGCTCGTCCCAGACGGCGGCAACGGTGGAGCAGGAGTACTGCGGATAGAGCGACAGCAGAACGATTTGTTCCACGCCCTGTGACAGCAGCTCATCGACCGCGCTGGCAAGCGACGGTGAACCGTAGCTCATGCCCAGTGCGACGGGAACATCCGGCAGACGGGCGGCAAGCGCCTGCTCCTGCTGACGGCTGTAAACCATCAGCGGCGAGCCTTCATCCATCCATACTGACTGATACAGCTTTGCGACACGCGGCGAACGTAGCGGCAGGATCACTCCGCGCAGCAGCGGCCACCACAGCAGCCGGGGCGTATCCACCACGCGTTTATCGCTGAGGAATTGACGCAGATAGCGTTTTACCGCGTCCGGTGTCGGTGCATCAGGAGTACCAAGGTTTGCCAGCAGGATGCCTGTTTTCGTCTTACCCATTACCGCCTCTTATCCATTAAATGGCTGATAATTGTAGCTGAAATGCGCTTAAACGGAACCAATCGAATTAACAGGCAGGAACGAAAGAAGAGATCCCCGACCAGACATCGGGGATAAACGGCTTAGCCGAGGATTTTTTCCAGCTCTGCGCGCACTGCGGCTACGGCCTGAGTGCCGTCAACTTTAGCGTACTGAGTATTGCCGGACTGGGCTTCGTTCTGGTAGTAGCCGATCAGCGGAGCGGTCATCTGATGGTACTCGACCAGGCGCTTACGCACGGTCTCTTCCTGATCGTCTTTACGGGTAGTCAGTTCTTCGCCGGTCACATCGTCTTTCCCTTCCACCTTCGGCGGATTGAATTTGATGTGGTAAACGCGGCCGGAAGCGGCGTGGACGCGACGACCTACGATGCGATCAACAATCAGTTCGTCCGGCACGTCGAATTCGAGAACGTAATCGACTTTGATACCGGCTTCTTTCATGGCGTCAGCCTGCGGAATGGTGCGCGGGAACCCGTCGAGCAGGAAACCGTTACGGCAATCTTCCTGAGAGATGCGTTCTTTCACCAGGGCGATAACCAGTTCGTCAGTGACCAGTTTACCGGCATCCATGATGTCTTTTGCTTGTTTGCCCAGCTCGCTGCCGGATTTGACAGCCGCGCGCAGCATGTCACCAGTAGAGATCTGCGGAATGCCGTATTTCTCCATGATGAACTGAGCCTGAGTGCCTTTACCTGCGCCCGGAGCGCCGAGCAGAATGATACGCATTGCGTAGTTCCTCTACGTGTGAATTCTTGAGTATGTCAATTTGGGGGGAAAACCATATCACTAAAGCAGGTATCATCACAAGGAAGCGAGAGGGCGGGGAGCGGTTTCAGCCGCGTATTACGCGCCAAATCGCTCCCCTTTTACGGACGAATTCAGAGGGTTAACCGGTAACGGCAGTTTCCAGCGGCGGTTTTTCCAGCAGCTGCAGCATGGTATTGGCAATTTCACGTTCGCCCATCACCACCTGATTCGCGCCGCGCTCGGTAATATAGTCCACCTCATCGTCGTAGTGGGCGCGGGCGATAATCTCAATATTTGGACACTTCTCACGGGCGGAGGCGGCTATTTCACCGGCCTCGTAGCCGTTCGGCACCGTCAGCAGCAGCCAGCGGGCGCAGTCCAGATGTGCCAGATTCATGATCTCTTCATTGGCGGCGTTGCCGAGCACCGCACGGATACCGCGTTCGCGCAGCTCGTCCACGCGGGTCCGCGAGGTTTCAATCACCACCAGCGGAATACCCTGGGCCATGAGTTTCTCGCCAAGCAGGCTACCCACGCGGCCAAAACCGACCAGCAGCGCATGGTTGCAGATATCCACCGGGATCTGCTGCTTCTCTTCTTCGATGGCCTCTTCCAGGGTTTGCTCTTCCAGAGTTTCGGTCTTGTCGAGATACTTCTCCAGCAGCGCAAACAGGATCGGGTTGAGCATAATCGACAGTATTGCGCCCGCCAGGACCAGGTTCTGCCCGGTCTGCGGCAGCAGATCCAGCGCCATACCCAGACCCGCAAGGATAAAGGCGAATTCACCGATCTGCGCCAGGCTGGTGGAGATGGTCAGCGCGGTGCGCTGGGAGTGACCAAACATGCGCACGATGAGGAATGCGGCCAGAGACTTACCGAAGATAATGATCGCCAGGGTACCCAGTACGGCCAGCGGCTGTTCGATAAGGATCAGCGGATCGAACAGCATCCCGACGGAGACAAAGAACAGAACCGCAAAGGCGTCGCGCAGCGGCAGCGTATCGTGCGCCGCGCGGTGGCTCAGCTCGGATTCGTTCAGCACCATACCGGCAAAGAAAGCGCCGAGAGCGAAGGAGACATCGAACAGCTCGACCGCGCCGAAGGCGATACCCAACGCCAGTGCCAGCACTGACAGGGTGAACAGCTCGCGGGAACCGGTGGCGGCGCTGCGGGCCAGAATCCACGGCACCAGGCGGCGGCCTACCACCATCATAATGACAATAAAGGCGACCACTTTGCCGATGGTGATGCCCATATCAACGGCCAGCGATGCCAGGCCGACGTCGCCTTTTTCAAGCATCCCGGCGATGGCGGGCAGCAGAACCAGCGTCAGGACCATCACCAGGTCTTCGACTATCAGCCAGCCGATGGCAATCTGCCCGCGCTGGCTGTCTATAAGCTGCCGTTCTTCAAGCGCACGCAGCAGCACCACGGTACTGGCGGTTGATAAACAGAGACCAAACACGATGCCGGTCATCAGCGACCAGCCCATTAGTGACGAAAGCGCCATACCCAGCAGCGTCGCGACGGCTATCTGCGCGATGGCGCCGGGAATGGCGATGGACTTTACCGCCATCAAATCCTTGAGAGAGAAATGCAGCCCCACGCCAAACATCAGCAGGATAACGCCAAGCTCCGCCAGTTCGGGAGCGAGTTTAGTGTCGGCAACAAAACCGGGCGTAAAGGGACCCGCGAGAACCCCTGCTAACAGGTAGCCCACCAGAGGCGAGATGCGTAATCGTTGTGCAAGCATACCGAGGATAAAGGCCAGTACAAGGCCGCCAACAATGGTGGTGATAAGCGGGGTGGCGTGATGCATTCCGTCTCCTTTCGACTGTGGTTGATCCATTTCCGGTTATAAAACCAAAAGTCCTGGTAACAGTTTATGACAGTTTTGGCTCGGATGTTTATGAATTATTGTTGAATTTTGAAGAAAATTGGATGTTGGCTGCAAAACAGCACGGATCGGAAAGTATTACCCGGTCTTTAAGCCGAAGTAGCGCTACAGCTGGAAGAGCGAGCGGCTAAAGTTTTACTTTAGCCGCGGAAAAGTCAGTCGTGGTGACGATTATCAGGCAGGAATATGGTCAATATCCCCAAAAGTGGCAGGAAAGCACAGATTTTATAGACCAGTTCAATACTGGTGTGGTCGGCAACCAGCCCAAGTACGGCGGCTCCAAGGCCACCCATGCCAAACGCGAAACCGAAAAATAAACCCGAAACCATGCCAATTCTGCCCGGAAGTAGCTCCTGAGCGTAGACCAGGATAGCAGAAAATGCCGAGGCGAGAATAAAACCGATTATCACGGTTAAAATCCCCGTCCAGTAGAGGGTTGCATAGGGTAAAAGTAGCGTGAAGGGCGCAACACCGAGGATAGAACCCCAAATTACATATTTACGCCCTATCTTATCGCCGACAGGCCCGCCAATTACCGTTCCCGCCGCAACGGCAAACAGGAAGGCAAAGAGATGAATCTGCGCGTTCTGCACCGATAATCCGAATTTATGCATCAGATAAAAGGTGTAATAGCTGCTAATGCTCGCCATATAGAAGTATTTGGAGAAAATCAGCATTAACAGCACGCCTATCGCCAGCATGGTCTTATCGCGCGGCAGCGGATTGGCCTTTGGCGCGGCGGCTTTTCCTCCGGTGCTGCGATGCTGCATCGCATACCAGCGGCTGATCTGTATCAGAACCACAATGGCTAACAGTGCGGCGAAGACAAACCATGCGACGTTACCTTTTCCGTAGGGGGCAATAATCACCGCCGCCAGTAGCGGACCCAGCGAGCTGCCGAAATTGCCGCCGACCTGGAAGATGGACTGGGCAAGCCCGTGACGGCCTCCGGAGGCCATACGCGCCACGCGGGACGATTCAGGGTGGAAGACGGAAGAGCCCGTGCCGACCAGCGCCGCTGCCAACAGCACCATGCCGAAACTGCCCGCCATCGCCAGCAGGACCAGGCCGCTCAGGGTAAAGCACATGCCGATGGGCAGCGACCAGGGCATCGGATGTTTATCGGTCCAGGCGCCCACCACCGGCTGTAGCAGCGATGATGAAAGCTGGAAGGTCAGGGTAATCATGCCTATCTGGACGAACGACAGGGAGAACTCATCCTGTAGCAGCGGATAAATCGCCAGGATCAGAGACTGGATCATGTCGTTCAGCAGGTGGGAGAGGCTGATTGCGCCCAGAATACCAAACGCGGTACGCGCCTTAGGTGGCGCACTGGAGCCAGGGAGCGTCTGGCGGGTTTCACTCATTGCCATAAAATTCACTTCTGTTTTGTTATGAGATATCAGGGAAGGTGCGATGTGTAATTGTTATGCACCTAACAATACCTGCCCATATGATTTGAAGAAAGTCGCAATTCTGAAATCTTATTTGTTTATTGTTTCAGGCCGCTGTAATTTCAGCGCTTACCACTGGATCAGGGAGAGAAAAATGAAATTACTATCGCGCAGCGTTGCACTGGCGCTGCTGGCAGCGGCAGCTGTTACCAGCCAGCCGCTGCAGGCCTATGAGAAAGACAAAACCTACAGCATCACCATCCTGCACACCAACGATCACCACGGCCACTTCTGGCGCAGCGACTACGGCGAATACGGCCTCTCGGCGCAGAAAACGCTGGTGGACGGCATCCGTCAGGAAGTGGCGGAGAAGGGCGGTAGCGTGCTGCTGCTCTCCGGGGGGGATATCAATACCGGGGTGCCTGAGTCCGACTTACAGGACGCTGAACCTGATTTCCGTGGCATGAATCTGATCGGCTACGATGCTATGGCGGTAGGCAACCATGAATTTGATAACCCGATTGCGGTACTGCGCCAGCAGGAGAAGTGGGCGAAGTTTCCTTTCCTCTCCGCCAACATCTACCAGAAAAGCACCGGCGAGCGCCTGCTTAAACCCTGGGCACTGTTCGATCGTCAGGGCGTAAAAATCGCGGTGATCGGCTTAACCACGGACGATACGGCCAAAATTGGCAACCCGGAGTTCTTTACCGATATCGAGTTCCGTAAACCGGCAGAAGAAGCGAAGCTGGTTATCGACGAGCTGAAGCAGAAAGAGAAGCCGGACCTGATCATCGCCGCCACCCATATGGGACACTACGACGACGGTGAACATGGCTCCAATGCGCCGGGCGATGTCGAAATGGCGCGTAGCCTGCCGGAAGGCGCGCTGACGATGATCGTCGGCGGCCACTCGCAGGATCCGGTGTGCATGGCCAAAGATAATCAGAAGCAGGTTGATTACGTGCCGGGCACGCCGTGCGCGCCGGATCGTCAGAACGGGATCTGGATTGTTCAGGCTCACGAGTGGGGAAAATACGTCGGTCGTGCCGACTTTACCTTCCGCAATGGCGAGATGAAACTGGTCAACTACCAGCTGATCCCGGTCAACCTGAAGAAGAAAATCACCTACGACAACGGTCAGAGCGAGCGCGTGCTCTACACGCCTGAAATCGCTGAGAGCCCGAAAATGCTCTCGCTGCTGACGCCGTTCCAGAATAAAGGCAAGGCCCAGCTTGAGGTGAAAATCGGCAGCACCAGCGGCTTCCTGCAGGGAGATCGCAGTAAAGTGCGTTTCGTCCAGACTAACCTCGGTCATCTGCTGCTGGCCGCGCAGATAGCGCGTACCGGTGCCGATTTGGGCGTCA
>DATEKR010000259.1:0-6248 GCA_035277345.1 Enterobacteriaceae bacterium
CAGGGCGCGGCGCTGATGACCGAAACCGAAGTCAGCTGTCGGTTTGATAAAGCCTGCTCCAGCTATCTGCCTAACCGAACGCTGGAAGGCGCGATGTATCAGGCGCTGCAGCACTATGGCACCCCTGAGTGGAGCGAGGAAGAGCGCGCATTTGCGGCGGAGATCCGCGCCACGCTGAGCGATAACGATCTGCAAAACAGCCTGAATAATATCGCCAATACCGGCGGGGATGCGGGCAAAGCCTTTGCCCGTCGCCACCGCCAGACGCTGCTGATCGATGAAGTCGCCCCCTGGGCAGAGACCGATAACGTCCTGGCCGGGTCAACGGATGTGGGGGACGTGAGCTGGAAAACGCCGGTAGCCCAGTGCTTCAGCCCCTGTTTTGCCGTCGGTACGCCGCTGCATACCTGGCAGCTGGTTAGCCAGGGCCGCACCTCAATTGCCCATAAAGGTATGCTGCTGGCCAGTAAGGTCATGGGCGCAACGGCGATCCATCTTCTGCAGGACAGCGCCCTGCTGGCCGCCTGCCGCGAAGAGCACCAGCAGCAGTTAAATGAACAGCCGTATCACTGCCCAATACCTAAAAACGTGACACCGTCACCATTAAAATAAAACAAAACAACAATACGCAAACACAACAACAAAAACGCACGAGGAACGTCTATGAGTTTATCATCCATTCCTTCTCCGCCCCCTTCCGGCAAGCTGTACGGCTGGGTGGAGCGAATTGGCAATAAGGTCCCGCACCCCTTTCTGCTGTTTGTTTATCTGATCGTGGTGCTGATGCTGGCAACCGCCATCCTCTCCTGGTTTGGCGTCAGCGCCAGAAATCCGGTGGATGGCTCGCCGGTTGCGGTAAAGAATCTGCTGAGCGTTGAAGGCCTGCACTGGTTTTTACCGAACGTGATTAAAAACTTCAGCGGTTTTGCTCCGCTGGGTGCCATTCTGGCACTGGTCCTGGGGGCCGGTCTGGCGGAACGGGTCGGTTTACTTCCGGCGCTGATGACCAAAATGGCGTCCCACGTCAACGCCCGCTACGCCAGCTATATGGTGCTGTTTATCGCCTTTTTCAGCCATATATCGTCCGATGCGGCGCTGGTGATTATGCCCCCGATGGGCGCGCTGATCTTCCTTGCCGTGGGCCGTCACCCGGTTGCCGGTCTGCTGGCGGCGATTGCCGGGGTGGGCTGCGGTTTTACCGCTAATCTGCTGATCGTCACCACCGATGTACTGCTCTCGGGGATCAGCAGCGAAGCGGCTAAAGCGATTGATGCCTCCGTACACGTCAGCGTGATCGATAACTGGTACTTTATGGCCAGCTCAGTGCTCGTCCTGACCCTTGTCGGTGGGCTTATCACCGATAAAATCATTGAGCCACGCCTCGGTAAATGGGAAGGCAAAAGCGAGGATTCGCTGCAGACGCTGTCAGACGTGCAGCGGCGTGGGCTGCGGGCAGCCGGTATTGCATCGCTCCTGTTTATCGCCCTGATCGCCATTATGGTGGTCCCGGAAAATGGCATTCTGCGCGATCCGGTCCAGCATACGATCCTGCCATCCCCGTTTATTAAAGGTATCGTGCCGCTGATTATCTTCTTCTTCTTTGTGGTTTCGCTGGCCTACGGCATCACCACCGGCAAGATTGCGCGTCAGGCCGACCTGCCCCAGTTAATGATTGAGCCCATGAAGGAGATGGCCGGTTTTATTGTCATGGTGTTCCCGCTGGCCCAGTTTGTGGCGATGTTTAACTGGAGCAATATGGGCAAGTTTATGGCCGTCGGCCTGACCGATGCGCTGGAGGCGGCGGGGCTCAACGGGATACCGGCATTTCTTGGCCTGGCGCTGCTGTCGTCGATTCTGTGCATGTTTATCGCCAGCGGCTCGGCGATCTGGTCGATTCTGGCCCCTATATTCGTCCCGATGTTTATGCTGCTGGGCTTCCATCCGGCCTTCGCGCAGATCTTGTTCCGCATTGCCGATTCCTCGGTGATCCCACTGGCACCGGTGTCGCCGTTTATTCCACTGTTCCTCGGCTTTTTACAGCGCTATCAGCCGAAGGCGAAGCTGGGTACCTACTATTCGCTGATCCTGCCGTATCCGCTTATCTTCTTAGTGGTATGGTTGCTGATGCTGGTGGCATGGTATCTTGTCGGCCTGCCCATTGGGCCGGGAATATACCCCAGCCTGCATTAAGGAGAAGGGATGCTGAGATTACTGGAAGACAAAATTGCCACCCCGCTGGGCCCGCTGTGGGTTCTCTGCGATGAGCAATACCGTCTGCGCGCCGTCGAGTGGGAAGAGCACAGCGACCGTATGGAGGAGCTGCTGAATATCCACTATCGCGCCGAAGGCTACGAGCGCGTGGCGGCCAGCAATCCTGACGGGCTTAGCCAGAAGCTGGCGGACTACTTCGCAGGCGATCTCAGCATCATCGAATCCCTGCCGACCGCGACCGCCGGAACCCCATTCCAGCGTCAGGTCTGGCAGGCGCTGCGTACGATCCCCTGCGGTCAGGTGATGCACTACGGCCATCTCGCGGAACAGTTGGGGCGTCCGGGTGCCGCCCGGGCCGTTGGCGCAGCAAATGGATCGAATCCGGTCAGCATCGTGGTGCCCTGTCACCGGGTGATCGGCCGTAACGGCACCATGACAGGCTACGCGGGCGGCGTCTCACGTAAAGAGTGGCTGCTGCGCCACGAAGGCTACCTGCTGCTTTGATGTTTTGTGCGCCGTCATGTCAGCGGCGCACGCATTTTCTAAATCATTCCCATTGTGACTAATAAATAATATAAAGATTATCAATGAGATATGTAATCCACACCCTTTGAATGCCAATTATATGTCCCTGGTGCTTTCCCGGACTTACGTGCTCACTAAAAAGATGTTAAAATTGACTAATATCAATTACGGCTTGAGCAGACCTATGATCCCGGAAAAGCGAATTATACGACGCATTCAGTCTGGCGGTTGCGCCATTCACTGTCAGGATTGCAGCATCAGTCAGCTGTGTATCCCGTTCACGCTGAATGAGCATGAGCTCGATCAGCTGGACAATATTATTGAGCGCAAAAAACCCATTCAGAAGGGGCAGACGCTGTTCAAAGCCGGTGATGAACTGAAATCGCTGTATGCCATTCGTTCCGGCACCATCAAAAGCTACACCATCACCGAACAGGGTGATGAGCAGATCACCGGTTTCCATCTGGCGGGCGATCTGGTGGGCTTTGACGCCATCGGCACCGGGCATCACCCGAGCTTTGCCCAGGCGCTGGAAACCTCGATGGTCTGTGAAATCCCGTTTGAAACCCTCGACGATCTGTCCGGCAAGATGCACAGCCTGCGTCAGCAGATGATGCGTCTGATGAGCGGCGAGATCAAAGGCGATCAGGATATGATCCTGCTGCTGTCGAAGAAAAATGCGGAAGAGCGCCTGGCGGCTTTTATCTACAACCTCTCCCGCCGCTTTGCCGAGCGTGGCTTCTCGCCGCGTGAGTTTCGCCTGACCATGACCCGTGGCGATATCGGTAACTATCTCGGCCTGACGGTCGAAACCATCAGCCGTCTGCTGGGACGTTTCCAGAAAAGCGGTATGCTGGCGGTGAAAGGTAAATACATCACTATCGAAAACGGTGATGCGCTGGCACAGCTGGCCGGTCACAGCCGCAACGTTGCCTGATTTTCCCTTCGCTTTGAACCTCTTGCCGGATCGCTGAATTTATCTGATTTATTGATCTGGCAGAGGTTATCCTCTGTCTCAATCCGCATATATAGTTTACTCTTTGACTTACAGATTGTGGTGAACGCTGTAAGGAGACTCTGTATGGCAAAGTATCAGAATATGCTGGTCGCCATCGACCCTAACCAGGACGATCAACCCGCATTACGACGCGCTGTGTATCTGCATCAACGGATTGGTGGCCGCATTAAAGCCTTTCTGCCGATCTATGACTTTTCCTATGAAATGACCACTCTGCTGTCGCCCGACGAACGTACCGCCATGCGTCAGGGTGTCATTAGCCAGCGCACGGCGTGGATCCGTGAGCAGGCGAAATTCTATATCGACGCGGGCATTCCCATTGATATTAAAGTGGTGTGGCATAACCGGCCCTTCGAAGCCATCATCCAGGAAGTGATGAGCGGCGACCACGACCTGCTGCTGAAAATGGCCCACCAGCACGACAGGCTGGAGGCGGTGATCTTCACCCCGACCGACTGGCACCTGCTGCGCAAATGCCCCTGCCCGGTGTGGATGGTCAAAGATCAGCCCTGGCCAGAAGCGGGTACCGCGCTGGTGGCGGTCAATCTGGCAAGCGAAGAGGACTACCATAACCCTCTGAATGAGAAGCTGGTCAGAGAGACGCTGCAGCTGGCCGAACAGGTTAACCAGACCAGCGTTCACCTGGCCGGAGCCTACCCTGTTACGCCCATCAATATCGCCATCGAACTGCCGGACTTCGACCCGAGCGTCTACAACGACGCCATTCGCGGTCAACATCTGCTGGCCATGAAAGCGCTGCGGCAAAAATTCAGCATCGATGAAAGCAAAACCCACGTTGAAAAAGGCCTGCCGGAAGAGGTGATCCCGGACCTGGCCGAACATCTGCAGGCGGGAATTGTGGTGCTGGGTTCGGTCGGACGCACCGGGCTGTCGGCGGCGTTCCTCGGCAATACTGCCGAGCAGGTGATTGACCATCTGCGCTGCGACCTGCTGGTAATCAAACCCGATACCTGGCAGACGCCGGTCGAGCTGGACGATCCGGAAGACGACTAAGTGCTAATCCCCTGCGCCACGCGCAGGGGGTGTTTACCCCTCAGAGATTCGCCACACCGCCATCAACCAGCATTTCCGTTCCAACCATAAAGCGTGATTCGTCGGATGCCAGATAAACGGCCGCATAAGCAATATCCGCAGGTGAACCCAGTTCTCCGGCCGGAACCAACTCAACGATGGTTTTACGCAGCAATGCTTCCTCCTCAGCCGGTAGCCCCAGTTTTTTCATCGCCGGCGTATCCGTTGGCCCGGGGCTTAAGCCATTCACGCGGATCCCCTGGCCGATTAACTCCCCGGAAAGCGTGCGGGCCAGTGACAGCAGTGCCGCCTTGCTGGCGGCATAGACACTGCTTTGTGGCAGGCCAATATGTACGCTGGTGGATCCGCAGAGAATAATCGACGCGGGCCGCCTGAACAGCGGCAGCAGATTCTGAATCAGAAAAAACGGCCCGCTGAAATTGGTATGCATAACCTGCTGATAGCTGGCCTCACGCCACTCTGCAAGCGGAAGATGGGTGACATCGCCGGCATTAACAAACAGAATATCAAGGCGGCCCCACAGGCGGTTAATTTCCTGCGCCAGCACCGCCTGTCCGGCAATATCGCCGGCATCTGACGTTAGCGTGATCACATCTGGCCCCAGTTCAGCCCTGGCCCGCGCCAGCGCCGCTGCATCACGACCGGTTATCGCAACCGTCGCCCCTTCCGCGATAAACTGCCGGGCGGTTTCCAGCCCGATCCCGCTGCTGCCGCCGGTGATCAACGCAAATTTTCCCGTTAGCCTTGCCATTATTTACTCCCATGTTGTCCAGTGATGTCTTCATCATGAAACATGCAGTATACTTTTGGAAGTAGGTACCTTTTGGATACTAAAGGAGCATAAGGCAACGAATGAACATCCCGGAGGGGCAGAAATGCCCGATGATTACCTTCGTGAATATGGTTTCCGGCAAATGGGCGATCCCGGTACTTTACAGGCTGATCGTGATTAACGTCCCGGTCAGATTCAGCGACCTGAAACGTGCCATCCCCGAAATTACGCAGAAGGAATTAACCAAACAGCTGCGGCTGTTCGAAACGCGCGGCATTGTCCGTCGCCAGATCTATGCCGAGGTCCCCCCTAAGGTGGAGTATCAGATAACCGAGCTTGGGCTGACGCTGAGAACGACCCTTGATTCGCTGGCGGGCTGGGTGAAACAGAATGAAGCAGCGCTCACCGCGAATACGCTGGCATATGCAGAGCAGGAAAGTAAAAAGGCCTGATACGTTCGGCATCAGGCCCCTTTTGTCTTACGTTCTGGAGAAATCAGTGGATACCCAGACGCCAGGCAAAATCGATCTCTTCGCGCAGCTCGCTGGACGAGAGCGCCATCAGATCGGCGAACTCCAGCTCAAGATGTTTTAGTTTTTTCAGGTACTGCGCCGGGGTTAAGGCGCTGTTGTCGCGGCGGAGAAACTCAATAGCCAGCTGTGCGGGGGT
>DATEKR010000260.1:0-3336 GCA_035277345.1 Enterobacteriaceae bacterium
GATGGTTGGCATGATGATGGCCGGGCCCATCAGCCTGTTTCGCCAGCGCTACCCCGGCGTGGAGCTTAAAATTGCCGAGTTTGGCGGCCTGACGGTGCAGCAGGCCGTGACCAACGGCGAACTGGACGTGGCGATGACGGCGCTGCCGGTTGAGGAGGAGAGCGGTCTGGCGACGCTGCCACTGTTCAGCCATCCGCTGTGCGTGCTGGTGCCACGTTCCGGTGAATGGCTGCACATCGACTCGGTGAAACCCGAGCAGCTCGGCGAGCATCCGCTTTTGATCTACAACGAAGATTTCGCGCTCAGCCGCCAGCTGATGGCGCTGTTTCAGCAGCATAACGTCAAGCCGCGCATCGCGGTGCGCAGCGGCCAGTGGGACTTTCTGGCGGCGATGGTGCAGGCGGGCGTGGGGATTGCGATCCTGCCGCAGCCCATTTGCGAACGGCTGGATAAAAACACCCTGCGCTGGATCCCGCTGGAGAGCGAGCTGCACTGGCAGCTGGGCATGATTTGGCGCGAAGGGGTCTATTTGTCGCACAGCGCACAGGCGTGGCTGAAATGCTGCGAGGGGTTTTGGATGCCGCCTGAATAGCCGGGTGGCGGCTTCGCCTTACCCGTATATGGACACCTCCCGTTATGCAAGCCACTAATCATGTTTTGTGTAACGGGAGTAAGATGCTTTCGTATATCCGGCCTTTCTTTCGGCACCGTCGTGCCTGGCCATGATGTTATCTGCACACCTGGTTCCATTCGGCCTAACGGCTTTGCTTCGCAGGGAGCCTTCGGGTAAACCGGAGTTTTCAGGTGTCGGTCTTACCTGTTACACATCTGTGCTTAATGACTCTGCAATCTCACGACAGGACTATTCTTCTCTCTCATTCTTAACGTTCTGTCCTACATCACGCGATACTCTTCTTCCCGACTCAACACGGCCCACGCGATACGGGCATTTTTGTTCGCCATGGCGACCGTTGCGACATTCCTGTTACGTCTTTCTGCCACTGACTGCAGCCACTGGCTTCGACGGTCTTCCTTGTTACCGCAGGCATTCAGTACTGCACGCGCTCCGTGGATCAGCAGCGTTCGCAGGTAGCTGTCACCCCGCTTACTGATGTGACCCAGCCGGTTTTTTCCGCCGCTTGAGTGCTGCCTGGGAACCAGCCCCAGCCAGGCCGCCATTTCACGTCCGTTTTTAAACTGTCTTGCATCACCCACTGCTGCAACCAGCGCGCTGGCGGTTACCGGGCCAATCCCGCTGATCTCCTGAAGCCGCCTGATACGCTCATCGTCATGCGCCAGCTGTTTAAGCCGCCGGTCGTAACGCGCCAGTCGGTCATCCAGTATCTGCAATTCCTCCGCTAACTCGCACAGCAGGCGGATAAAGCGGTTATCCCATTGTTCCTGCTGAGAAAGTATCTCCGGCAGGGCCCGTCTGAGCGCGGCAAGCCCGACAGGAAGCACAAGGCCAAATTCGCCCAGCATGCCGCGTATCTCGTTGCTGAGCGCCGTTCTGTCGCGAAGCAGGCGGGCACGAACCCGGTGCTCTGCCTGCATGCTCTGCTGCGCCTCAGATTTAACGGCAACATAGCGCATACCGGGCCTGCTGACGGCCTCACAGATGGCTTCGGCATCATTGGCATCGTTTTTGTTGCCCTTCAGATAAGGCTTAACGAACCGGGGAGGGATAATACGGACAGAGTGCCCGAGTCGGGTCAACTCTCTGGCCCAGTAATGCGAGGAGCCGCAGGCTTCGATACCAATAAGACAGGGCTCAAGCTGGGCGAAAAAGACAAGCATCTGTGAACGGCGCAGTGTTTTACGGAGAACAACGCGTTCATGGTGATCAACGCCATGAAGCTGAAAAACCAGCTTTGCGAGATCGAGGCCAATACGTTTAATATTCATGTGGACACCTCCCCCTGGGAACTGAAGTTAACACCTCAGTCTGGCACTAATGATGCCGTAAGGTGGGAGGTGTCCATCACATCGGCCTACGTTCAATGCCGCTTGTAGGCCCGGTAAGCGTGAGCGCCACCGGGCGTTATGCATTTACTCGTCTTCTTCGTCACGCAGTGGAACAATCAACATATCCACGTGAACGGTGTTGATCAGCTGGCGCGCGGAGGACATCAGCTTGCTCCAGAAGTCCTGGTGATGACCGCATAGCACCAGGTCCATATCGTATTTCTTAATCGCATCAACCAGCACCTGACCCAGATCGCCGCTACCGCTTAAGGTTTCGGTGATAGGGTAACCTGCGTTGGTGGACAGCTCGCTCAGGGCGTGGTGTGTCTCTTCGGAGATGCGTTTTTGCATATCACCGAGATTCACGTCAATCAGGCCGGTGTAGAGATCGGAGTAATTCACGTCAACGTGAATCAGGGAAACTTTCGCGTTGTAAGGGCGTGCCATGGATACCGCTTTATCAACCAGCACTTTGCTCTCAGGTGAGAGGTCTACCGCGATGAGAATGTGTTTGTAAGCCATAGTGTTACTCCTTCCTTAAGTTATCGATGACTAAAAGAGAAAGCCGTCGTCTGATGCCTTCATTACGGCCCAGTTAAACAAAATTATCAAGCTTTGGTGTTGATAACGATTAACCTTGTGGCAAAAAAATTAACGGATCTCCTACACTATTTAATGAGCCGTTCGGATATTAAAACGCGAACCGGATCGACTTTTAGTCATTCTTTCACTGAACTGTCTGTCAGGGCATTGGGGTGCGGTAGCTCAGAAGGCTTTCTTCGTGGGCGGGCGCCGGGGAGGATGTATGATTAGCACCGTCGCATTGTTTTGGGCGTTATGCGTGGTTTGCATAGTGAATATGGCGCGCTACTTCTCATCGTTACGTGCGCTATTAGTGGTACTTCGTGGTTGCGATCCGTTGCTTTATCAGTATGTGGATGGTGGAGGATTCTTCACCTCGCATGGACAGCCCAGCAAACAGATGCGTCTGGTGGGGTATATCTATTACCAGCGCTATCGCGACCATCATGATGACGAATTTATCCGTCGCTGCGAACGCCTGCGTCGTCAGTTCATCCTGACCAGCGCCCTGTGCGGCCTGGTTGTAGTGAGTATGATTGCACTGATGATTTGGCACTGAGCCTAAAAAAGGCGAGGTAAGCCTCGCCTTTGTTCATGTGATTCTGGGGGGCATCGTAAAACAGAGCCCGGAGGCTTTTGCCTGCTCGCAGAGGATACTGACCTCACCAATATCAGTTGACTGCGTCTTCACTGTAAACACTACAAGAGGGGATTTTTTGTCAGTCCCATTTTAGTACGTGGCGCGTTCATTCCAGGCGTCACTGTAGATGACGTTTCCGTCGCAATGCT
>DATEKR010000261.1:0-7721 GCA_035277345.1 Enterobacteriaceae bacterium
GGCTGGTACATAGAGATCGTAATGCTGCGGCGCATTCCAGGTCTCTGCGACATTATCGGTGAGGGTGGAGAACCAGCCCTTGTCTGCTGCGGTGGCTGACAGTGTCAATGTGCCGGAAATGAGCAGTAGCACAGCCAAAAATTTTTTCGCTAACATCTCGTTCGATCTACCATTTATTCAAGTTCGGGCTAAAAGTAGCACACGATATATGAATGAAATCTTAACGAATATAGGAAAGCTTCCTGGTTTATAGGCTTACGCGAAATATGCGCCTGAAAAACAGGCGCATCGCATTGTTATTCTCGCCGATGGATCAGCTGGTATATTGCCGGGATCACCAGCATCGACAGTAGCGGCGCGGTAATCATGCCCCCGACCATAGGCGCGGCAATACGACTCATCACCTCAGAGCCGGTCCCGCTCCCCCACATAATTGGTAGCAACCCGGCCATAATGGTCGCCACGGTCATCACTTTCGGCCGTACGCGCAGCACCGCCCCTTCGTGAATGGCACGCATCAGCATGGCTTCCTCGCCCTGCGGCTCAAGCATCCGGTGTTTCTCCAGAGCATGATTTAAATACAGCACCATGATCACCCCGAATTCCGCCGCCACGCCAGCGAGGGCAATAAACCCGACCGCCCCGGCCACCGACAGGTTATAACCCAGCAGCCAGAGTAGCCAGACCCCGCCAATAAGTGAAAAAGGCAACGTCCCCATTATCAGCAGCACGTCGGATAAACGTCTGAAGGTCAGCCAGAGCAGAATGAAAATAATCATCAGCGTGACCGGCAGGACTATTTGCAGCTTCGCCGCTGCCCGCTCAAGATATTCAAACTGACCCGACCACGACAGACTGACGCCATGCGGCAGCGCCACCTCCTGAGCCACCCGCTGCTGCATCTCATCCACCGCCGACTTCAGATCCCGCCCGCGCAGATCGACATAAATCCAGTTCGATAGCCGTGCATTTTCACTTTTCAGCATCGGCGGGCCTTCACTGATGCTAATGTCGGCCAGCTCGCCCAGCGCAATCTGGCTCCCGCTGTCTGTGACTACCGGCAGCATCCGCAGCTTGTCGACGTTATCCCTTAACGCCTGGGGATAGCGGATATTGATGGGATAACGTTCGCGTCCTTCAATCGTCTGGCCGATATTATCCCCACCCACCAGCGTCGCCACCAGCGACTGCAACTCCTGAACCGTTACGCCATAGCGTGCGGCCCTGAGCCGGTCGATACGAATATCGACATAGCGTCCGCCGCTAAGACGTTCCGCCAGCGCTGAGGTAACGCCAGGTATGTTCTTCACCACCCGTTCAATCTGGCGGGCAACCTCTTCGATATCCGCCAGATTGTTGCCGTTGACCTTAATGCCGACCGGACTTTTAATCCCCGTAGACAGCATATCCAGACGATTACGAATCGGTGGTACCCAGACGTTGGCAATACCCGGCAGGCTGACGGTTTTATCCAGCTCCTCCACCAGTTTTTCCGGCGTCATTCCCGGTCGCCACTGCTCCCGTGGTTTAAAGCGGATAGTGGTTTCCAGCATAGTTAGCGGGGCGGGATCGGTCGCGGTTTCCGCCCTACCGGCTTTGCCGAACACCGTCTCCACTTCCGGGACGCTTTTGATTAACCGGTCGGTTTGCTGCAGCAGCTTTGTCGCTTCCCGGACCGAGATACCGGGGAGCGTTGAGGGCATATAGAGCAGGTCCCCTTCGTCAAGCGGCGGCATAAACTCACTCCCCAGTCGGCTGAGCGGCCAGAGAGTCAGTGCCAGCAGGGCCAGAGCAAGCGCCAGGGTCAGCTTCGGCCAGCTCAGCACCTTGTCCAGTAGCGGCTCATAGACGCGGATCAGCCAGCGATTAAGCGGGTTAGCCTGTTCATCCGGTACCCGGCCGCGGATAAAGTAGCCCATCAGTACCGGAACCAGAGTGATACCCAGCCCCGCCGCTACCGCCATCGCCCAGGTTTTGGTAAAGGCCAGCGGGGAGAACATCCGCCCTTCCTGCGCCTCAAGCGAAAATACCGGGATAAAAGAGAGCGTGATAATCAGCAGGCTACAGAACAGGGCCGGTCCGACTTCTACCGCCGCCTGCTCGGCGATCCGCCAGTAGTCGTCGGCTTCGGGCTGTCGGTCGGGGTGGTCGTGCCGCCAGCGCTCAAGCACCTTGTGCATATTCTCAATCATCACAATGGCCGCATCGACCATCGCCCCGATGGCAATGGCGATCCCGCCGAGGGACATGATATTGGCGTTGATCCCCTGATAGTGCATCACCACAAAGGCGCCAAGAATGCCCAGCGGCAGCGAGACAATCGCCACCAGCGCGGAGCGAAAATGGAACAGAAACAGGGTGCAGACCAGCGCGACAACGATAAACTCTTCGATAAGCTTCGCGCTCAGGGTATCGATAGCCTCCTCGATTAGCGTAGAGCGATCATAAACAGGGACGATCTCAACCCCCGCCGGCAGCGTCTTTTGCAGCGTTGCCAGACGCGCTTTCACCGCATGCAGCGTCTCCAGCGCGTTCTTGCCGTAGCGCATCACGATAATGCCCCCCGCCACCTCGCCTTCGCCGTTAAACTCGGCCACGCCACGGCGGATCTCCGGCCCGAAGCGTACCGTCGCTACGTCCGAAAGCAGTACCGGGACGCCTTCCCGACTGGTTATCACCACCTTGCGGAAGTCCGCCAGGTTTTGCAGATACCCGGTGGTACGCACCATATACTCAGCTTCCCCCATCTCCAGCACCGCGCCGCCACCTTCCTGGTTGGCCGCCTTCAGCGCCTCTGTCAGCTGCTGATGGGTGATATTGAGCGCACGCAGACGCGCAGGATCGGGGATGACCTGGTACTGGCGCACCATGCCGCCAACGCTGACCACCTCCGACACGTTAGGCACCGTTTTCAGCTCGAATTTCAGGTTCCAGTCCTGAATCGCCCGCAGATCGGCCAGGCTGTGCTTACCGCTGCGATCGATCAGGGCATACTCAAAAATCCAGCCCACGCCGGTCGCGTCCGGTCCCAGCGCCACCTCTGCCCCCTCCGGCAGCTGCGACTGTACCTGGTTTAAATACTCCAGCACGCGGGAGCGCGCCCAGTAGAGATCGGTCCCGTCCTCAAAAAGCACGTACACATAGGCATCCCCGAACATGGAGAAGCCACGTACGGTTTTTGCCCCGGGCACCGACAGCATGGTGGTGGTCAACGGGTAAGTAATCTGATCCTCGACGATCTGCGGCGCTTTGCCGGGATAGCTGGCGCGGACGATCACCTGGACATCGGAGAGATCGGGCAGCGCATCCAGCGGCGTTCGCTGTAATGACCAGATGCCCCAGGCCGCCATCCCGATAGCGGCGAGGATCACCAGCAGACGGTTGCGCAGCGCGGTGCGGATCACGGCGGCAATCATTTCATCACCTCCGTGTCGGCCATCAGGTGGGTGATGACCGCACCTTCGGTATCATCGAGCCGGAAGCGGAACATCACCCGATCGCCAGGCTTCAGATCCGACACCGGCTGCGGCAGCACAAAGTCCATGGTCATCGAATCCCAGTTAAGGGCAGGGATCGGCTGATGGCTGAGAGTAATACTGCCATCGGCTATCGCCTCCACCACGCCGTGGGTTTCATACTCCTGCACGGCAGGCATCGCGGTTTCCGGCAGGGCACTGCGCAGGCTGGCCTCTGAGTCAATCAGGAACTGCCCGGAGGTGACCACCTGGTCTCCTTCCTTCAGCCCGCTGTGGATCTGCGTCCAGCCGGAAGCGGTCAACCCCGGCACCACTTCAACCGGGCGAAAATGGCCTTCTCCGCTTGCCACCAGCACTCGGCGGGTATCCCCGGTATCGATCAGCGCCTCTTCCGGGATCGCCAGTACCGGCGGCAGCGACTGGCCCGCCGGACGGGTGACGGAGAGAAACATGCCCGGTTTCAGTTTGTGCAGTGGGTTATCCAGGACGATACGCGCTTTCAGCGTGCGGGTTGCCGTATCCAGCTGGGGAAGCAGTTCGCTGACCCGCCCGTGGAAAGTCTCAGCGGGCCAGCCGTCGGCGGTCGCCACCACTTCACTGCCGGGCGTTAACAGCTGCGCCTGGGTCTGCGAATAGTCCACCGTGATCCACACCGGGTCGATACCTGCCAGCTCCAGCAGCGGTGCTGTCGCCTCCACCTGCGCCCCTTCCCGGACCGTCAGGCTGGTCACATACCCCGCCTGTTCAGCCCGCAGGGTGATACGCGTCTGCGGCTTGCCGCTGCGCTCCAGGGTCCGAATCACCGGCTCCGGCATAAATTGCAGCGCCAGACGTTCGCGAGCCGCCCGACTCAGCGCCGCATCTCCCAGCTGGCGCACCGCCAGATACTCCTGCTGGGCGGTTGTCCACTGGGGCATCCAGAGCTGCGCCAGCGGTTCACCGGCTTTCACCCACTGCTGTGGCGCACGCACAAAGAGTTTCTCCACAACACCCGCCGCCGGAGACGGCACCGTGCGAATGCTCCGCTCATCCACGCTGACGGTTGCGAAAGCCGAGAACTCCGGCGTCAACACCCGCATTTCCGCTTTCGCCGTGCGCATGCCCAGATTTTGCTGCTGGCGCGCACTCACGGTAACCCCGCCATCCTCCTTCACCTCATCGGCGTAGCGCGGGACCAGCTGCATATCCATAAACGGCGATTTCCCCGGCTTATCAAACCGCTGCCCGGGCACCATCGGATCGTACCAGTAGAGCACCTGCCGCTCACCGCCCGCTGTTTTTTCTGCCGTCGCCGTCTGCTGCTGGCGGCCATACTGATATCCCGCGCCTGCAGCCAGCAGGGCGCTGACTACCACGGCAATCATTGTTTTTTTCATAGCGCAATCTCCTGCGGGATCAGCCAGCGTATCGCCGCCCAGCGACGGGCCATTTCCTTTTCCGATTCATTCAGTGACATCTCGGTTTCCAGCACCCCACGGCGGGCCTCAAGCAGGTCGGGCAGCGCCGACTGGCCACCACGATACTGGGCTGTCACCAGCGACAGGCGCTGTTTCTGCAGCGGCAGTGTTTCATCCCGCTGGCGCTGCCAGAGGGTCCGGGCAGCCTGATACTCGGCAATCAAAGAGCGGACCTGTGCAAGATGGGTGCGTTCGGTCTGGGCCAGACGGTCATTCGCCTGCATCGTCATCGAGACATCGGCGGCGTGATCTTTATTCTGCCGACGCCCCTGGAACAGCGGCAGATCGACGGTGAACATCACCCCGGCCATATCCTCATAACCGTCGGCGCGGCGGGCGTAGTACAGCTCCACGTCAACATCGGGAATGGCAGCAATAGCCGACTGGGCCGAGCGCGACCGGGCGGTAGTGGCTTCTCTGGAGGCGGCAATCACCTCCGGATGCAGGATCACACCCTCTTCAATCACCCGCGCTTCTGCGGGCAGCCGCTGGTAGGGCGGTAGCGCTCCGCTAATCCCGTCGAGCTGCTGGCCGGTCAGTTCCATTAGACGCGTCTGCGCAAGGCGGACATCCCGCTCCGTCAGCGTCTCCCTGTCGCGCATAGCATTGAGGGTGACCTGTAGCGACAGGACCGTGTCTGCCGGAACCGATCCGCCGCTGACGCTGGCTTTCTGTCCCGCGATCTGACGCCGGGTTTCGGCCACCAACCTACGGGCGGTATCCAGCGCCTGCGTCGACAGGGCCAGATCCAGCCAGGCCTGTGCGGTATCCCGCTGAAGCCCGGCGCGGATGGCATCGGCCTGGGCGTTAACGCTTTGCGACTGTGCCAGCAGGGTCTGCGCTTTACGCTCCCGCTTCTCCTCGCTGACATAGCGCTGCATCACGCCGACCCGCTGCATGGTCATCCCTTCCCGGGTCAGGCGGCGCCCGTTGCTACCCTGAACAGGGACGTTTTCGATCCCAAACCGCAGCTGCGGATCCGGCAGTTCGCGGGCGGAATCGGCCATTGCATCCAGGGCCTGCGCCTCATTTTTGCTGGCGGAGATCTCCGCTGAATAGCGCTGGGCGGCGGTCAGGGCTTGCGTCAGCGTCCATGACTCTGCCTGAACGGCAAAGCACATGAAGCCGAGCAACATCCCACCAGGCCACAGGCATAGTGTGCGTCGTTGCATAGCGCCTCCGTTAGCGCAGAGGCGTCAGTGAAACAATCTGGTAGCCACCTTCATGCCGGGTAAAGCTGAAGGTAACTTTATCCCCGACGGCAACGGTCGGCAGCGCGTCGCCTTCCGGCGGCGCAAAACGCATGGTCATCGGCGGCCAGTTGAGGGCCTGGATAGCCTGATGGGAAATGGTCAACGCCTGGGGGCTGACCGCTTTGATCGTCCCTTCGGTGTGATACACCTCGGGCGTGGAGGGAGAATGATTCATACCCGCATGGGCAGACATATCATGGGCCTGCGCAAGAGACGCAGACAGCACCAGCAGTACGCCTGTCAGCGCACGGGAAAGATAAGCAAACATAAAAACTCCTGATAACGGTAAATGAATAGATAAAATTCAGTGCGTTACAGGTGTTTCTACTCTCTTAACCGGCAGAACCGAATGGTTGCCGGTGGCCCCGTTGCCGGAGGTGATAACGCCCAGCCACTGCCGATGGTATCTGCACAAAGCGGCGTCACCACCGCCAACGTCGTGCTGACGGGAAGCGCAATCAGCGGCGTGTGCTGGGGATCTTTTTGCATGGTATCCGGGACGCAGTGTTTTTCGCACAGGGGTCCTTTCATCATGCTGTAGGCGGGCGTGGCCTCCGCCATCTGATGTTGTTGATGCTGGAGCATCACCGCCTCGCCATCCACGCTGAGATCGCAGTGATGGGAAGCAATCGCCACCTGACTCTGGATAAGCAGCCAGCAGAATGCCAACAAAAGTATCAGCAGATACTTTCGTAAACAGTGCAGGCAATTACCCCGGCTAGCGCGCATATCAGCTCGTCAGAATTCGCGTGGAAGAGGCCCGAGTATAGGCAGCCTCTTTTTTATTTTTAAAGGATTTTTTAGATGATTTACGTTCGGAGAATAAATAAAACCCACAGATAAAATACTGTTAACTTTTATTTTTCATTTGAATATCAAAACAAATACATCTTGCTTTTATCAGCGCAATCAAGATGATGGTGGGCGGCTTGTCGCTATTCGGACAAAAATAATCCTGACGGTTTATTTAGTAGTCGATTTATTGATTTTAATCAGCAACGACTATCCGTTTCTTCGGCAAATTGCCACTCCTCTTTGGGTATACCCTGAATATCGGGGTAAAAAATTGCAGACAGGGCAGTCTTTGTACTACAGGTGATAATAATGTTGACGTTGCTTGAACTTCTTATTGGCGTGGCCGTCATTGTCGGCGTGGCACGCTATATCATTAAAGGCTACTCGGCGACCGGCGTGCTCTTCGTCGGCGGCCTGGCCCTGCTGATTATTAGCGCCCTGATGGGCCACCAGGTGTTGCCGTCCAGCGCGACCAGCACCGGCTACACCGCGACCGATATTGTCGAATATATCAAAATCCTGCTGATGAGCCGCGGTGGCGATCTCGGGATGATGATCATGATGCTGTGTGGTTTTGCCGCCTATATGACCCATATCGGCGCCAACGATATGGTCGTGAAGCTGGCCTCGCGTCCGCTGCGCTATATCAACTCCCCTTATATCCTGATGGTCGCGGCCTATTTTGTCGCCTGCCTGATGTCGCTGGCCGTCTCCTCCGCCACCGGCCTTGGCGTGCTGCT
>DATEKR010000262.1:0-15069 GCA_035277345.1 Enterobacteriaceae bacterium
TATCATCGCAATAATTTCCCCGACTGACTACTCTTCTTCTTGATTCTATTTTTAATGCACTCTTTAAGCCCTATCTGGTGTTACACCCCGGGCGGCCTGCCCGTGGTCACTGTTATTCCGAAAAAATTAAAACCTCTGGAGAAACAGAAAGATGAAGTCTGCGAAAACACTGCTCAACGTCTGTATTAGCTCTGCATTGCTGTTTATCTCTCATACCACCATGGCCCAAACTTTCCGCGCCGCCGACGTTCACCCGGCGGATTATCCTAACGTCGTTGCGGTTCAGCATATGGGGGAAAAACTCAGCGCCGCTACCGATGGCCGTCTGGATATTAAAACGTTTCCCGGCGGTGTCTTAGGCGATGAAAAACAGGTTATTGAACAGGCACAGATTGGCGCGATTGATATTATCCGTGTATCAATGACGCCGGTTGCCGCTATTCTGCCGGAAATCAACGTCTTTACGCTGCCCTATATTTTCCGTGATGAAGATCATATGCATAAAGTGCTCGACGGCATGATTGGCAAGGAGATCGGCGATCGCCTTTCGGCCAGCAGCAAATCGCGCCTGATTTTCCTCGGCTGGATGGATGCGGGCACCCGCAACCTGATCACCAAGGCCCCGGTGACCAAAGCGGAAGATTTAAAAGGCATGAAGATCCGCGTGCAGGGCAGCCCGATTGCGCTGGATACTCTGAAAGCCATGGGAGCGAACTCGGTGGCGATGGGCGTGAGTGAGGTGTTTAGCGGTATGCAAACCGGGGTGATCGACGGCACGGAGAATAACCCGCCGACCTTTGTCGCCCACAACTATTTGCCAGTGGTGAAGAACTACACCTGGAGTAAACACTTTATTATTCCCGAGCTGTTTTTATTCTCCAAAGCCAAATGGGATAAGCTGAAAAAAGAAGATCAGGAACTTATCCTCAAGCTGGCGAAAGAAGCCCAGGCTGAGCAGCGTGAGCTGTGGAAAACCTACAATGATAAATCACTGGAAGCGATGAAAGCCGGTGGTGTTAAGTTCCATGAAATGGATACCGCTCCTTTCTATCAGGCCACCCAGCCTGTTCGCGACAAGTACGGTAAAGATCACCAGGATCTGATTAAGCGTATTCAGGAAGTGAAATAACACCAGAGCGGGCAGCAATAGCTGCCCGCTTTCCTGTCGCTCTTTTTTCGTCTGCGAAAATAGTTTATTACCGGGGCAAATTGTATGGGTGAGCGTTATTCATTATTGATGGATATTTTGTATCGAATATCCATGTGGGTTGCCGGCCTGGCGCTATTAGTCATGGTGGCGGTGATCCCGGTAGGGATCTTTGCGCGCTATGTCATGAACAGCGCACTCTCATGGCCGGAGCCGGTGGCCATTATCTGCATGGTGACTTTTACCTTTATTGGGGCGGCGGTGAGCTATCGCGCCGGTTCGCATATTGCGGTCAGCATGGTGGTCGATCGACTCGGCGAAAATGCCCGCAGACTGTGCCTGATTCTGGCGGACCTGATGCTGATGGCTATCAGCGTGTTTATCTTCTGGTATGGCGCTGCACTCTGTGCCGAGCTGTGGGAACAGCCGGTTGCGGAGTTCCCGGTTTTTACCGCAGGTGAAAGCTATCTGCCGTTACCGATCGGTTCTGCGATTACCATCCTGTTTATTCTCGAGAAAATTCTGTGCGGATCGCAGCACCATCGTCCGGTGGTTATGCTGGGCTCGTCGAGTTAACCGCCGGACCCCCGGTAAGGAAAGTCTATGGATGCATTTATTCTGGTCTTTACGCTCGGCATTATGCTGGCGATTGGGGTGCCGGTTGCCTATGCCGTTGGCATCAGTGCGATTATTGGCGCCTGGTATATTGATATCCCGCTGGAAGCCGTCATGATCCAGCTGACCAACGGCGTGAACAAGTTCTCGCTGCTGGCGATCCCGTTCTTTATTCTGGCAGGGGCCATTATGGCCGAAGGAGGGATTGCCCGTCGGCTGGTCAACTTTGCCTACATCTTTGTCGGCTTTATTCGCGGCGGCCTGTCGCTGGTGAATATCGTCGCCTCGACCTTTTTCGGTGCCATCTCCGGTTCGTCGGTGGCGGATACCGCCTCGATCGGCTCGGTGATGATCCCGGAGATGGACAAAAAAGGCTATCCGCGTGATTTCGCGGCGGCGGTGACGGCCAGCGGATCGGTACAGGCTATCCTGACGCCGCCCAGCCATAACTCGGTGATCTACTCTCTGGCGACCGGCGGTACGGTGTCAATTGCCGCGCTGTTTATTGCCGGTATCCTGCCGGGCCTGCTGCTGAGTATGACCCTGATGGTGATGTGCGTGCTGTTTGCTCATAAGCGCGGCTATCCGAAGGGCGAGCGGGTTCCGTTCCGCCAGGCGTTGAAGATTTTTGTCGACACCCTGTGGGGCCTGATGACCGTGGTGATCATCATGGGTGGGATCCTGTCCGGTATTTTCACTGCCACTGAATCTGCGGCGATAGCCTGTCTGTGGGCCTTTTTCGTCACCATGTTTATCTACCGTGACTATAAATGGTCCGAGCTACCGAAGCTGATGTACCGCACCGTGAAGACGGTGACCATCGTGATGATCCTGATAGGTTTTGCCGCCGCCTTTGGTGCGATCATGACCTATATGCAGCTGCCGATGCGCATCACCGAGGCCTTTACCAGCATCTCCGATAACAAGTATGTGATCCTGATGTGCATTAACATCATGCTGCTGCTGATCGGGACGTTGATGGATATGGCCCCGCTGATCTTGATCCTGACGCCGGTGCTGCTGCCGGTGACCAATGCCCTGGGTATCGATCCGGTCCACTTCGGCATGATCATGCTGGTGAACCTCGGTATAGGGCTTATCACGCCGCCGGTGGGGTCGGTGCTGTTTGTCGCCAGTGCGGTAAGTAAGCAGACCATCGAACAGGTGGTGAAAGCGATGCTGCCGTTCTATGCGATCCTCTTCTTTGTCCTGATGCTGGTGACCTACATCCCGGCGATCTCGTTATTCTTGCCTAAGTTTTTCGGTGTGATGTAGCCATAAAAAAACCGGCCTTAAAAAGCCGGTTTTTTCTTTTGCGCTCAGCGCCGCTTATTCAACAAAAATATGCGGATAGAAGCGGGAGAGATCCTGAGTGATCAGGGCGCGATCTTCACGAATGCCAATTCCCGCAGGCTGGTCGTTAATCAGCCAGCTACCGATCAGCATATAGCTGTCGCCAAACTTTGGCAGCGTGCAGAACTGCTGGACGATCATCCCTTCTTCACCGTAGGGGCCTTCCACCTGCTCGATAGTTTTGCCGTTTTCGACGATGGAGACGTTGGCGCCTTCGCGAGAGAAAATGGGCTTGATAACGAACTTATCCATCGCGGGATACGCATCGTCAGCAAAGTACGCCGGGAGCAGATTAGGATGGTCAGGGAACATTTCCCACAGCAGCGGCAGCAGCGCTTTATTGGAGATAATGCTTTTCCATGCAGGTTCCAGCCAGCGAACGCCCGCGTCTTCCAGCTTGGTGGAGAAGATCTCGCGCAGCATATACTCCCACGGGTAGAGCTTGAACAGATTGCCGATCACCTGGTCCTGCAGATCGGTAAACTGGCCCTTTTCGCCGAGGCCAATGTCCTCAATATAGAGAAACTCGGTGGCGACGCCCGCTTCAGCCGCGCAGTCCTGGAGATACTGTACGGTACCGCGATCTTCGACGGTGTCGCGACAGCAGGTCAGATGCAGCAGCTGGAAACCGTGGGATTCACGAAGCGCGGCAAAGCGCTCGATCAGCTTTTCCTGCAGGCTGTTGAACTGATCGCTATTCTCCGGCAGGTTACCGGCGTTGAGCTGATCTTCAAGCCACAACCACTGGAAAAAGGCGGCTTCATAGAGCGATGTGGGTGTATCGGCGTTGTTCTCAAGCAGCTTAGGTTCACCCGTGCCGTCCCACGCCAGATCCAGACGCGAGTAGAGCGACGGCTGATGGGTCTGCCACGACTGGCGGACAAAGCTCCAGGTGTGTTTTGGAATGCGGAATTTGGCCATCAGCTCATCGCTGGCGACCACCTTTTCCACGACCTTCAGGCACATCTGATGCAGTTCAGCGGTGACCTCTTCCAGCTTGTCGACCTGGGCGAGGCTCAGCTTGTAGTAGGCCTCTTCACACCAGTAGGGCTCGCCATACATGGTATGAAAATTAAAGCCGAACTCGGTGGCTTTTTCACGCCAGCCCGGACGCTCGGTAATGCTGATTCTTTCCATGCCGATCAGCCGCCCATTGAGCGGGAGGTGCTGCCGGTCGCGCTACGCTGCATTGTGGTTTGCTTCGCCACGGACTCACCAAAGCCGCCACGGGTAATGGTGGAGGTAGTTGCCGGTTTCGGTGCCATCGCCGTTTTCGGAACGGTGGTGGTTCGGCCTGACTGTGCTGCGCCGTAGCTCTTACCTGCGGCGTCGGTGTACTGACCGTAGGCCGGGCTTGCCGGGTTGCGCGAGCTGAACAGCGGCTGATGCTGCGCGCCGCCGCTCATCATGCGGCCCATCATATAGCCCGCCATCAACGGCATCCAGAAGCTACCGCTGGACTGCGCCTGGGCCTGATTTTCCGGCACCATACCGGCCTGAGCCGGAGTCTGCTGGCACTGGCCTTCGCCGAACTCGGCCACGCAGTCTTCGCGGGAAGCGTATTTCGGCGCGGTGCGCTCGGCTTCTTTCAGGGCGTTGTTATAGGTGGTGGTACATTCCGCGCTTTTGCCCGGATTCGCCGTCGAACAGTCGTCGGCGTTCTGATACATCGACACCGTTTCGTCACTTTGCTCACAGCCAGCCAGCATAATAACCGCCGTAACGGCCAGGGCGACCGGCGTCAGATGACGGGCGCTCCAGCTCTTACGAAACGTGGCGTGATGAATATTTTTTGTCCGTTTCATTATTGTCTTCCTGGACCCAGTGGTAGTGCGTGAAAAATAGCGTTAAGAATAGAGGATGAGTGGCTGAAAATGAAGCAGTGACGGGCGTTGCAGGCGGGTCTTTACGTTGCCTTACGTAAAAACGGGGGCTGATGCCCCCGTTTGCGATACGAAATGACTTATTTCTGCTGTGCGGTTTCCGGCGCGATGCTGTCCGGCGTGGTGGTGACCGCTTTACCCAGAGTGTTATTCAGCGCTACCAGATCCTGCTCGTTAAGCGTGCCGAGTGCGGATTTGATATTCAGCTGATTAATCAGGTAGTTGTAACGCGCGCTTGAAAGCTGCTGCTTGGCGTTAAAGAGCGTTGTGGTGGCGTCCAGTACGTCAACAATGGTGCGGGTACCGACGGAGTAGCCGGCTTCCATTGCATCCAGCGAGCTTTGCGCGGAAACCACGGCCTGTTTGTAGGCGTTAACGCTGCTGATGGAGGCGTTGATATTGTTGAAGGAAGAACGCACGGTCTGCACCACGTTGCGGTGTGCGCTTTCCAGCTGCTCGCTGGCGCCAACGAAGCCATACTGGGCCTGTTTCACCTGTGAGTTAACCATTCCACCCTGATACAGCGGCAGTGAGAAGCTCAGACCAATTTTGCTCTGACCCACGTTGCTGTCGCTGTACTGTGCGTTGTCACGCGTTTTATAGCCGCTGCTGGAGCTGTCGGTGACGGACGTTGAAGCCGTCAGGCCCAGCGTCGGCAGATGGCCGTCCTGCGCCTGGCGGATCTGCTCGCGTGCGAGGTCCTGGCTCAGTCGAGCCTGAAGCAGGGTCAGGTTGCGGTTTTCCGCTTCTTTCAGCAGGGTATTTACCGCCTGCGGCTTATCAGTTTTAAAGCTGTCCACGTTCAGAGAGGCCAGCGCCGGGTAGTAGTTACCGGTGACCTGACGCAGGCTTTCCACCGCGTTGTCCAGGTTGTTGCGGGCGGTGACTTCATTCGCCAGCACGGTGTCATACTGTGAGCGGGCGTTCTGTACGTCGGTGATGGCAACCAGACCAACGTTAAAACGCTGAGTGGTCTGGTCCAGCTGGCGATAGATAGCCTGCTTCTGCGCTTCGGTGTAGGAGAGCGAGTCGATAGCGCTCAGTACGTTGAAGTAGGCGGTTGCGGTGTTCAGGATCAGCGTTTGCTGATCGGTCTGGAAGGTGACATCCTGAATACCGGCGCTCTTTTCCTGCAGGCTCAGCGCACGCCATTTAGACATATCGAAAATGGTCTGCGTCAGCTGCAGTGAACCGCTGGTGGAGGAGCCATTAATCCCGCTCGAATCGCGGTAGCCACGGGTATAGCCGTAGTCAGCGCCCAATCCAAGCTGCGGGAGCAGCGGGCTACGTGCTTCATTAATTTTTTCGAAGGCAGAATCACGGTCAGCCGCTGATTTACGCAAATCCGGGTTGCTTAAACGTGCCTGCTGATAAACCTGCAGCAGGTTTTCTGCCTGACTCATCGCGCTGAAGCCCGTCAGGCTCAGGCCGATAAGAATGGGGAGCAATTTCTTCATTTGCATTCCTTGTGTGAAGCATCGTAGCGCTGAACAAAATAGAAAAATAATCGCCGATTCTACCAGAGTCTGCCACTGTGATAGCTTTGCGTAATGTGCCATCTGGCACTAATTTGCACAAATGTACCACACCCGTGGTTAAAGCCTATGTAAACCGAATTTAAATCCACAATTTCATCACAGTTAACAGGACATAACGATGAGCCAGCCTCGTGAACAGGCCGTTACTTTCGCCAAAAATGATGTAGAAATTATTGCACGTGAAACGCTTTATCGCGGTTTTTTTTCGCTCGATTTGTATCGTTTCCGCCACCGTCTTTTCAACGGTGAAATGAGCGGTGAGGTCCGACGTGAAATTTTTGAGCGCGGGCATGCCGCAGTCTTGCTACCCTTTGACCCTGTGCGTGATGAAGTGGTGCTGGTGGAGCAAATTCGCATCGCGGCGTACGACACCAGCGAGAGCCCGTGGCTACTGGAACTGGTCGCCGGTATGATCGAAGAGGGCGAGACGGTCGAAGAGGTTGCCCGTCGGGAAGCCGTAGAGGAAGCCGGGCTGATCGTCGGGCGGGCGAAGAAATTTATGAGCTACCTGGCAAGCCCCGGTGGCACCAGCGAGCGCTTATCTCTGCTGGTGGGGGAAGTGGATGCGACAACGGCCCAGGGGATACACGGCCTGGCGGATGAAAATGAAGATATCCGCGTACATGTGGTAAGCCGGGAGCAGGCCTACCAGTGGGTTGAAGAGGGGAAAATTGACAACGCGGCCTCTGTCATCGCTTTGCAATGGCTGCAGCTGCATCATCTGGAATTACGAAACGAGTGGAAAAAATGAAGCGTTATACACCTGACTTCCCTGAAATGATGCGCCTGTGCGAAACCAATTTCGCGCAGCTACGCCGCCTGCTGCCGCAAAACGATGCGCCAGGCGAAACGGTGAGCTATCAGGTGAGCAATGCCCAATACCGGTTAACGATTACTGAATCGACCCGCTACACTACGCTGGTTGAGATTGAACAAACCGTCCCGGCGGTCAGCTACTGGAGCCTGCCATCAATGACGGTGCGGCTTTACCACGACGCGATGGTTGCCGAAGTGTGTTCAAGTCAGCAGATCTTTCGCTTTAAAGCGCGTTATGATTATCCTAATAAAAAGTTGCATCAACGCGACGAAAAGCATCAAATTAACCAGTTTCTGGCTGACTGGTTACGATACTGTTTAGCACATGGAGCGATGGCGATTCCGGTTTGTTAGCATAGTGGAACCTAAGGACACCATTTGGAAAGCCTGTTAAACCTTCCTCTGGCCGGTGGGGCCAGGGTCAGGATACTGCAAATTACTGATACTCACCTGTTTGCTCAAAAGCACGAAACGTTGCTGGGTGTGAATACCTGGGAAAGCTATCAGGCCGTACTGGCGGCCATCCATGCTCAACAGCGTGATTGCGATTTAATTGTGGCGACGGGTGATTTAGCGCAGGACCATTCCGCCGAGGCCTATCAGCTTTTCGCTGAAAGCATCGCGGCTTTTGCCATGCCCTGCGTCTGGCTGCCGGGCAATCACGACTTCCAGCCGGCAATGTATAGCGCATTGCAGGAGGCGGGGATTTCGTCAGCGAAGCGCGTGTTTATCGGCGATTACTGGCAGATCCTGCTGCTTGATAGCCAGGTCTTCGGCGTGCCCTACGGCGAACTCAGCGACTATCAGCTGGAGTGGCTGGAGCGCAAGCTGGCCGATGCGCCCGAGCGTAATACGCTGTTGCTGCTGCACCATCATCCTCTGCCGTCCGGCTGTAGCTGGCTGGATCAACACAGCCTGCGCAACGGCGCGGCGCTGGATACCGTGCTGTCGCGCTATCCCCGCGTCAGGCATATGCTCTGCGGCCACATTCATCAGGAACTGGATCTCGACTGGAACGGGCGACGGATGATGGCGACGCCATCGACCTGCGTACAGTTCAAACCGCACTGTGCCAACTTTACGCTGGATACCATCGCACCCGGCTGGCGCTGGCTGGAACTGCACGACGACGGCACCGTTACCACCGAAGTTTGCCGCCTGCAAAGTACGCAGTTCAGCCCGGATACCGCTTCAGAAGGCTACTGATGTCAACGCTTCTCTATCTGCACGGTTTTAACAGCTCTCCGCGTTCCGCTAAGGCCACTCAGTTCAGGCAGTGGCTGGCAACACACTATCCGGATATTGAGATGTTGGTTCCACAGCTACCGGCGTTCCCCGCTGAAGCGGCGGAGCTACTTGAGTCGCTGGTGCTTGAACGCGGCGGCGTGCCGATGGGCATTGTCGGCTCCTCCCTTGGCGGATATTACGCCACCTGGCTCTCCCAGTGCTTTACGTTGCCTGCGGTGGTAGTGAACCCGGCGGTGCGACCCTTTGAGCTGCTGGTGAACTATCTTGGTCAGAACGAGAATCCCTACACAGGGCAACAATATGTGCTAGAGTCTCGCCATATTTACGATCTCAAAGTCATGCAGATCGACCCGCTGGACGCGCCAGACCTGCTCTGGCTGTTACAACAGACGGGAGATGAAGTGCTCGACTACCGCCAGGCGGTGGCGTATTACGCCTCCTGCCGCCAGACCATTGAGCAGGGTGGTAATCACGCTTTTGTGGGTTTTGACGATCATTTCACACAGATTATCGATTTTCTCGGTCTGCGCTGAGCAGCCCGGGAAACGATGCGTTCACATTCTACGAAAACACCATGACGCAATCTTATAACGCAGATGCCATTGAGGTACTGACCGGGCTTGAGCCAGTGCGCCGTCGTCCGGGGATGTATACCGACACGACCCGCCCGAACCATCTTGGTCAGGAAGTTATCGATAACAGCGTGGATGAAGCGCTCGCCGGTCACGCTAAACGCGTGGAGGTGATCCTGCACGCCGATCAGTCGCTGGAAGTGATCGACGACGGCCGCGGGATGCCGGTGGATATTCACCCGGAAGAGGGCGTGCCTGCGGTTGAGCTGATCCTCTGTCGCCTGCATGCCGGCGGTAAGTTCTCCAACAAGAATTATCAGTTCTCCGGTGGTCTGCACGGGGTCGGGATCTCCGTGGTCAATGCCCTGTCGAAGCGTGTTGAAGTGACCGTGCGCCGCGACGCCCAGGTTTACAGCATCGCGTTTGAAAACGGCGACAAGGTTCAGGATCTGGAAGTGATCGGCACCTGCGGCAAGCGCAATACCGGTACCAGCGTCCATTTCTGGCCGGATGAAAGCTTCTTCGATAGCCCGCGCTTCTCCGTTTCCCGCCTGTCTCACCTGCTGAAAGCGAAAGCGGTGCTCTGCCCTGGCGTCGAGATTGTCTTTAAAGATCATGTCAACAGTACCGAACAGACCTGGCGCTACGAGAATGGTCTGAGCGATTATTTAAGCGAAGCGGTCAACGGCCTGCCTCTGCTGCCGGAAAAGCCGTTTATCGGCAATTTCGACGGTGAGACCGAGGCGGTCGACTGGGCGCTGCTGTGGCTGCCTGAAGGCGGTGAACTGCTGACGGAAAGCTACGTTAACCTGATCCCTACCATGCAGGGCGGCACCCACGTTAACGGCCTGCGTCAGGGTCTGCTGGACGCCATGCGTGAGTTCTGCGAATACCGTAATATCCTGCCGCGTGGGGTAAAACTCTCCGCCGAAGATATCTGGGATCGCTGCGCTTACGTGCTGTCGGTGAAAATGCAGGATCCGCAGTTTGCCGGTCAGACCAAAGAGCGTCTCTCTTCGCGCCAGTGTGCGGCTTTTGTGTCCGGCGTGGTCAAAGATGCCTTTAGCCTGTGGCTGAACCAGAACGTTCAGGCCGCAGAAATGCTGGCGGAGCTGGCCATTTCCAGCGCCCAGCGTCGTCTGCGAGCAGCGAAAAAAGTGGTGCGTAAAAAGCTGACCAGCGGCCCGGCTCTCCCGGGCAAGCTGGCGGACTGCACCGCCCAGGATCTCAGCCGTACCGAACTCTTCCTGGTGGAAGGGGACTCGGCGGGCGGCTCCGCCAAACAGGCGCGCGACCGTGAATACCAGGCGATCATGCCGCTTAAGGGCAAGATCCTCAATACCTGGGAAGTTTCGTCCGACGAAGTACTGGCCTCGCAGGAAGTACACGATATCTCCGTTGCTATCGGTATCGATCCGGACAGTGACGATCTGAGCCAGCTGCGCTACGGTAAGATCTGTATCCTCGCGGATGCGGACTCCGATGGCCTGCATATCGCCACGCTGCTGTGTGCCCTCTTTGTGAAGCACTTCCGTACGCTGGTTAAGCACGGCCACGTCCATGTAGCCCTGCCGCCGCTGTACCGTATCGACCTTGGTAAAGAGGTTTACTACGCGCTGACCGAAGAAGAGAAAGCGGGCGTGCTGGAACAGCTGAAGCGTAAAAAAGGCAAGCCTAACGTTCAGCGCTTTAAAGGACTGGGTGAAATGAACCCACTCCAGCTGCGCGAAACCACGCTCGATCCCAACACCCGTCGTCTGGTGCAGTTGACCATCAGCGATGAAGACGATCAGCGTACCAACGCGATGATGGATATGCTGCTGGCCAAGAAGCGTTCGGAAGACCGCCGCAACTGGCTGCAGGAGAAGGGTGATATGGCGGATCTGGAATCCTGATAGCCTTATCGCTGATAAAAAACGGAGCGCCTGGTGCGCTCCGTTTTTTTGTCTGAAGATGCAGCATCAGTAAAACCTGGTCCCTCGAATATTATTTCCCTACTGAATTCTTCCGGTACTGCAGCGGCGTTTCACCAATCCCCTTTTTAAACGCGCTAATAAAATAGGTCACATCGGAAAACCCCACTTCAGCGGCTATCTCACGGATGCTTATCTCGCTATGCAGCAGCGTCTCGCAGGCTTTGCGCAGGCGAAGAGTATTGAGGTAGTGATGGATATGCTCGCCGGTCTCAAAATGGAAGCGGCGCGAGACATAGCTACGGGATTTACCGATATCCCGGGACAACGCATCGAGGCTAAATTTCTGCCGGTAGTTCTCCTCCAGCCAGAACATTACCTCGCTGGCGATACCACCACCGCTTTCCGGCAGGTGCTGCTGCTCCTGGGGCAGCAGGCTCAGTAACGTCAGTAGCAGGCTGGCGACATTTTCCGTATTCAGAGCCGCCAGCTGTGCGTAGCGGCTAAACAGATGGTCGATATGCATGTGGCAGTCGGCCATATCGGCAACGAAAGCCGGGCCGCCCCGGGCGGTAAGGGTCTGAAGGCGTCGCTGATTCTGCGGGAAGTCGCGCAGGGTTTTCAGCACCACATGATGGTCGACGTGAATAATCGTCCGCCGGTAGCTGTCCTGCACTTTCTCATCCACCATCACCTTGTGCAGTGTGAAGGGCGGGAAAAAAAACAGCCGACCCGGTCGCATGGTGTACTGGCGGTTATCGACAATCACTACCCCGTAACCCTCTTCGACATAGAGCACCTCCAGGCACTGATGCCAGTGGTGATAGCGCACCGTATTGGCGTATAGCCGACTAAAGGAGACGATGGCGTTATTAAGCGCGATCGGCTCCAGACGATCCGCCTGCCAGTAGGGTTTCACAGGACAATATTTCTCAATTTTTAGCGGTTAAATTCCATTTATAAACCACCTTTTTAAATTTCCCCAACTGGCGGTTTGGGTAAATTCTCCCGGTGTGACTGAGATAACATTTCTGTCATCCGGCGATTCACTATCCTTAGCCCCACGTTAACAGGCGGGTAAAAGGATGCGGGTGACCAGAGTGGAAACATCAAAAATATTGTCTTCGCGGGATGATGTTGTGGCGGCGCTGACGGCGATGCTGACGGCGCTGGATACACAGTTCCCGGCGGGAAAATCCGCTTTTCCACTGGGCCAGACCTGTGCCCACTACAGCGTTGAAATCGCGAATATGGAAGGGCTTTCCCGTGCGCTGTGGGGTGTGTTTCCGCTCCTGGCGGGCGGCGAAGAAGTGCCTGTCTTTGATAAATACCGCGAGGCCATCCGCCAGGGCACCGATCCCGACAGCGAAGGCTACTGGGGCGAAACCGGGCCGTACGATCAGCGGCTGGTTGAAATGGCCGCCTACGGCCTTGGGCTATCGTTGCTGGGCGAGCGCTTTAACGAAATAGTCGATGCGCAGACTCTGCACAATCTGCACCGCTGGCTGGATCAAATCACCGATGCGCAGATGCCCGACAGCAACTGGAACTATTTCGCCATTATGGTCCAGCTTGGTTTTAAACGCGCCGGGCTGCCCTGGGATAAAGCGGCGGTTGAGCGTCGTTTTGCCATGATGGAAGCCTATTACCTGGGCGACGGCTGGTATTCCGACGGTCCCGGACGGCCGAAAGATTATTACATCCCGATGGCCTTTCACTTCTACGGTCTGATCTACGCCACGTTGAATCAGGATGACGATCCGCAGCGCTGCGCCGTTCTGCGCGAACGCGCCCGGCAATTTGCCGACGATTTTATCTGGATGTCGGCGGCAGACGGCGCATCGGTGCCGTTTGGCCGCAGTCTGACCTACCGCTTTGCAATGGTCGCTTTCTGGAGCGCGGCGGTTTTCGCCGGGCTTGATGTCCTGTCACCGGGCGTTATCAAAGGTGTGATCCTGCGCCATCTGCGCTGGTGGCTTCAGCAGCCCATTTTCGATCGCGACGGTATTCTGACGCTCGGCTTTGCGTATCCAAACCTGGCGATGTGCGAGGACTATAACTCGCCGGGATCGCCTTACTGGGCGCTGAAGGTCTTTCTGATCCTGGCGTTGCCGGCGGATCATCCGTTCTGGCAGGCTGAGGAACTGCCTCTTCCCGCGATGGACGGTAGCTGTGCGATCCCGCATGCCGGGCAGATCCTCGTCCACAGCAACGGATCGCAGCATGTCACTATGCTGGCATCCGGCCAGCTGGAGCTGAACAACTACGTCAATACCGACGCCAAATACACCAAATTTGCTTACTCCAGCCGCTTTGGTTTCACCATCGATCGCGGCCGCTACGGTATTAAGCACGCTGCCTGCGATTCAATGCTGCTGCTGGCAGACGGCGATGAGTACTTCCGGGGACGGCGCGAGTGCGAGGCGGTGGAGGTGCATCAGGATCATATCCTCTCCCGCTGGTCGCCCTGGCACGATGTGCATATCACGACGTGGCTGATTGCCTGCGGCGAGTGGCATTTGCGAGTGCATAAAATCGACAGTGAACGTGCGCTGAAAACGGTGGAGGGCGGCTTTGCGGTACTGAAGGCTGAGCACAATCCGCTGGGCGAGCGTGGCTGCCGGATTAACGCCAGCAACGGTACCAGTGCGATCTTCGATCTGTCCCCGCAGCCGCTCCGGCGGGCGGACAGCGTGGTCACGCCGCCCAACAGCAGCATTATGTTTGCCGGCTGCGCTTCTATTCCGCTACTGGCAGGCGACATCCCATGCGGTGAAAGCTGGCTGTGCTGCGCCGTGGCGGCCAGTGAGCGTCCCGATGAGTCGTATTCTCTGCGACCGGAGCTGGCTATCGACGGTCACCGACTGACGATAACCGACCCGCTCAGCGGCAGGACGCTCACGCTCTCTGTTTAACCTCCGGGCCGTTAGCCGGACATCCCTTAACTGATATCTCTACAGGCTTTCGTCGAGGATAGTATGGAAAATACACCAACGAAAAACAGAACCGAGTATTACAAAATCAGTACCTTTATCTTTTTGTACTTCTTTACCTGGTCGGCAAGTATTGGCTTGCTGGCGATCTGGTTAGGACAAAAAGCGAATTTAAGCGGGACGGTAATCGGCACGGTCTTTGCGGTTAACGGTATCTTCTCGGTGATCCTCAAACCGATCTATGGCTATATTCTCGACAAAATAGGCATGAGCAAATATCTGCTCTATTTTGTGGTCGCCATGTCGGCGCTGATGGCCCCGTTCTTTATTTATGTCTATCAGCCATTGTTGATATCAAACACCATGCTGGGAATTGTTGTCGGGGCTATCTATTTAAGCTTCGCCTGGTACGCGGGTGTTGCCGCCTGTGAATCCTATACCGACCGCTTTAGTCGTCTGAACGGCATGGAGTTCGGCCAGATCCGTATGTGGGGATCGCTGGGCTGGGCGGTGGCTTCATCATTTTCCGGCCTGCTGTTTAATCTCTCTCCGGCTTATAACTTTATTCTCGGCAGCGTCGCGTCACTGGTCATGCTGGTGGTGCTGCTTAGCCTGAAAGTGAACGTTAACTCCGCCCATGCCGGTGAAGTGCTGACGAAGGAAAAAATCGTTCCAGCGGACGTCTATGCTCTGCTGAAAAGCCGTAAATTCTGGGCATTCTGCCTGTACGTGGCGGGCGTGGCCTGGATGATGTTTATCGCCGAGCAGCAGTTCTCCCGCTACTTCGTGACCTTCTTCGACGATATCCATCAGGGCAACGCCGTCTTTGGCTATCTGGGCACCGTACAGTCGGCGATGGAATTCCTGATGTATATGGTGATCCCGCTGTTCGTGAATTATATCGGGGCCAAACGCGGGCTGTTAATTGTCGGGCTGGTGGTCGGTGCACGACTGATTATTTCCGGGCTTGCCGATTCGCACCTGTTAATTTCCGTGCTGAAACCGCTCTATGGTCTGGAAATCTGTCTGCTGCTGGTGTCGGTCTTTAAAT
>DATEKR010000263.1:0-4728 GCA_035277345.1 Enterobacteriaceae bacterium
TAATAAAGAATTTAATATAGCGAAACTCAAAGAATATAATAGCATTGGTTTTCAGGGCTATGTTTATTCCCGTCCGCTGTCGATGAGCCAGGTGCGCTTACTCGAAGGCGTTTGATTTACACTTCGTCAGATATAAAAAAACCGCAGCCCGTAAGCTGCGGTTTTTTATTTCCCGAAACGGGATTACGGCAGAATTGACGGTTGATCCGCCCCTTCTTTCTCGACCTTCTGCTGGATCAGATGCTCGCGCTTCATGCCCAGTTTCAGTGCCAGTGCGGATGCCACGTAGATAGAGGACGCGGTACCGATAGAGACACCGATCAGCATGGTCAGGGAGAAGCCCTGCAGCATTGCGCCACCGAACAGATACAGCATCAGGATAACCACTAAGGTGGTCCCGGACGTGATCAAGGTTCGGTGCAGCGTCTGGGTCAGCGAGACGTTAAAGATCTCGTAAGGCGTACCGCGACGGATCTTGCGGAAGTTCTCACGAATACGGTCCGATACCACGATGCTGTCGTTCAGCGAGTAGCCGATAACCGACATCAGCGACGCCACAATAGTCAGATCGACCTCGATCTGGAACAGCGACAGCACGCCCATAGTGATGATCACGTCGTGCGCAAGGGCGATAACCACCCCCGCCGCCAGACGCCATTCAAAGCGTATGCCGACGTAAATCAGGATCGAGATCAGCGCCACGATCAGCGCCATTGCCCCGGTCTGCGCCAGATCGGCACCCACGCTCGGACCGACAAACTCGATACGCTTAACCGCCGCGTTCTGGTCAGTCGCTTCGTTGATCACGCTAACGACTTTACTGCCCAGCACCTGACCACCGGTTTCACCCTGTGCAGGCGGCATGCGCACCATAATGTCGCGGCTGCTGCCAAAGTTCTGCAGCAGCGGGTCGGCGAAACCAGCTTTCTCCAGCGCAGCACGCATCTCTTCCACATCCGCTGGTTTTTCCAGGGAAATCTCAATGACCGTACCGCCGGTGAAATCGAGGCCCCAGTTAAAACCGCGCACGCCGATAATAATAATCGACACGATCAGCAGAAAACCGGAGATGCCGAAGGCCCAGTAGTCCCAGCGCATAAAGTCCCAGACTTTACGGCCGTGGTTCAATTGTTCAACAGTATATTCCTGTGCCACAACGCACTCCTCAGATAGACAGCTTTTTGATGCGTTTGCCGCCGTACAGCAGGTTCACGATGGCACGGGTACCGACAATTGCGGTAAACATGGACGTCGCCACACCAATACCGGTAGTGATCGCAAAGCCTTTAATTGCACCGGTACCGACCGCATACAGGATGATGACTTTAATCAGCGTGGTGATGTTCGCATCAAAGATGGAACTGAACGCGCCTTTGTACCCTTCATCAATCGCCTGCTGAACGGAACGACCGTTGCTCAGCTCTTCTTTAATACGTTCGTTAATCAGTACGTTGGCGTCGACCGCCACCGCAAGGGTTAACACGATCCCCGCAATCCCCGGCATGGTCAGCGTTGCACCAGGCAGCAGCGACATTACGCCGACGATCAGCACCAGGTTAGCCAGCAGCGCGGTGGTCGCAATCAGACCAAACTTCTTGTAGAAGATCAGCATAAACAGGATCGACACCGCCAGACCGGCCAGACAGGCTTCCAGACCCTGCTGGATGTTTTGCATACCCAGGGTCGGGCCGATGGTGCGTTCTTCAACAATCTGAATCGGCGCAATCAGCGCACCGGCGCGCAGCAGCAGAGAGAGCTGGCGTGCTTCGTTCGGGTTGCTGATCCCGGTGATGCGGAAACTGCTGCCGAGACGGGTCTGGATATTGGCGACGTTAATCACCTCTTCCTGTTTCACCAGAATCGAACGGCCGTTAGCATCTTTTCTGCCGCTGTCTTTGTACTCCACAAACAGGGTCGCCATCGGCTTGCCAACGTTGCTACCGGAGAAGTTAGACATGATGTTACCACCCGCGCTATCGAGCGAGATGTTAACCTGCGGCTGGTTGTACTCATCCTGGTTCGACGTGGAGTCGGTGATATGGTCACCGGTCAGGACCACACGCTTGTACAGCACAACAGGCTGTCCATCACGCATCTGCTTCACTTCCGAGTCGCCAGGTACGCGGCCAGAGGCAGCGGCAGACGGATCGACGTTAGCATTGACCAGACGGAATTCGAGAGTCGCGGTCGCGCCAAGGATCTCTTTAGCACGTGCGGTATCCTGAATACCCGGCAGCTCAACCACGATGCGGTCGGCGCCCTGACGCTGTACCAGAGGTTCGGCAACGCCGAGCTGGTTAACGCGGTTACGCAGGATATTAATGTTCTGCTGAACGGCATACTCACGGGCTTCGCTCAGACGCGCATCGGTCATCACCGCCACCAGGCCATTACTGCCCTGATTTCGGATAACCATATCGCGGTGGCGAGCGGTGAGGAACGTATTCGCTTTATCGCGGGCAGCGCCGTCGCGGAAAGTGATCGCCACGCCGTAGTTATCGGCTTTACGCACGTTGGTGTAAGGAATGCTCTGCTCACGCAGGCCGCTACGCAGGTTGTCGATGCTTTGCTCTTGCAGCTTGCCCAGCGCCGTTTCCATATCCACTTCCATCAGGAAGTGCACGCCGCCACGCAGGTCGAGACCCAGTTTCATCGGCTCGGCGTAAATCGTCGACAGCCAGCGCGGCGTTGCCGGAGCAAGGTTAAGCGCCACCACATATTGCTCACCCATTACGCTCATCAGCGCTTCACGGGCGCGCAGCTGGGTGTCGGTGGAGTCGAAGCGCGCAAGAATTGCACCCTCTTCCAGCGCCACAGACTTCGCGGTAATTTTTTCTTCTTGTAACGTTTTCTGGACCTGGATCAGCGTTTGCTCACTGGCGGCGACACCGCGCGCACCAGTGATCTGAACAGCCGGATCCTCACCATACAGGTTGGGAAGTGCGTAAAGCAGGCCGACGATAAACACGACGACCAGCATAATGTACTTCCACAAAGGATAACGGTTTAACACGGCAGTTCCCTTTGGGAAAACAAAAGATTACAGCGCCTTCATCGTGCCTTTCGGCAGAACGGCAGCTACGAAGTCACGTTTGATAACCACTTCATTGGTGTCGTTCAGTGCGATCACAACGTAGCCGCTTTCAGCTACTTTGGTTACGCGACCCACCAGGCCACCGTTGGTCAGCACTTCGTCACCTTTGGCGATGGAGTCCATCAGCTTTTTGTGCTCTTTGGTGCGTTTCTGCTGTGGGCGCAGGATCATGAAGTAGAAAATCAGACCGAATACCGCCAGCATCAGGATCAGAGACATCGGGCTGCCCTGCGCCGAAGCACCAGTTGCCGCTACCGCATCAGAAATAAAAAAGCTCATTAAAATTCCCTCATTATTAAATTAATCAACGTTCAAAGGTGGAACCGGTCGACCCTGGCGTTGGTAAAAATCAGTCACGAAGCCCTCTAATTTACCTTCTTCGATAGCCTTACGTAAACCAGCCATTAAGCGCTGATAGTAGCGAAGGTTATGAATCGTGTTGAGACGCGCGCCCAATATTTCATTACAACGGTCAAGATGATGCAAATAGGCCCGTGAATAGTGGCGACAGGTGTAGCAATCGCACTCGGCATCCAGGGATTCGGTATCGCTTTTGTACTTCGCGTTACGGATTTTTACTACGCCGTCGGTCACAAACAGATGACCGTTGCGGGCGTTGCGCGTCGGCATCACGCAGTCGAACATATCAATGCCGCGACGCACGCCTTCAACCAGATCTTCCGGCTTACCCACGCCCATCAGGTATCGTGGTTTGTCGGCCGGGATCTGCGGGCAGACGTGCTCCAGAATACGGTGCATGTCTTCCTTCGGCTCACCGACAGCCAAACCGCCGACAGCGTAGCCATCAAAGCCTATCTCTACCAGACCTTTGACCGAGATATCACGTAAATCTTCGTAAACGCTGCCCTGAATGATGCCAAAGAGCGCGTTTTTGTTTTCCAGGCTGTCAAAACGGTCGCGGCTGCGCTGCGCCCAGCGCAGGGACATTTCCATTGAGCGCTTCGCGTAATCCCAGTCTGCCGGGTACGGCGTACATTCGTCGAAGATCATCACGATGTCGGAACCGAGATCGTACTGAATCTCCATTGATTTTTCCGGATCGAGGAAAATCGGATCGCCGTTGATCGGGTTGCGGAAGTGCACGCCCTTTTCGGTGATCTTGCGGATATCGCCGAGGCTAAAGACCTGGAAACCGCCGGAATCGGTCAGGATCGGGCCTTTCCACTGCATAAAGTCGTGCAGATCGCCGTGCAGCTTCATGATCTCCTGACCCGGGCGCAGCCACAGGTGGAAGGTGTTGCCGAGAATGATTTGCGCGCCGGTGGCCTCAACCTCTTCCGGGGTCATCCCTTTGACGGTACCGTAGGTGCCAACGGGCATGAACGCAGGCGTTTCAACTACGCCGCGATCAAACACCAGGCGACCGCGGCGAGCGCGACCGTCGGTGGTATCAAGTTCAAATTTCATTTTATCTCCAGCGCCAGAAAAACAGTCTGACGAGTAAAACCTGCGTCCGGGACTTACTCCCCGACGCGTTCAGTAATGGCTGACGGATTGTACGTGATAAACATCGCGTCCCCGTAGCTAAAGAAACGATATTTTTCGTCTACCGCTGATTTATAGGCATTCATGGTGTGCTGATAGCCAGCAAAGGCCGACACCAGCATAATCAG
>DATEKR010000264.1:0-3359 GCA_035277345.1 Enterobacteriaceae bacterium
CTGGTCGGCAATGGACTGACCGTTAATGCTGGATACACCAAAATCCCAGTGCAGCACGCCTTCAAACCAGAAGACCCAGGCATTCCACAGGGAAGCGCCCTGCAGCGGGGCGTGCGGGGTGAAATAGCTCAGGCTGAAGCCGACAAAGGTCAGCAGGAAAAGGGTGATCATCAGCAGGAGCAGGCGGCGCAGGGTAAAAATAATCATGGTTTTTTCACCTCTTCCTGCTCGCGGGAGACGCCGGCAAAAGAGGCGTTACCAAAGGGACTGAGCACCAGCCCTTTCATATCGTAGCGATACGCCTGCAGACGCAGGGAGGAAGCCAGCGGCAGAACCGGCAGATCCCGGGCCAGAATGGTTTGCGCCTGGTCGTAGGCGTCGATGCGCGAAGCCAGCTGCTGGGACGAAAGCGCTTTTTGCAGCACGTCGTCAAACTCGCGGTTGCACCAGTGGGCGAAATTGGTCTGGGAGCGAATGGCCGCGCAGCTCAGCAGCGGGCGGAAGAAGCTATCCGGATCGTTACTGTCCGTCGCCCAGCCGGAAAGGGTCAGATCGTGATTCATATCCATCAGGCGCGCTTCCTGGAAACGGCCCTCCACCGGCACGATAGTCACTTTGACCCCGGCCTGCGCCATATCGGCCTGAATCAGCTCCGCCGTTTTTAGCGGGCTGGGGTTCCAGGCCTGCGAACTGGTCGGCACCCACAGCTGTAGCGTCAGATTCTCCGCGCCCAGCGCCTTAAGCTGCTCCCGGGCTTTCTGCGGATCGTATTCGGTAATTTTCGACTCGTTATCGTAGGCCCAGGAGGCGCGGGGCAGGATCGAGGCCGCGGTTTCGGCGGTGCCGTAGTAAATCGACTGCATCAGGCGCTGGTTATTGATCGCCAGAGCCAGAGCATGGCGCACCGCCGGATTATTCAGCGGGGGCTTATCCGTATTAAAGGCCAGGTAGGCGATATTCATCCCCGGACGCAGATTCAGGCGCAGGCGAGGATCGTCGCGCAGGATCGATAGCTGGCTGGCGGCGGGCCAGGCCAGCACGTCGCATTCGCCGGTCAACAGCTTCGACAAACGCCCGGTGCCGCCGGAGCCCAAATCCACCACGACCTGCGGCATCAGCGGTTTGCCGCGCCAGAAGCCCGGATGGCGCTGCAGGCGCACATACTGCCCGGTACGGTATTCTGCCAGCTGGAAGGGCCCGGTGCCGACCGGCTGACGATCCAGCTGCTCCTGCTTATCTTCCGCCGCCAGCTTATCGGCGTACTCTGCCGACATCACCGACGCGTAGTGGGTGGCCAGATGCCAGAGGAAGGAGGCGTCCGGGCGCGTCAGGCGAAATTCAACGCTGTAGTTGTCCAGTTTGCGGATGCTGGCGACCGTATCGGCGAACTGCAGGCTGTCGAAGTAGGGGAAGCTGCCACCGTTAATATAGTGCCAGGGATGATTACGATTAAAAATGCGCTCAAAGGTGAAGACCACGTCATCGGCATTCAGCGGGCGACCGGGCGTAAACCATGGGGTCTGCTGAAACGGCACGTTGCGGCGCAGGTGGAAGCGATAGGTCGCGCCGTTATCCAGCACTTCCCAGCTTTCCGCCAGCTCCGGTACCAGCCGGTAAGTGTAGGGATCGACGTCCAGCAGGCGATCGAAGAGCTGAGCTGCGAGCGTATCGACGATCAGGCCGCTGCCGGCTTTCTGCGGGTTAAAGGTGTTGACCTGGCCGTTGACGCAATAGACAAAACCGCTGTTGCGAATATCGCCGGTTGCCGCAGGCAATGGTTTATCGACGGCCTGAGCAAGGCCGCAGACGACACCCAAAGAGGCAACCAGGGATGACAAGAGTAGGCGCATAATTTTCTGGCGTTAAAGACTGATCTGCAAAGTGTATCGCACTTACGGCTATCGGGTACAAATGTCTGCGCGTAACTGGCGTAAAAGTGTTCGCCTCTGGCGGATAAAACCTCAACTTTGATGTTTTTTTAGCAAAGCCCGCAGCTGATGGTAGGTCAGACCCAGTAACTCAGCGGCATTCTTCTGATTAAAACGCGCCTGCTGTAGCGCCGAATGCAGCAGTGTTTTTTCCTGCTGTTGCTGGAACTGACGTAAATCGAGCGGAAGAGTGATTTGCTCTGTTGATTCGTCCGATGGCGTCGGCTCCGGGAGAGGGACCGGGCGACGAAACGGGTCGATAATAATATCGTCCAGCGGGATCTCGCTGGTACCGTGGCGATAAACCGAGCGTTCGACCACGTTTTTCAGCTCGCGGATATTGCCCGGCCAGCGGTAGCCCAGCAGCGTCTCCTGCGCCTGCTCGCTAAAACCGGGGAACAGCGGCCATTGCAGCTCGCGGCACATCTGAATGGCGAAGTGATCCGCCAGCAGCATAATATCGCTGCGCCGCTCGCGCAGTGGCGGGAGCTGGACCACATCAAAGGCCAGACGGTCCAGCAGATCAGCACGGAACAGCCCTTCGTTTACCATCTCCGGCAGGGAGGCATTTGTCGCACACACCAGGCGCACATTGACCTGCAGTGGCTGGCTGCCGCCGACGCGTTCCAGCTCGCCGTATTCAATGACACGCAGCAGTTTTTCCTGCACCAGCATCGGCGCCGTGGCCAGCTCATCCAGAAACAGGGTGCCACCGTCGGCGCGCTCAAAACGTCCCGGATGGCGCTTCTGCGCGCCGGTAAACGCGCCAGCTTCGTGGCCGAACAGTTCTGAATCGAGCAGGTTTTCATTCAGCGCGGCGCAGTTAAGGGAGATAAACGGCCCCTGCCAGCGGGAAGAAAGATAGTGGAGACGGCTGGCAATCAGCTCCTTACCGGTCCCGCGTTCGCCGATGACCAGCACAGGTTTATTGAGCGGTGCCAGCTGAGAAACCTGCTCCAGCACCTCAAGAAAGCTGTTGGCCTCGCCGAGAAGATTTTCCTTGTATTCTGCCATGATGAAATTCGCCATATAGTGGTGTGATTCACCATCTCACTCTATGCCTGAAGCGCGCAAAAATCAAACAGACTATTAAAAATCAATAAGATAAAAAGTTGGCACGGAGATTGTATTAGAGATTCAGCGGGGTAACCCGGACCACATAACTATGAGGACTACATTATGGGTATTTTTTCTCGTTTCGCCGATATCGTGAATGCCAACATCAACACGCTGCTGGAAAAAGCGGAAGATCCGCAAAAGCTGGTGCGTCTGATGATTCAGGAAATGGAAGACACGCTGGTTGAAGTTCGCTCCAACTCGGCCCGTGCGCTGGCGGAAAAGAAACAGCTGACGCGTCGCATTGACCAGGCCACCGCGCAGCAGACGGAGTGGCAGGAAAAAGCCGAACTGGCGCTGCGCAAAGAAAAAGAC
>DATEKR010000265.1:0-11231 GCA_035277345.1 Enterobacteriaceae bacterium
TGCTTTCATAAACCTGACGGCATAAACAGACAATTCCGAGGGACAATCCGCCCTTGCCCCGCCGTAAAAATTGCGCGACGATCTGCCTCATTGCCATGAGGAACCCCATGAACGCATTCAATCCCGCGCACTTCCGCGCGCAGTTTCCGGCCCTGGCCGACGCCGGTGTCTATCTGGATAGCGCCGCCACCGCTCTGAAACCGCAGGCGGTGATTGACGCTACCGCTAAATTTTACAGCCTGAGCGCCGGTAACGTGCACCGCAGCCAGTTTGTCGAAGCTCGCCGACTGACCGCCCGCTATGAAGAGGCCCGCGAACGCGTCGCGGCGCTGATTAATGCCCCTGACGGACAGGATATCGTCTGGACGCGAGGCACCACCGAAGCCATTAATATGGTGGCCCAGTGCTATGCCCGCCCGCGCCTGCAGTCCGGAGATGAAATTATCGTCAGCGAAGCCGAGCATCACGCTAATCTGGTGCCCTGGCTGATGGTTGCCGAACAAACCGGCGCGCGTGTCGTCAAACTGCCCCTGAACGCCAGCCGCCTGCCGGACGTGGAGCTGCTCTCCTCGCTGATTACCTCGCGCAGCCGCATTCTGGCGCTGGGACAGATGTCCAATGTGACCGGCGGTTGTCCGGATCTGGCGCGGGCGATCTCGCTTGCTCACGCAGCCGATATGGTGGTCATGGTCGACGGCGCGCAGGGGGCGGTGCATTTCCCCGCCGATGTCCGGCTGCTGGATATCGACTTTTACGCCTTCTCCGGCCACAAACTGTATGGCCCCAACGGCATCGGTGCGCTTTATGGCAAACGCGAACTGCTGGAGCAGATGACGCCCTGGATGGGCGGCGGGAAGATGATCACCGAAGTGACCTTTGACGGCTTTAAAACCCAGCCGGTTCCTTATCGCCTTGAGGCGGGCACGCCCAACGTCGCGGGCGTGATCGGCCTGAGTGCCGCCCTGGAATGGCTGGAAGAAACCGATATCGCCCAGGCCGAAAGCTATAGCCGTAGCCTGGCCACTCTGGCTGAAGAAGAGCTGGCAAAACGCCCCGGCTTCCGCTCCTTCCGCTGCCAGGATTCGAGCCTGCTCGCTTTCGATTTTGCCGGTATTCATCATAGCGATATGGCGACCCTGCTGGCGGAGTACGGCATTGCCCTGCGCGCCGGCCAGCACTGTGCCCAGCCGCTGCTGGCGGCCCTGGGCGTCAGCGGAACCCTGAGGGCCTCTTTCGCACCTTATAATACCCGGGCCGATGTGACCGCTTTGATCGAGGCGGTCGATCGTGCCCTCGCTCTGCTGGAGGACGTATGATCCTGCACCCGTTTGGCACCACCATCACCGACGTGACTCTGCGTGACACCTTTGCCCCGCTGAAGCAGTGGGAAGAGAAGTATCGTCAGCTGATCCTGCTGGGCAAGCAGCTCCCGTCCCTGACGGAAGAAGATAAAGCCCGGGCGCGGGAAATCCCCGGCTGTGAAAACCGGGTCTGGCTGGGGTATCAGATCGGGGATAACGGTACGCTGCACTTCTTTGGCGACAGCGAAGGCCGCATTGTGCGCGGTCTGCTGGCGGTGTTGCTGACCGCCGTAGAGGGAAAAACGGCTGATACGCTGCTGACAGGCGATCCGCTGGCGCTGTTTGACGAGCTTGGCCTGCGCGGCCAGCTCAGCGCCTCACGCAGTCAAGGACTGGCGGCGCTGACCGATGCGGTGCAACAATTTGCGCGTCAGGCTCAGGCCTGACGCGCAGCTTTCGCCATCATTTTCTTCAGGGCGTGGGAAACGGCAATAAAGCCGAAGCTGGCGGTGACCATCGTTGCCGCGCCAAAACCTGAGGCGCAGTCCATCCGCTTTGGCCCCTCGGCGGTGCTTTTCATGGCGCAGACGGAGCCATCCGCCTGAGGATAAACCAGCGCTTCGGTCGAGAAAACGCAGTCCACGCCCAGCTTGCCCTTGCTGTTTTTCACTACGCCAAAATCGCTTTTCAGACGCTCGCGCAGTTTGGCCGCCAGCGGATCCTGGATGGTTTTCGCCAGATCGCTTACCTGAATTTGCGTCGGATCGATTTGCCCGCCCGCGCCGCCGGTGGTCACCAGCGGGATCTTATAGCGGCGACAGTATGCGATCAGCGCCGCCTTCGGTCTGACGCTGTCGATGGCGTCAATCACATAGCTAAAGCCGCGGCTGAGGTACTCCGCCACGTTATCCACGGTAACAAAATCATCAATAATGGTGACCTGGCACTCGGGATTAATCTGTCGGATACGTTCGGCCATCACTTCCGCTTTCGCCACGCCAACGGTCTCGCGCATGGCGTGGATCTGACGGTTAGTGTTGGTGACGCAAACATCGTCCATATCGATAAGCGTAATCGCCCCGATCCCGGTACGCGCCAGGGCTTCCGCCGCCCAGGAGCCCACGCCGCCGATGCCCACCACGCAGATATGCGACTGCGCGAAAAGCGACAGCGCCTCTTCACCATATAATCGCGCCGTGCCGCCGAAACGCTGGCGCCAGGCGTCGCTGATTACCACAGACATAGAACCTCAGAATGAAAAAGGGTGAGGCAAAGCCTCACCCTGTCACTCTCCCCATCGGGAGAAGATGAACAGAAACGGTCGTCAGAATAGCATAATCAGCCGCTAAAGACGTTACCGGTGCCGGGGGCCGTTTTCAGGATCCAGACCCGCCCGTAGTGGTTATACCAGCCCGCACGATGACCTGCATCCGGACCAATGCCCTGATAAATATCGAAGTGCTGGCCTTTAATCGCTCCGCCCACGTCCAGCGCAACCATCAAACGCAGCTCGTACTGGCCGTTAAATTTACCATTGTTATCCAGCAGCGGGACTTCCGCCAGCAGCGTTGTACCCGCAGGAATAATGCTGCGATCGGATGCCACGGAAGCCCGGCCAATCAGCGGTACGGCGCTGGCACCTTTTACCGGTGCCCAGGACTGCGGTTTAAAGAAGACAAAGGAGGCGTTCTGCTCCAGCAGTTCGCGCACCTCGGCTTCGCTGTGCTTTTCGCCCCACTCGCGGATGGCCTGCATCGACATATCCTCACGCTTCACCTCGCCCCGGTCGATCAGCACTTTGCCGATACTGCTGTAGGCGTGGCCGTTCTTCCCGGCATAGCTAAAGAAGTTGAGGGGGCTGCCGTCGCCGAAGTCGATATAGCCGCTGCCCTGCACATCCATAATGAAGTTATCCATCAGGGAGTTGCTGTACGCGAGGATATAGCTGTCGCTGAGCGCTCCGGAATAGATAGCCGCACGCGATGGCAGACGCCCGCGTTTGGACGGCATGGCGTAAATCGGGTACTGGAATGCGCCCTGGCGGGTATGACGCGCCTGAATTACCGGGGTGTAATAACCGGTAAACTGAACGTTACCGTAGTTGTCGGCCCCTTCCATTTGCCAGGCGTCAATGCCGAACTGGCGCATGTTGCGGGTATCGCCCCCGGCGCGCAGCCAGTCCTGTACCGCATTAAAGACCTGGCTCTGGCCATTATAAAGACGGGGCGATGCGCTGCGCACCTGGCTGACCTGCTCGGAAAAATCCCCGGCGTTGATCGGCGCTCCGACCGCCTCCGGCTGGTTCACCAGCGAGAAGGGTTGATTAAACTTACCGTCTTTATATTGCTGACCGCGATCGGTCGGCTTAGAGGAACAGGCGGCCAGTACGGCTACGACCGCGCCTGTGAGAAGATACTTCGCCCAACGTGCTTTCATGGTTCTCGTCTTATGCTTGCCCGGATGCATGCTGAAGATAACAAACCGCCCGTTTGATTTAAATGAGCATAGATAACCTTACATAAGCAAAGTATGAAAAACAGCCAATTCTGTCAGTTTTTACGCTATCTATTATGAATATACTGGAATCGACAAAAAAAGGTTGCATCAAAAAGTTAGCAGAGTATAGTGCGCATCCACGGACGCGGGGTGGAGCAGCCTGGTAGCTCGTCGGGCTCATAACCCGAAGGTCGTCGGTTCAAATCCGGCCCCCGCAACCAATTAAAATCTGAAGAAGTTTTTCTGTTGATACAGAAGAAAATTTCTACAAAGTAGTTCGATTCACAGCAAGGCGGCGACGCAGTGAATCCTTGGGAGCTTACATCAGTAAGTGACTAAGGTGAGCGAAGAAAGCCAACGCAGCTGTGGAGCGAAATACGAAGTAGAAAGACGGACGCGGGGTGGAGCAGCCTGGTAGCTCGTCGGGCTCATAACCCGAAGGTCGTCGGTTCAAATCCGGCCCCCGCAACCAACACAATAGACACCTTAACGGGTGTTTTTTTGTATCTGCGTTTCCTTAAATCCCGTCCAGGACATAAAAAAAGGTGCCTTTCAGCACCCTTCTTCTGTTACCCGCGTCTTGCCAGCGTCGCCCCATCGGCAAAGTAGGCTTTAATCCCCGCGAGAACCGACTCGGCCACTTCCTGCTGGAATTTAGCGGTCTTGAGCTTGCGTTCCTCTTCAACGTTACTGATAAACGCTGTTTCGACGAGGATCGACGGAATATCCGGCGCTTTCAGCACCGCAAAGCCCGCCTGCTCGACCTGATTTTTATGCAGGCTATTGACCTTGCCCAGCCGACCTAACACCGACTTACCAAACTTTAGGCTGTCGTTGATGGTCAGGGACTGGACCATATCGAACATGGTGTGGTCGAGATAGCGGTCGCCGCTTTTACTTACCCCACCGATAAGGTCGGCGGCGTTCTGGGTTTCCGCCAGGTATTTCGCTGCGGTACTGGTCGCGCCGCGCGTCGAGAGCGCAAATACCGACGAGCCGTGCGGCTGGCGGCTGGTAAAGGCATCCGCGTGAATCGAAATAAACAGATCCGCACGCTGCTTCTGGGCTTTGGCCACGCGCACCTTCAACGGAATAAAAACATCCTCGTTGCGCGTCATATAGGCCTTCATATTGCCTTCTTTTTCGATAAGCGCTTTCAGACGACGGGCAATTTGCAGCACCACGTCTTTCTCCCGCGTTTTGTACTTACCGATAGCGCCGGGATCTTCACCACCGTGGCCAGGATCGAGCATGATAACAATAGGCCGGTCGCGCCCGGCTTTACCCGGCTGTGGCCCGCTGCTGGCAGGCGGCAGCTCTTTATCGAGGTTGCCTTTATTGTAGTCTTCCAGCAGCGCCAGGAGCGGATCCTGCTCGTTCGCCCCGTTCAGTGGGTAGAGATCCATCACCAGACGCTCTTTAAACTCGGCCACCGGTGCCAGCGAGAACAGCTGCGGAGCAACATTCTGCTTGAGTTCAAAGACCATACGCACGGTTTGCGGATCGAATTGACCCACGCGGGCAGATTTAATAAAAGGATCGTCCGCGCGCACCTGTGTCCCGACGCCTTTCAGCACCGAGTTAAGATTAACGCCCTCAATGTCCACCACCAGACGATCTGGATTGCTGAGCGTAAACTGGCGATATTTCAGCAGCCGATTAGACTCAAGCGTGACGCGCGTATAGGTTGACGCAGGCCAGACACGCACGGCCACCACCTGGCTGACAGCGGCCAAACCGACCTGACTCACGCCTAATAACCACATCGCGCCTGCCCCCTGTAATAGACGACGGCGGCTTAATGGTGAGCTGGATCCAGACATGCCTCTCCCGAGCAATAAAAATTAATGACTCAACTAAAACGTCAAATTGACTAAAAACTTTAACGAATGACGCATATTCTGTCATCTATAAAAGCGTAAACATTCATATGTCTGCGCAATTCGCCGGGATAAGAATGTTGTGGTAAATCAAAATTTGTCCTTGCACCCGCGGGCAGAAAAGAATAAAAATACACAAATTACGAATAAACATGCATTAAGGGGCTTGCCGTGGTGAAGGAACGTAGAACCGAACTGGTAGAGGGATTCCGTCATTCTGTTCCCTATATTAATACCCATCGGGGAAAGACGTTTGTCATCATGCTGGGCGGCGAAGCAATTGCCAACCAGAATTTCTCCAGCATTGTCAATGACATAGGCCTTCTCCACAGCCTGGGTATCCGCCTGGTGCTGGTTTATGGTGCCCGCCCGCAAATTGATGCCAATCTGGCGAGCAACGATCACGAGCCTGTTTATCACAACCATATCCGCGTGACGGACGCCAGAACCCTTGAACTGGTTAAGCAGGCGGCCGGACAGCTGCAGCTGGATATTACCGCCCGTCTGTCGATGAGCCTGAACAATACCCCGCTGCAGGGCGCACATATTAACGTGGTCAGCGGTAACTTTATTATTGCCCAGCCGTTGGGCGTCGAGGACGGCATTGACTACTGCCACAGCGGCCGTATCCGTCGTATCGATGAAGAGGCCATTCATCGCCAGCTGGACAGCGGTGCCATCGTCCTGATGGGCCCGGTCGCCGTCTCGGTGACCGGTGAAAGCTTTAACCTGACCTCGGAAGAGATTGCCACCCAACTGGCGATCAAACTGAAGGCAGAAAAAATGATTGGCTTCTGTTCCTCTCAGGGCGTGACCAACAGCGAGGGTCAGATCGTCTCAGAGCTGTTCCCCAATGAGGCCCAGGCCAGAGTCGAAGAACTGGAAGCAGAAGGCGATTACCACTCCGGCACCGTGCGTTTCCTGCGCGGGGCGTTTAAAGCCTGCCGCAGCGGCGTTCGCCGCAGCCACCTGATTAGCTATCAGGAGGATGGCGCGCTGCTGCAGGAACTCTTTTCCCGCGACGGTATCGGTACCCAGATTGTGATGGAGAGCGCCGAGCAGATCCGCCGCGCCACCATTAATGATATCGGCGGGATCCTTGAACTGATCCGCCCCCTGGAAGAACAGGGCATCCTGGTGCGTCGCTCCCGCGAACAGCTGGAGATGGAAATCGATAAGTTCACTATCGTCCAGCGCGATAATTTAACCATCGCCTGTGCCGCGCTCTATCCGTTCCCGGAAGAGAAAATCGGCGAAATGGCCTGCGTGGCGGTCCACCCGGACTACCGGAGTTCTTCACGCGGGGAAGTGCTGCTGGAGCGTATTGCGCTTCAGGCGCGTCAGATGGGGCTGGAGAAGCTGTTTGTTCTGACCACCCGTAGCATTCACTGGTTCCAGGAACGCGGTTTTACCCCGGTGGATATCGATTCACTGCCGGAAAGCAAAAAAGAGATGTACAACTATCAGCGCCGCTCAAAAGTGCTGATGGCTAACCTGAGCTAATCACCTGCCCCTCGCCTTCGAGGGGCCACGCTTATGCCATCCCGGTAAAAAATGCCGCCAGGCCGCTGCGTCGCTCCGTGCGGGTAGCGATAGCCTGGGCGAGGATCTGCGGATCGGCATACAGCGATAGCTGACGCCGGGCACGGGTTATCGCGGTGTAGACCAGCTCGCGGGTCACCACCGGCGTGCGCTGTGACGGCAGGATCAACGCGGCATGATCGAACTCAGACCCCTGCGACTTATGTACCGTCATCGCCCAGGTCGTATCATGTTCCGGCAGACGGCTGGGCTGCACCGACTTAATGGTGCCGTCGGCCAACGGGAACCAGACCCGCATCCCCTGACCGCGATCCAGCGCAATTCCAATATCACCGTTATATAAGCCCAGCGCACTATCGTTACGGGTAATCATCACCGGACGACCTTCATACCAGCGGCTGTGGCGAGGCTGATAGATCTTACGCTTGCGCTGCAGCTGCAGCTCAAGCTGAGTATTCAGGCCGCTGACGCCCCACGGACCTTCGCGCAGGGCGCAAAGTAGCTGGAACTCCCCGAAAGCCGCCAACAACGACTCTGGGGATGCGCGTTCGCGCAGCAGGCTCAGATAGCGGTCATAACCCCTTTCAGCAGCATCCAGCATCGCCTGATACGCTTCGGTGGTTTGTAGCGACTGGCGGGTGATATCGCTATAGCCATGGGCGAAGACCGCCTCCAGGCCCTTTTTATCCCCCCGGTTCACCGCCGCAGCCAGTTGGCCGATGCCCGACTGGCTGCCGAAGCGATAGCTTTTTTGCAGCAGGCAGAGACTGTCGCGCAGCGCGCCGGCCACGTTTCCCTCACCGGCTGGAACGGTCGTACCGGTGAGGCGGCTCAGCTCAGCCGCGCGTGCTGGCGTATAACCGACTCCGGCCCAGGCACAGATATCACCCAGTACCGCACCGGCTTCGACAGACGCCAGCTGATCCCGATCGCCGAGAAAAATCACCCTGCCGTGCGGCGGAAGAGCGTCAATCAAACGCGCCATCATCGGCAAGTCGATCATCGAAGCTTCATCGACCACCAGCACATCAAGGTGGAGCGGGTTGCCCGCGTGATAGCGCATTCGCTGACTGCCGGGCTGCGCGCCCAGCAGGCGGTGCAGCGTTCCGGCATCCGTCGGCAGCATCGCTTTTTGTACCTCAGTCAGGTTTAGCTGCCGTAGCGCACCGCCGAGAGACTCGCTTAAGCGGGCAGCCGCTTTACCGGTCGGTGCCGCCAGGCGAATACGACAGCGGCTCTCACCGGCCATCTGGATCAACGCCGCCAGCAGTTTCGCCACGGTGGTGGTTTTACCCGTCCCCGGCCCGCCGGAAATGACCGCGATACGCCGGGTCAGGGCAACCGCTGCGGCCACCTTCTGCCAGTCAACCTCTTCGCTCTGTGGGAACAAGCCCGCCAGCGTCTGCGTCAGCAGCGCTTCATCCTGGATAAGAGGCGCGTTCGCCTCGCTGAAAAAACGGGCCACCACCTGCTCGTTATGCCACATCCGGTTCAGGTAAAGCCGACCATCGCGCAGGATAAGCGGCGTCGCACCTTCCCCGTCGCTGACCGCAGGCGATGCCATCAGCTGCGCCAGCCAGCCGCTGGCGTCACCCGCCGCGGCGAACAGCTGCTGTTCGACCTCTTTTGCCGGTCCGTTCAACGAGTCGTCCGGTACCAGACGAGACAGCGGCAGGCACACATGCCCTTCCCCCGCATCGCGGCTAACCAGCGCCGACGCCAGCATCACGGCGGGTTCATTTTCTTCCGCCACCATCATGGCGAACTGCGCATCCAGCGGACGCAGCAGCCTGTGCTGGACCGCATCCTGTAACAGCCTGTGCATCGACATTACGCCACCTCCTGTGCAGCACCGGCAAAGAGCGCGTCCAGTTCGTCAATTAATCGCACATCCGGCCGGGTGGTAAAGATCCCCTGCCCCGGCGCAGCATTATCGATGCCGCGCAGAAACAGGTAGATAACACCGCCAAAGTGCTGCTGATAGTCATAATCCGCCAGGCGATGGCGCAAATAGCGGTGCAGCGCCAGGCTATAAAGCTGGTACTGCAGTTCATAACGGTGGGACTGCATGGCCTGCGCCATGGCCGCTTCCGTGTAGGCTTCGCTGTTTTCGCCCAACCAGTTGGATTTGTAATCCAGCAGGTAGTAGCGGCCGTTGTGGCGGAAAACCAGGTCGATAAAGCCCTTCAGCATCCCGCGCACCTGCTGAAAATCAAGCGTCGGACAGCCCGCCGAGAGCGGATCGTAGCGGCGGGTCAGTGCATCCAGTGCCGCAGCATCCAGGGGCGCGCCGATGGGCAGATAAAATGCCATTTCGACCTGTTTATCTCGCCCGCTAAGCTGGCTAAGCGACACGCCGCTATCGCCCAAAGGCGCTTGCAGGACCGTCTGCACCCAGTTGCTCAGCACCGGCTGCCAGTACGCGTCATATCCACCCTGCTGCAGTTTTTCCAGCATCCAGGCCTCATCAACCGGCTGGGTAAAATCAAGTTCTTCAAAAAGGCCGTGCAAAAAAGTGCCCGGCGATGCGCCGCGAGGGAACTGATGGGGAGTGAGTTCCGGCTCAGGGGCCACCTCGCCAACGCCTGCGGCATCGATATCCAGACGCGGGAGTAGATCCTGGGCAATAGCATGCCCCTGCTGCTGCAGCCCGGAGTAACTGGTCACCCGCCAGTCATCCCGCAGGGTGCGCGTGACCTGACGGGCACTCAGATCAAGCAGGGTTTCACCCGGCGGCTGCCAGCGCGTGTTATCCGCTGCGGGCGGTGTCTCCAGCACGATATGCTGCCCACAAAGCTGGCCCAGGCTGGCCGCCAGCCCGCTGGCATCCTGTGGCTCACCTTTCTGAATCAGGCGGCCGAGGGCGCTATGATGGAAATCGCTGTCCGCCGGTTTATCGCTGCGGCGACTGGTCAGGGGCGCAATGCCGAGGCTACAGTGCCAGATGGCGCGGGTTAACGCCACGTACAGCAGACGCAGATCCTCCGCCAGCCGCTCGGCCTCCGCCAGCTCAATACTCTCTTCGGATCCCGACAGATCCAGCATTGCCTCAAAAGTTTGTCGATCGTGATACAGGGCCTGATCCTGTTTGCGGAAGCGGGAAATAAAGGGCAGCCAGACCAGCGAGTACTCCAGCCCTTTCGATTTGTGGATCGTCACGATCTGCACCAAATGACGATCGCTCTCCAGCCGCATCTGCTGGCTGCTGGCGCTGGTATCCGGATCGGCAATATGCTGCGACAGCCAGCGCACCAGAGCGTGCTCGCTCTCAAGCCCTGCTGCCGCTTCCTGCAACAGCTCGCTGATATGCAGGATATCCGTCAGACGACGCTCGCCACCCGGCGTAGCCAGCAGGTTCTCGGCAATGCGTCGGGTCGCCATCAACGCACGCAGCATCGGCATCACGCCGCGCTTTTGCCACTGCAGCCGATAGCCGACAAACTCCTCAACCACCGCATCCCAGGCATTTTCGTCCTGGTTCAGCACCTCAAGATCCTGCGCATTCAGCCCCAGCATACTGGTCGCCAGCGCACTACGCAGCGTGCCTTCATGCTCCGGCGTCAGCACCGCCTGCAGCAGCCACAGCAGCTCCTGCGCCTCGGGCGTGGTAAAGACGCTGTCGCGATTTGAGAGATAGACGGACGGGATCCCAAGCGCATAGAGCGCATCGCGGATCTGCGCCGCTTCCTGGCGGCTGCGCACCAGCACCGTAATATCGGAGGCCTGCACGGGACGGGATTTTTCCCCGCGCCACAGCAGCGCCTTGCCCTGCTGCCCGGCGCTGAGCCAGTCGCGGATCTGCCCCGCGCACAGCCCGGCCATAAAGCTCTGGTAATCACCGGAGCCGACGCCTTCGCCCGGCATCAGCCACAGGCTCATGGCCGCCTGCGTCTTGCCGTCGATCTCAAAACGCAGGCCGCTGTTTTTCTCTGCCGGTTTAACAGGCCAGAAGGGAATATCGCGGAACATAAAGGCGTTATCCATCTGGCTGAACAGCGTGTTCACCCCTTCG
>DATEKR010000266.1:0-4243 GCA_035277345.1 Enterobacteriaceae bacterium
TCCTGATCATGGACGAACCTACCAACCACCTGGATATGGAATCTATCGAGTCGCTGAACATGGCGCTGGAGATGTACCAGGGGACCCTGGTGTTTGTCTCGCATGACCGTGAGTTCGTTAGCTCTCTGGCAACGCGTGTGATTGAAATTACGCCGACCAAAGTGATCGACTTTACCGGCAACTACGAAGATTACCTGCGTACTAAAGGTGTTGACGCGTAATCCGCCGTTCTTCATGCAGCAGGTGCCATCCGTGCACCTGCTGCATGAAAGTTAGCGCAGTTTCCAGGCCTCTCCTGCTTCCCCGTTAATCAACAGCGTCCTTTGTTCGACTTCAGGCAATGTCACCTTCAGCGTGTCCCATCCCGGACGATAGTCACCACGCGTTGAGAGCGTCAGATTAATCGTGGTTGCCGAACAGGTCATCTGCCAGGTCAGCCACAGCGCGTTGCCGGTCCGGTAGCCCCAGGATTCACCGTCATCTTCGAACAGCAGCCCTTCGGTGCTACCCGTCCCTTTTAGCGGGAAGAGTTTTAACTCACGCGTGGTGTCGGCCGCGGAGTCGACATGGGCCAGACGCTCGCTCAGCGGCAGGCCTGCACCGGCGCGGACCAGCAGGGGCAGTTTTTCCAGCGGGGCATCGAGGGTGACCCAGTGGCCGCCGCTGTACCAGGCTGCGCTGTAAAAATCGTACCAGCCGTGGGTATTCTCCGGCAGCCAGACCCGGCGCTGGCGCTGGTCCGGCTCGACAATGCTGGCGACCAGCAGATCCCGGCCGAGCATAAAGTCATCGCACTCCTCGAAGGTCTGCGCGTCGTGCTCGTGGTCGAGGAAGGTCGGACGCAGCATCGGCTCGTCGTCGGCGTGCGCCTGCCACAGCAGGGTGTAGAGATAAGGCAGCAGACGATAGCGTAGTTGAATGGCCGCGCGGATCGCCGGGGTGACCGCCGGATACATCCAGGGTTCATTGACCGTCTGGTCATCGTTCCATGAGTGGATAGTAAAGCGCGGGTGCATCACCCCGTTCTGTACCCAGCGGATAAAGAGTTCTGCATCCGGCTTGTTGCCGGAGAAGCCGCCGACGTCGTGGCCGATATTGTAGAGGCCGGAGAGGCTCATCCCCAGACCCATCCGGGTGTTATAGCGCAGGGTATCCCAGTTGGTACGGTTATCACCGCTCCAGGTCTGGACGTAGCGCTGCATCCCGGCGCAGCCGGAGCGGGAGATCAGGAAGGGGCGTTTTTGCGGAGCAAAACGCTGCTGCGCTTCCAGCGAGGCCCGCATCATCAGCAGTGGCATCACCGGACGGATATGCTTGATCGCAATCTCGCTGCCAAAGCCGTGACAGCGAGCCTCGCCGTCCCACACTTCAAACTCGTTATTGTCGTTCCAGGTTGAGTCGATCCCCATCTCCAGCAATTGCGTCGTGACGCCGTTCTGCCACCACTCAATGGTCTGCGGGTTGGTAAAATCGAGGTTTGAACCTTCGTCATCCCAGAAACTGGAGCGTTCCGGGGCGTCGGTTTCTGAATCACGAATAAACAGCCCCTTTTCAGCCACTTCGTTATAGCGGGGATGATCCTGCAGCAGGCAGGGCTTGATATTGGCCGCCAGCTTAAGTCCGGCGTCGTGGAACGCCTGGCTCATGACCTTCGGCTGCGGGACCTTGTCATAGTTCCAGTTAAAGACATAGCGCTTGCCGTTAATGGAGGTATAGCCGGACGAGAGCTGGAACGAATCGCAGGGCAGGGCGTGCTCCTCGCACAGGCGGATAAAGTTCATCAGCTGGTTCTGGGCATCCGGCGCATCGGTGTAGTGCATGGTTGAGCCACTGTAGCCGAGGCTCCATTTTGGGCCAAACAGCGTTTTTCCCGTCAGGCGGACAAACGCCTTGCTGACGTCCAGCACCCGCTCGCCGGTAAACAGGTAGTAATCAATATCGCCCGCTTCGGCCTGCCAGCGGCGGTAGGCGGTGTGATAGTTGTCGATCTCATTGCCCAGATCCAGCCAGCAGCTGCTCAGGTTGTCATAGAACAGGCCAAAGCTGACGTCATCCCGGCGGGTAATGGTAAAGGGAATATGCTTGTAAAGCGGGTCGGTGCTGACCGCGTTATAGCCCATCGCATCGAGATTACGCATTTCAAAACGCCGGCCGGTACGCTGAAGATCACCGGCCTTTTCACCGAGGCCATAATAGCGTTCATCGGCCCGGCGGCGCTGGTAGTGCGCCACGCCATCGCCGTGGGCGTTAAGCAGATAGGCGCTGGTGGGGCGGTCGGCGGCCAGCCACTGCCACTCGCCGTCGGCATTGAGATAGTGCCACTCCAGCCACAAGGGCTGATGGACGGTTACCCGCAGCTGCGCGCTCTGCACCGTCAGGGTGTCGGCCTGCTGCGTCAGCGTAAAGGCCGGGAGGCTGAAGCCGGACAGATCCTCGCGTGGGCGGCCCTCAAACGGCACATCCTCGGCCGGGGCAATACTCCAGGTGCGGTCCAGCGCCAGCTCGCCGTTGCGTTTAAGCAGCACGCGAAACAGATTCTCTTCCAGCACATACAGGCACAGGGTGTGCTGCCCGTCGACCCGCAGCTCAACGTGATGAGCCGCCTGTTTTTGCAGGGTCCAGTTTTTCAACGTTTTCATATCAGACATCCATAATCATGCGCGCTTGGCGCGACGTTCAGCAATAAATGCCACCAGGAAAAACGCGCCAATCAGGTCAAAAAAGCCCATGGCGATAAACAGCGGGTTGAAGCCGATTTTGTCGGCGGTCACCCCGATCAGCAGAGAGAAGAGGAAGCTGGCGATCCAGGCGGCGGAGCCACGCATCCCGTTGACGGTCGCCATCTGGCCTTTATCAAAGGATTCGACCACCAGTGCGCTGAGCATGCAGGAGATAATCTGGTGGCCGAAGCCGCCAATAGAGATCAGCGCGATGGTGATGTAAGGGTCGCGGGTGACGGCCACCAGGCCTAAGGAGATCATCAGAAATGCGCCGGTCACCGAGCTGGCCACCACCGAGTTCACGCGGGTACAGCCAAACCAGCGGGTATAGACTTTGGTCAGATAGCCGCTGGCGATGCTGCCGAGGTCGGCGGCGAGGAACGGCAGCCAGGCAAACATGGCGATCTGTTTCAGATCCATCCCGTGCTCTTTCGCCAGATAGAGCGGCACCCAGAAGCTGAGCACGGCCCAGGCCGGTTCCGCCATAAAGGCCGGGATGGCGATACCGTAAAAGCGCTTATTTTTCGAGACGGTTTTCAGCGCGGTAAGGAAGGGGAGTTTGACCGCTGGCGGCTCGTTATCCTGCTGGATAAACGCCAGTTCCTCTTTGCTCAGGTTCGGGTGCTTATCCGGGTTGTGATAAAACGCCCACCACAGGATCACCCACAGCAGCGCCAGCACGCCGGTAAACATAAACGCGCCCTGCCAGCCAAAGGAGGCGTGGGCAAAATAGATAATGGGCGGCGCCAGCATCGCGCCGATGGAGAAGCCCACGCCCGCCCAGCCCGCGGCGACCGGACGTTCCGATTTCGGGAACCATTCGCCCAGGGTTTTGGCGTTGGCCGGGGTGGCAGCAGCCTCGGATGCGCCCATGGTAAAGCGCAAAATAGCCAGCTGGATCCAGCTTCCCGCTCCGGCGTGGAAAATACAGGCCAGCGCCCAGATAATGGCGCACACCATAAAGCCGAGCTTCAGACCCACGACGTCAATCAACCAGCCGCACAGAGGCTGGAATAGGGTATAGGCCAGCTGGAAAGCGCCGACAATCCAGGAGTACTGTTCGGTGGTGATGCCGAGGCTGGTTTTCAGCTCCGGGGCCAGAATGCCCAGCGAGTTACGGGTGATGTAGTTCACCGTCACGCCAAACAGAAACAGGACTAAGATCCACCAGCGTAATTTTTTCACTACCCGGCGGGTCTTGCCAACCGCCATTTCATTATTAATACCCTGACTCATTCTTTACTCCGCTCATCTTCTTGTAGGGAAGTCGAAGCGCGCCGTTGGAATTTGTTATACCGAACGGCTTCGCGTGATGATTTTTTTTACGGTTTTTTTAAATCACGCATACAACTAGTATGGAAGTTGTACGACAGGTTTACGTTAGGTGAGAAAACCTGTCGGCCAAAGCGGATTCTGTGCAAGGATTCTCATAATCGGTGAATAAAAAAAGGCAAACTCGTTCCTTGCTTATCTATGACAGGGTTTTCAGCTCATGAAAATTTTCCCATCAGGCAAACGGAGCA
>DATEKR010000267.1:0-4590 GCA_035277345.1 Enterobacteriaceae bacterium
GGGGCCTGCCCGGAAGACTGTAAATATTGCCCGCAAAGCTCGCGCTACAAAACGGGTCTGACCACCGAGCGTCTGATGGAAGTTGAGCAGGTACTCGACTCCGCCCGCAAAGCCAAAGCTGCCGGCTCTACCCGTTTCTGCATGGGTGCTGCGTGGAAAAACCCGCACGAGCGCGATATGCCGTACCTTGAGCAGATGGTACAGGGTGTTAAAGAGATGGGCCTGGAAGCCTGTATGACGCTCGGCACGCTCTCTCAGGATCAGGCCGAGCGGTTGGCGGGCGCGGGGCTGGATTACTACAACCATAACCTCGACACCTCCCCGGAATTCTACGGCAATATCATCACCACCCGCAGCTATCAGGAGCGTCTGGATACCCTGGGCAAGGTGCGCGATGCCGGGATCAAAGTCTGCTCCGGCGGGATCGTGGGCCTGGGAGAAACGGAGAAAGATCGTGCCGGACTGCTGTTACAGCTCGCCAATATGCCGACGCCGCCGGAAAGCGTGCCGATCAATATGCTGGTGAAGGTCAAAGGCACGCCGCTGGCCGATAACGACGACGTCGACGCCTTTGATTTTATCCGCACCATCGCCGTGGCCCGCATTATGATGCCGACCTCGTACGTGCGCCTCTCCGCCGGGCGCGAGCAGATGAACGAGCAAACACAGGCCATGTGCTTTATGGCCGGGGCGAACTCCATCTTCTACGGCTGTAAGTTGTTGACCACTCCGAACCCGGAAGAGGACAAAGATCTGATCCTGTTCCGTAAACTGGGCCTCAATCCGCAGCAAACCGCCGTCAGCGCGGGCGACAACGAGCAGCAGCAGCGTCTGGAGCAGGCCCTGCGTACCCCGGATACGGAAACCTACTACAACGCCGCCACCGTATGAGCTGGCAGCAGCGTATCGATGCCGCGCTGAGTGAACGCCGTGCGGCACAGGCCCTGCGTCAGCGCCTGCCGCTGATGCAGGGGGCGGGGCGCTGGCTGGACGACGGCGACCGGCGCTATCTCAATTTCTCCAGCAATGACTATCTTGGCCTCAGCCAGCATCTGCGGGTGATCGGCGCCTGGCAGGCCGGTGCGTCTCGCTACGGCGTTGGCAGCGGCGGATCCGGCCACGTGAGCGGTTTTACCCATGCTCATCATGCGCTGGAGGAGGAGCTGGCCGGATGGTTGGGCTATCCCCGTGCGCTGCTGTTTATCTCCGGCTTTGCCGCTAACCAGGCGGTCATTGCTGCTCTGATGGGCAAGCCGGACCGCATTGTGGCCGATCGCCTGAGCCATGCCTCGCTGCTGGAGGCCGCCAGCCTTAGTCCGGCTGTGCTTCGCCGCTTCAGCCATAACGATCCGGCCCAGTTGGCAAGCCTGCTGGCAAAACCCTGCGACGGCCAGCAACTGGTGGTGACGGAAGGGGTGTTCAGCATGGACGGCGACAGCGCCCCGCTGGCGGAGATTGCCCGCGCCACCGACGCGGCGCAAAGCTGGCTGATGGTCGACGATGCTCACGGTATCGGCGTGACCGGCGACGGCGGACGCGGGAGCTGTCAGGCGCAGGGCGTGCATCCCGAGCTGCTGGTGGTCACCTTCGGTAAAGGCTTTGGCGTCAGCGGCGCGGCGGTACTGTGCAGCGACTCGCTGGCAGATTATCTGCTGCAGTTCGCCCGCCATCTGATTTACAGCACCGCCATGCCACCGGCCCAGGCGGAAGCCCTGCGCGTGGCCCGGGCGATTATCGACAGCGATGAGGGAGCTGAGCTGCGGGCAAAGCTTGCGGACAATATTAACCACTTCCGCCAGGGGGCGGCGGTGCCTGACGGGCGGCTGACCGACTCGCAAAGTGCCATTCAGCCGCTGATCGTCGGCGAAAACGCCCGGGCGCTGGATCTGGCCCAACGGCTGCGGGAGCAGGGCTGCTGGACCACCGCAATCCGCCCACCCACGGTGCCGGTGGGCACGGCGCGCCTGCGTTTGACCCTGACCGCCGCGCATCAGCCCGGCGATATCGACAGGCTGCTGGAGGTTCTCAATGGCGACGGTTGATAAATCGGCGGTCGCGGCGGCCTTTGGCCGGGCGGCGCAAAGCTACCATCAGCACGCTGAACTGCAGCGGGAGAGCGCAAACCGGCTGCTCTCGCTCTTGCCTGGCCGGGACTATGCCAGGGTCCTGGATGCAGGCTGCGGGCCGGGCAGCATGAGTCGCTTCTGGCGTGAAACCGGGGCGCAGGTCACGGCGCTGGATCTCTCGGCACCGATGCTGGCCGAGGCCCGACGCCAGCAGGCGGCGGAGCGCTATCTGCTGGGAGACATTGACGATTTACCGCTGGCGGACGGCGAAGTGGATCTGGCCTGGAGCAACCTGGCCGTCCAGTGGTGCGATGATTTACGTCATGCCCTGAGCGAGCTGCGGCGGGTGGTGCGCCCCGGCGGCACGGTGGCGTTCAGTACCCTGGCGGCAGACTCCCTTGGCGAACTGAATCAGGCCTGGGCGGCCATCGACACGCATCCCCACGCCAATCGCTTTTTGCCCGAGGCGCAGATCCTCGCCGCCCTTGAAGGCTGGCGCGTGCAGTACGCCCTGTGTCCGGTCACCGTCTGGTTCCCCGATGCCCTGAGCGCCATGCGATCCCTGAAGGGTATCGGTGCAACCCATCTGCACCAGGGGCGGCGTGAAGCACCTCTGACCCGCAGGCAGCTGCAACAGCTCCAGCTGGCCTGGCCTCAGCGGCAGGGGCAATGCCCTCTGACCTATCAACTTTTTCTGGGAGTAATGGTTTGTGATTAAGCGTTATTTTGTCACCGGCACCGACACCGAGGTCGGCAAGACGGTTGCCAGCTGCGCGCTGCTACAGGCGGCGGCCCGGCTGGGCCTGCGCACGACAGGCTATAAGCCCGTGGCGTCAGGCAGCGATATGACGGTCGGGGGACTGCGCAACAGCGATGCGCTGGCCCTGCAGCGCAATAGCACCACCCGACCGGACTACGTGCAGGTCAACCCCTATACCTTTGCCGAGCCGACCTCGCCGCATATTATCAGCGCGGCAGAAAGTCGGCCCATCGATCCGCAGGTCATGTCTGCGGGTCTGAGAACGCTGGAAAAACAGACCGACTGGCTGCTGGTGGAGGGGGCGGGAGGCTGGTTTACGCCTCTGTCAGAGACCTTCACCTTTGCCGACTGGGTGGCGGCGGAACGCCTGCCGGTGATCCTGGTGGTTGGCGTGAAGCTGGGCTGTATTAACCATGCCATGCTTACCGCCCAGGCCATCGCTCAGGCCGGGTTAACCCTGGCGGGCTGGGTCGCCAATGATGTCACCCCGCCGGGAAAACGCCACGCCGAGTATATGGCGACGCTGCAGCGGGTGCTGCCCGCACCGCTGCTGGGGGAGATCCCCTGGCTTGAGACGGCCCCGGAAGCGAGTGATATCGGGCACTATCTCGATATCAGGGGCCTGGATGGGGCGTCATCCAGCGAGAAAGTACCTGCTCATCCAGCTGGTTAACATAGCCCTTAGCGACGCTGCGCCCCTGGTGCAGCAGGCAAAAACGGTTTGCCACCCGGTGGATAAATGACAGGTGCTGCTCTGCCAGCAGCACCGTCATGCCGAAATCCTGACTCAGCCGTACGATCAGATTGCCCAGCTTATGCATAAAGGCCTGGCCGATCCCACGCGTCGGTTCATCGAGGATCAGCAGGCGAGGGTGCACAATCAGCGCCCTCGCCAGCGCCAGCTGATATTGATCGTCCTCTGACAAGCCCGCCCCTTTCACCTGCCGCAGCGCGTAGAGTTCCGGAAAGAGCGTATAGATCTCGTCGGTGATAGCACCCGTTGGTTTCGGCCCGGCCAACATGGCGATATGCAGATTCTCTTCCACCGTCAGCTGGGAAAAAATGCGCCTGTCCTGGGCGACATAGCTGATGCCAATGGCCGCCCGATGCTCGGCGGAGAAATTCAGCAGGTCACGCGGGGCGCTTCCCGCGTCATGCCAGAGGATCGTCCCGCTCTCAATGGGCAGGTGGCCGGTGATACAGTTCACCAGCGTCGTTTTCCCCATGCCGGGCAACCCCATCACGCAGGTACACTCTCCCGGGGCTAAATCGAGACTGACGTTCCACAGCGTATGCTGGTTACCGTAATACTGATTCACCGCGTGCAGACTCAACATAGGACTCTCCTCCGGTTTTTTGATGTGGGTGATATTAAGACCCGTCATCTGAGAGTCTGCAAAATACTTGCCAGAACCACTAACCGGTGACAAAACCCGATCTTTTTCGGATCCTGCCGATAAAATATCGGGTAAAGCGGGAAAATGCCCACCGAAACGGCGGCGTTTTGCACTTTCACAGTGCTGAATGATGTTGGGCGGTGGTGCAACGGGTCGGGGTGCGATCGCGGGTCACGATCCCGCAGGATCCACAAGGCCGCTTAGCGGTTAAATGGCAAAATAAAGCGATATTTTTTTTTTATGCTGTCACTTTGCGGCAAATGGACAGACGAGGCGGAGGCCGCAGACTGTGGCCTGCGGATAGTTATCCACTATTCCTGTGGATAACCTTGTGTATTAGAGTTAGAAAACTTGCGGTAAGCGAGAG
>DATEKR010000268.1:0-38555 GCA_035277345.1 Enterobacteriaceae bacterium
CGGTATTCGCCAGTTCATGGTTGGCCGCGACTTTATGGAAGTGGAAACCCCGATGATGCAGGTGATCCCGGGCGGCGCGTCGGCGCGTCCGTTTATCACTCATCATAATGCGCTGGATCTGGACATGTACCTGCGTATCGCGCCGGAACTGTACCTCAAGCGCCTGGTGGTGGGTGGCTTCGACCGCGTGTTCGAAATCAACCGTAACTTCCGTAACGAAGGCATCTCCGTTCGCCATAACCCTGAGTTCACCATGATGGAACTCTATATGGCGTATGCGGATTACAAAGATCTGATCGAGCTGACCGAATCCCTGTTCCGCACGCTGGCGCAGGATATTCTGGGCAAAACCGAAGTGCCGTACGGCGACGAGGTGTTCGACTTCGGCAAGCCGTTCGTGAAGCTGACCATGCGCGAGGCGATCAAGAAATACCGTCCGGAAACCGAAATGGCGGATCTGGACAACTTTGACAGCGCCAAAGCCATCGCCGACAGCATCGGTATCAAGGTTGAGAAGAGCTGGGGTCTGGGCCGTCTCGTGACCGAGATCTTCGAAGAAGTGGCGGAAGCGCACCTGATTCAGCCGACTTTCATCACCGAATACCCGGCAGAAGTTTCTCCGCTGGCGCGCCGTAACGACGTTAACCCGGAAATCACCGACCGCTTCGAGTTCTTTATCGGCGGCCGTGAAATCGGTAACGGCTTCTCGGAGCTGAACGATGCCGAAGACCAGGCCCAGCGTTTCCAGGACCAGGTTGATGCAAAAGCCGCGGGCGATGACGAAGCGATGTTCTTCGACGAAGACTACGTGACCGCGCTGGAGCACGGTCTGCCGCCGACGGCGGGCCTGGGTATCGGTATCGACCGTATGGTGATGCTGTTTACCAACAGCCACACTATCCGCGACGTGATCCTGTTCCCGGCGATGCGTCCGGTTAAATAAGACGTACTGACGTTAAAAGCCCTGTCGTGAAAGCGACGGGGCTTTTTTTTATCTGCTGACGCCGGGCAAAAGTTGTTAGATTTCAGGTTGTGTGATTAACTCAAAAGGATGTTCCAGGATAATTCTTACTGTGTCAGGAACCCCTAAATGAAAAAAACAGTGTTGTTACTGGGCAGTCTGTTTTCTTCCGGCCTGTTCGGTGCCGCCCTTTATTCTGAATATAATACCTGGTATTACAATAACGGCGTGCTCTACGATGTGGCGCAGACGTCTGGCTCGCAGCCGGTGCTGATCAGCATCTCGCAGGCGGGGTTTGAAACCGCAAATCTGGTGGTGTCGTATTTTTCTGAAGAAGCGTGTCCGGCGACCGGGACCAGCAGCAAGCTGGCGGTGAACGGCAGCGATGTGGCAACCACTTATCTCTGTGTGACCACCGATAAGGGCAGAATCGAACACTTTATGGTGACCGATGCCGCCCTGGTCAATCAGCTGGTGGATCGCCTGAAATCCGACTTTACCGTGGTCCTGCAAAAGGACATTAAAGTCTGGGCGGCAAACTTTAAGACGCCGAAATACGGCCTGGCGCCCCGGATGTCTTTCAGCGCGGAAGCGCCGCAGCCAGGGCAAGTAGCGACTCGCGCGTTGTCACCGATGAAGCCTCCAGTACCATCCACGGACTAAAGGCCCAGGGCGTGGCGTCTATGGCGCGAAACAGCGCCTGTGGCTCGACCCACTGATAGTCCATCACCTCATCCTTATTGGCCTGCACGGCGCTGATAGCCAGCGCCGCGTACACCGGGCAGACTTCGTTTTCCACAATGCCGGACGGGTCCGTTTCGCAGTAGCGAAAATCAGGGTCGATAACGGAGATTGCCGTGATGTCGAGGCCTGCCTCGTAACGACAGCGGCGAATAATCGCCTGCTCGGTGCTCTCACCAGTTTGCGGATGCCCGCAGACCGAATTGGTCCAGACGCCGGGCCAGGCCTTTTTACATAAGGCCCGACGCGTCACCAGAAGCTGTCCCTGAGCATTGAAAAGCCAGCAGGAAAACGCGAGGTGTAAAGGGGTATGCGTTCCGTGCGCGGCGTACTTCTCCAGAATCCCGGACGGATTACCCGCATCGTCCAGTAAAATCACATGTTCATACTGCATAACCGCTCCGCAAAACAAAAAAACCAGCCGGGCTGGCCCGTCGATTATACGCTAATTTCGGCTAACAATTTGGCCAGCAGAGCGGGAAGAGGGAGCAAATTTTATCGAGGGATTGGGCATCACAGTGTGGCCTGCTATTATAGTCCCGCCGTAAATATTCAACCGAGGAACTGTTTTGATTGCAGGACGCCAGACGAGAAACCCCGCCGCTATCGCATTTTGTCTGACGATGGTGTTATTGCTGGCCGGCTGCTCCGGCAGCAGCAGCTATTCCGGTTCGGTCTATACCGTAAAGCGTGGTGATACGCTGTATCGCATCTCGCGGATGACCGGAACCAGCGTCAAGGACCTGGCGCGCATGAACGGCATTTCCGCTCCGTATACCATCGAAATTGGTCAGAAGCTGAAGGTTAAAGGCGCGGCGAAAGCTTCTTCCGGTAAAAGCAGCGGTAAAACGGCGAAGGTGGTTCCCTCTTCTGCGGTGCCGCAATCCTCCTGGCCTCCGGTGGGGCAGCGCTGCTGGCGTTGGCCAGCCAGCGGCAAGGTGATCATGACCTACTCGACCGCCGACGGCGGGAATAAAGGGATTGATATCGCGGCCAGCCGCGGCACGCCAGTCTACGCCGCAGGCGCGGGCAGGGTGGTCTACGTCGGCAGCCAGCTGCGTGGCTACGGTAACCTGATTATGATCAAGCATAGCGAAGACTACATCACCGCCTATGCCCACAATGACCAGCTGCTGGTCAGCAACGGGCAGAATATTAAGATCGGCCAGAAGATTGCCACCATGGGCAGCACGGATGCCGATTCCGTCCGACTGCACTTCCAGCTTCGTTACCGGGCCACCGCTATCGATCCGCTGCGCTACCTGCCAAAACAGGGCAGCGCGCCTAAGTGCTAGCGGCGAATTAATCGCCAGTCAGCAGCGTGAAGCTTGCCTGGCGATGCGTAACGTTTATAATGCCTTACGCACTTCGATGCGGGTGTAGTTCAATGGTAGAACGGCAGCTTCCCAAGCTGCATACGAGGGTTCGATTCCCTTCACCCGCTCCATAAGTCCCCTGACGTATTCATTCCTCAGATTTTTTCAGACACAGTTCCTCGCTGAGTGCATATTTAGTCGCCATTCCCGGCATCCAGCCTGAGGGTATGCCTTTGCATGAAATGTATCCTTTATCATCAAGATTATTGGTGAACCAAAATTTAAATCCGAGCTGAAAAAATACAGAGCAAACAAAGCAACATGTTATTGTTTTAGCCATAACTCGCTGAATCTTATCATTTGCCAGTTTACCCAAAAAATGGGGTGAACGGATAAATATAGTATGGGAAATAAAATCAAGAACAATGTAAAGCCGTAAATGACAAAAGAAGAGAAAACAACAATGTCAGGGTATGAAAAATATCCGCGCAGGCTATCTACAGTAAGATACATTCCACCTAAAGATAACGGGATCAAAAGAAATATCATTCCCAAAAAAATACCGATTCGACTTTTTAATGTCAGTTCATACATTAATACACCCTCATCTCCGTAACTGTCCATAGAATTGGGGATTTTATGAAAATGCCCCACCTGAGGCCACTTTATTCTGATACCGCGCATCTGGTCTTACCGCGTAATGTCGACACCGTCCTAAGTGAGGTTCTGGTTTTCAATCCCTTTAAGAAGCAAGACGAACACTGCAATGGACAGGTGATATCTCTCCCGGCTCATCACTTTTACTCTTCTTAAACTGATAAACCTGAAATAGGCACAGTATTTTAAGGCGCGAGGGGACTACGCGTTTTAGCACTGAATTTCCAGTCCTGACATTTTCCTTTACCCTCGCACCAGCCTCCCAAAACCCATCCTCCAGCATCAGGGGGTCGGGAAGATCCACACATGCTTCTCCGGCAGCACCAGGTGGCAGTGCTGCGGATCGCGAATATCGTTGCCGTAGGCCCGGATAACAAAATCATCGCCCGACGTGCGGAACAGGTATTCCCAGCGATCGCCAAGGTACATGCTGGTGAGCAGCGGCAGTTCAAGCTGGTTTTCACCCGGGCCGTCGGCGAATGCCACACGCTCGACGCGGATCACCGCCGTGGCTTTCTGGCCACTTTGCACGCCTTCTCCGGCCTGTCCCCACAGCACCCAGTCGCTTCCCTCAATACGCGCTCTGCCATCGCGAACCTCAGTCACCTTGCCATGCAGGCGATTGTTACTGCCCATAAATTCGGCCGTAAACAGCGTTTTCGGCGAGCCGTACATCTCCTGCGGCGTGCCCTGTTGTTCAATCTTGCCGTTGTTCAGTAGCAGGATACGATCTGAAATCGCCATGGCCTCGTTCTGATCGTGGGTGACCATCAGCGCGGATAAGCCCAGTTTGATAATCAGTTCGCGCAGGAAGACGCGGGCTTCTTCGCGCAGTTTCGCATCCAGGTTAGACAGTGGTTCATCAAGCAGAATAACCGGCGGGTTGTAAACCAGCGCCCGGCCAATCGCCACGCGCTGCTGCTGCCCGCCGGAAAGCTGGTGCGGATGACGCTGACCCAGATGCCCAAGCCCAAGCTGATCCAGCACGGCCTGAACGCGCGCCTTGATCTCCGGGGTGGCCACTTTGCGCAGTTTCAGCGGGTAGGCTACGTTTTCGAAAACGGTTTTGTGCGGCCACAGGGCATAGGACTGAAACACCAGCCCCAAGTTGCGCTCTTCCGCCGGGATCTCGCTGCGCGGCGTGCCGTCATAAACGGTGTTTTTGCCGATCACAATCGAACCCTGAGTGGGTTTTTCCAGGCCCGCGACGGCGCGCAGCAGCGTGGTCTTACCGCTGCCCGACGGGCCTAACAGGGAGACAACCTCGCCGCGCTTAAGGTTCATGGAAACCCCTTTTAAGACCGGGTTGTCGCCATAGGTTAAGTGCAGATTCTCGACCGTTAATTCAATCATGTAATTTGACTCCAAAACGAAGGGCAATCCCCAGACCCACCACGACCAGCAGGATATTAATAAAGGAGAGCGCGGCCACGATATCGATAGCCCCCGCCGCCCACAGCGAAACCAGCATGGAACCGATGGTTTCCGTTCCCGGCGAAAGCAGATAGACGCCCGTTGAGTATTCGCGCTCAAAGATCAGGAACATCAGCAGCCATGAGCCAATCAACCCGTAGCGCGACAGCGGGATTGTGACGTGACGGGTAACCTGTCCGCGCGTGGCTCCCGTGCTGCGTGCTGCTTCTTCCAGCTCCGGCCCAACCTGCAGCAGGGTCGAGGAGATAAGCCGCAGCCCGTAGGCCATCCACACAACGGTATAGGCCAGCCAGACGCTGAAAATAGTACTGCGCAGCGAACGCAGCCAGACAATCAGGTTATCGCGCAGCCACTGCGACCACGGCATTCCTGAAAGCCAGCCGGACTTCAGGGCGTTATCGAGCCACATCGGCACGAACAGGAAGACCCACAGAAACGCCAGCCCGGCCAGCAGCCCCGGTACCGCGCGCGGCACCAGCACGCTGTAATCGAGGAAGCGCGTGGTATTGTCCGGTTTGCGGTGCATCGCAATGCCGACAAACAGATAGCAGATCACTGCCAGCGCCCCGCCAAACACGCCAATTGCCATCGAGTTAACGATCGCCCGCATCAGGTTTGGCTGCGACAGGATGGTATGGAAGGTATTCAATGACAGCTGATCCCAGACGGAAACGCCGACGCCCCAGTTGGAGATAAACGCGCGCAGCACAACGCCAAGCAGCGGAATGCCGATGGTGACGGTTAGCCAGAATGCCACAACGGCACCGGCGACCCAGCGCCATTTCCCCAGTGGGAGCGCGCGGGCCTGCGAGGCTTTGCCTTTCATGGTCACAAAGCGGTTAGCGGTACGCATCAGGCGGCGTTGCAGCATAACCAGCGGAATGGTGATACAAATCAACACCACGGCAACCGCCGCCATCAGGTGATAAGAAGGCGTACCGAGCTTGTTCGTCAGCTTATACAGATAGGTTGCCAGCACCATATTGCCTTCCGGATCGCCAAGGACCAGCATCAGGCCAAACACTTCCAGCCCGAGGAAAAACAGCAGTACCATCGCGTAGAGAACAGAAGGCCTGACCATCGGCAAGCTGACGGCGGTCATCACCTGTAATGGTGAAGCCCCGGCGGTACGTGCAGCTTCTTCCACATCCGAGCCGACGCTGCGCAGCGCGGAAGAGATGTAGAGATAGGCGTGCGGCACGTGCGTCAGACCGGCAATCACCACGATGCTCGACATGTCGTAGATATTCCACGGCACGAAGCCGATCAGCGATTCCGCCCACAGCGAGAGAAAGCCCACGGGGCCAGTAGCGACTACATAGCCAAACCCAAGCACCATCGGTGAAACGAAAATCGGCACGAGGATCAGTGGCTCAATAATCCGCCTGCCCGGTAAATCGGTGCGCACCATCAGAAACGCCAGCACGCCGCCAAGTGGGATCGCGATGGCGATCAGGCCGAAGGCGAGAATAAATCCGCTTTTCAGTGCTTTGTAAAAGTCAGGGTCGGTAAAAATAAATTCAAAGGATTCCAGGCTCCACGCTTTTGACGGTGTAAAGAACGGCGCGGACAGAAAACTTTGTATCACGATGAACGACAGCGGGGTGTAGATAACCAGCGTGGTTATCAGCACGACGATGCCACGCGGCAGGCTTTGCCACTTTCTGCGTAATGCATTCATAAGGTTATCCCAGGCTCAAATATCCGGTAACGCGAATTCGGGAAGAGAGAAGAAAGCGCGTCACAAGAAAACGCGCTTTGCCTGCGCCTTTATTTGCCCGCGGCCTCACGCCACTGCCTGATATAGTCCAGGCGCTTTTTCGGCTGCAGATATTCGAGTAAGGATTCATCGACCGGGATAGGTTTCAGGGCGTTGCCCAGCATTTTGGTCAGCCCGTCGATGTCATTTTTGCCGTCAATATCGTTGCGAATTGACGGAATATCGGCCTGATTTGCCAGAATGTTTTGCCCTTTTTCAGACAGCACATAGTCGAACCACAGTTTTGCGGCATTGCTGTTTTGCGCCTGCTGGCTGATAAAGGCGACGCGGGACAGCACCAGGGTGTAATCCTTCGGATAAACAATACCCATCGACGGATCCGTTTTGGCGCGGGTTTCTGCATAGGAACCCAGAATATTAAACCCAATCAGGTTCTCGCCCGACGAGACCCTTTCCATCATCGTTCCGGTGGAGGACTGCACGGACAAACCGCCTTTCGCCACGTCGGCCAGCGTCTTGAAGTAGTTGGGGTCGGCTTTGAAATCCTGCACTGAGAGCATAAAGCCAATACCCGACTTTTCGATATCGTAGGTCGTGACTTTGTTTTTGAATTTATCCGCCTGACCCGCGATTAACTTAGCCAGCGCCGCGTGGGAATCGGGCACGTCGCCCGCCGGGATCAGGCGTTTGTTATAAACAATCACCGCAGGTTCGTAGGTAGTGCCATACGCTTTATTGCTCCAGATAGCCCATTTCGGCAACTGGCCTTGCTCGGGAGAGTGGTATTCCAGCGCGTAGTCGGTGGCGAGCTTCAGCGCCGTATCCATTGATGAGCTCCAGACCACATCGCCGCTAACGCCCCCGGCGGCCTGTTCGCTGATAAAACGGTTGTACAGTTCGGTACTGTTCATATCGTTGTATTCAACTTTGATGCCCGGGAAGGCCGACTCAAAACCCTTGATAAGCGGTTCGGCCGCTTTGGTATCGGTGGTGGAATACACCACCACTTTTCCTTCTTTGGTCGCGGCATCAACGACTTTTTGATAGTCAGCCGGATAGCCCTGAGGCAGTGCTGACAGGGCGGAGAACGAGACAAAAACAGCGGCAGAGAGGGGTAAAATGCGGAATGTGCTTGTCATTTTTGTTAACCTTTTAGTTACACGCCAAGAACTAAAAATCAACATAGCCTGTGGTGTTTTACTGACAAGAGGGGGAGGCGTGTACGCTGTCGGGAATGTGATAGCCGACATTTTTTAAGCAATTAACACCATAGAAACCACGAAAATCATCAAGGCTATTACGCGGATCAATCGGCTTTGGGGGCTTTTCGGTACAGCCGTCGGGGATGACCAATATTGCCGTACTGGATCTCAATGCTGATAAAACCCAGCTCCACGCAGTACTCAAGATAGCGTCGGCCTGTGGTTTTACTGATCCCCGCCTCTTCCACGACCTGCTCGACTGACCAGCTGATATCAGGGCTGACGGTGAAAATGCGCTTAACCCGCTCCAGGGTAGCGGGCTCAATGCCTTTGGTTGATGGCGGGGCGGAGCCGTCACCGACGGGCAAACTGAACAGCTTATCCAGCGCATGTTGATCGACGACCTTCACCTGACGCAGCGAGTGCACCAGCCGCATAAAGCGCTCAAGCGACGCGTGCAGACGCTGAAAGAACACCGGCTTAATCAGGTAGTCGAAGGCGCCGCTGCGCATGGCGTGGCTACAGGTCTGCATATCGCTCGCGGCGGTGATAAAAATCACCGAGCAGCCAATCTGTTTCAGCAGCGGGCTGTCGATAAGCTCCACGCCCTGGCCGTCCGGCAGGTAGTTGTCCAGCAGTACCAGACGCGGTTGATGCTGCGAAATCAGTTCTCTGGCGTGCTCCAGGGTTCCGGCAATTCCCACCACGCGTAGATGAAAGTTTTGCTCGATAAACTCGCGATGCAGCTCGGCCAGATGCCGTTCATCTTCAACAATAACGACGTTAAGCGGGCGGCTGTCAGTCATGAGAATGTCCTTCTGCAAGAGGGTGCCGGAACGGAATAAAGACCGAAAAAAGCGTTCCTCCAGGGATGTTGTCCGTCATCTCGATAGTGCCTCCGGCCTGACGAACATAGTCGGCGACCAGATAGAGGCCAATACCGTGCTCCGAACCGGTCAGCTCGCTGCCTTCAGATGACTTGCTGGTAAAACCCTGCTCAAAAAGGTGTGGTTTGATAGCGTCATCAATACCGCAGCCGCTGTCGGCAACCTCAATAACCAGTTCGTGATTTCTGTCGGAGATATAGACCTCAACCGGCGCCGAGCGCGTTGGGGTCTTCAGCGTGGCATCAACGGCGTTGTCCACGAGGTTGCCGATGATTGACATCAGCTCCGTCTCGCTCAGCGCGGCCGGGATAAGGGAGAGCTGGCAGGCAGGGTCGAATAGTAGCGTAATGCCTTTCTCGCGGGCGCTGGCATATTTCCCCAGCAACAATCCACACAGCGCCGGTGACGCGAAGTGCGCAGAAACAAAATCCAGTACCTGCTGCGCGCCCTCTGACTGCGCCTGAATATAGCGCATCGCATCATCGTGACGCTGCATTTGCATCAGCCCGACAAGCGTCGCGGTCCAGTTAAGCTGCTCATGGCGCATAATGCGTAAGTTGTCGGCGTAGCGCTTAACCTGACTCAGCTGGCTGCTAAGAGTATTAATGTCATTCTTATCGCGAAAGCTGAATACCCAGCCGTTTTCGACGCCCGGCTCCATTTCAATCGCAACGCAGTTGACGATAGTTTTCCGCTGATTCAGGATGGCGATGCGGTCGTGGTAGCGGCTATGACTGACCGTGCTGTCAGAGGCAAAAAAAGACGGCGGGACCTCTACAACCTCTTCCAGCGGTTTCCCGAGTAGCGCCTTCTCGCTCTGGTGAATACCGAGCATCTCCCTGGCCGCGCGGTTAATTAAGATCAGTTTCTTTTCAGTATTGACCGCAAAAACCCCTTCATACATCGCTTCGAGCAGGGCTTTTTGTTGCAGCACCAGCTGGGCAATATCCTGCGGCTCCAGCCAGAACATCTGTTTTTTCAGCATCCGGGTCAGCATCCATGAAAAAACAAACAGCATCAGCAGCAGTGCAAGGCCATATAACCCCGATTGCCAGAGAAGGCGTGCATTGATACTGGCGATATAGGACGTGAGGTAGCCGACGGAAACAATACCAATTACCTGGTGATGGCTATCGAAAATGGGCGCCTTACTGCGTAATGACACGCCAATTCCGCCCTTGCGCACGGAAATTATCGTTTTGCCCTGCAGCACCTCTGCATTATCACCGCCGATCATCGGCAGATTAAGGCGCTCCGGTGATTCGGAGTGGTAAAGATGCTGTTCATTCCTGTCGCCAATGACGAAATAGCTGGCATCGCTCTGGTCACGCAGCGGCTGAATCAGACGGGCAATGCCCTGAATATCCCGCTGCTCGACTTTGTCAGCCAGGCCCGGCATAAGGGCGATTTCACTGGCCTGCACGCGGGCGCGCTGGCCCAGATCGTGGTGAAGCTGCCTGTCGATAAAATGAAACAGCAGCGTGCCAAGGAGCGCTAATAGCAGGCAGGAAAAAACCACCAGGGAGAGAAACAGTTTCACCTGAAAGGGCTGTCTGGGTTTCATATGTTCCACGGCGAAAGGAGCAGAAAAGAGACATCTGCAAAAACTGACATGCAAAAATGTCGACTGCAATCGGGTGCAAACAGAGTTGTGAGCTGACGAGGGTATCATAAGCTTTTTGTTAACACTGTCGCCCCATAAGTTAAATTGACGCGCGTCATAGTGTTTATGTTTTCTCGTTTCGTATTATTCAGACCCCTAAAAGATACGCAAAAATATTGACGTGGAGACTGAAATGGAGAACGACAAATCGCGACTGGGATCTTGTCCGTCAGGCAGTTCGGGTGAAAAAATAATGGCTGCTTATGTTTCTCTGGCGGAGATGCTGGCCGGGTTGATTGGCCCACACTGTGAGGTGGTGCTACATGCTGTTGATAATCATAGTGCATCGGTTTGCAACATTATTAATGGTCACCATACAGGCAGAGCGGTGGGCGCGCCGATAACTAATGTGGGATTAAATAAACTTCAGCTTTATAACCGAACCGGGGTGAACAACACGCTGGGCTATTTTTCGCGGAATAAAAGTGGTGAGTTATTTAAGTCTGCGACCTCTGTTCTGGTTGGCGAGGATGGAAAGGCGATTGGTCTGTTCTGTGTCAATATCAATCTCTCGGTACCTTATCACCAGGTACTCCAGTCCGCCCTGCCTGATGATGAGGCATCCATACCTTTCTCCGAACATTTCAGTGCCAGCGTGCATGAGGTCGTGATGGAAGCCACGGAGAAAGCTATCGACAGCGTGCAAAACGATATAACCATCACGCGTAAATTTAAAAATAAGGAAATCATTAATTATCTTTATCGTAATGGCATCTTCGGGATGAAAGATGCGGTGAAGGTTGTTGCGGCCCGCCTCGGGCTCACGCATACGGCTATCTATAAATATTTGCGCGACCTGAAAGCACTTAGCGCTTAAGCCCCGTTTTCTCGCGCAACCCGCAACGGGTTGCGTACGGGAGTGAAGGGAAAATATTATCGCCCTGAAAATTTAACAGACATAACTTACTGAAAATAATCACTATTTAATGAGTGTAATCATGCTGTGTGGCTAAATATTTACAGGTGAGCCTGATTATAGTGAAGTGAAATAACCGTAAAGTGAGGTCTGTTTCGCGTTTGTTATCTTTGGGTTCAATATTGAATGCATTAGAAAATATTATTGTTCAGATTTTTTTCCAGTTGGTCGAAATACGTGGGGGGACGGGTTTTAGTGTCGGTGTTTTGTTTTTGATTATTTTGTTGCACTATCCAGGCGCTCACTCAATTCGGAAAAATACGGATTGGATATACGTTGTTGTCATTTGAAGGCGAATTCTATCTGTTATTGTCGTTACTAACTGGAGATACAAGATGATCTATCCGGCTGAACCCTTTCGTATTAAAAGTGTTGAAACTGTTTCCATGATCCCACACGATGAGCGGATTAAGAAAATGGAGGAGGCAGGGCTTAATACTTTTTCGCTGAACTCAAAAGATGTCTATATTGATCTGCTGACCGATAGCGGCACCAATGCCATGAGCGACAGGCAGTGGGCAGGGATAATGATGGGCGATGAGGCCTACGCGGGCAGTATAAACTTTTATCACCTGGAGCAAACCGTCCAGGAGTTATTCGGTTTTAAACATATTATTCCAACCCATCAGGGGCGCGGTGCGGAAAATCTGCTCTCGCAGCTGGCTATCAAACCCGGGCAATACGTTGCGGGGAATATGTACTTCACCACCACGCGTTATCATCAGGAAAAGAACGGCGCGATATTCGTTGATATTGTCAGAGATGAAGCGCATGACGCGGCGCTCAATGTGCCGTTTAAAGGCGATATCGATCTCGACAAGCTGCAAAAATTAATTAATGAAAAAGGGGCGGATAATATTGCCTATATCTGCCTTGCCGTCACGGTGAATCTGGCCGGAGGGCAACCTGTTTCCATGGGAAATATGCGCGCCGTCCGTGAGCTCACTCATGCATACGGCATCCGCGTTTTTTACGATGCAACCCGCTGCGTAGAGAACGCTTATTATATTAAAGAGCAAGAAAAAGGCTTTGAAGATAAGAGCATCCAGCAGATTGTCCATGAGATGTTCAGCTATGCCGATGGCTGCACCATGAGCGGCAAAAAGGATTGTCTGGTGAATATCGGCGGCTTCCTGTGTATGAACGATGATGAACTTTTCTCCGAGGCCCGTGAACTGGTGGTCGTGTACGAGGGTATGCCTTCTTACGGTGGCCTGGCCGGGCGCGACATGGAGGCAATGGCAATTGGTCTGCGGGAGGCGATGCAGTACGAGTATATTGAACATCGCATCAAACAGGTCCGTTACCTCGGCGATAAGCTTAAAGCAGCAGGCGTCCCGATTGTTGAGCCCGTTGGCGGCCACGCGGTCTTCCTCGATGCGCGTCGTTTCTGTCCCCACCTTAATCAGGAGCAGTTCCCGGCACAAAGCCTGGCGGCGAGTATTTACGTCGAAACCGGTGTGCGCAGCATGGAGCGTGGGATTGTTTCCGCCGGACGCAGCAAAGATACCGGTGAGCATCACAGACCTAAGCTGGAAACCGTCCGCCTGACCATTCCACGTCGCGTCTATACCTATGCGCATATGGATGTGGTCGCCGACGGAATAATTAAACTCTATCAACATAAAGAGGATATTCGTGGGCTGCGCTTCACCTACGAGCCAAAACAGCTTCGGTTCTTCACCGCGCGTTTTGAATATCTCTGATCTCTTCCTGCCCCAGGCTGTCATGGGGCATTTTTTATGCACCAACGCACTTATGTCCAGTTTGATACAACGACAACCTTTTTCAGGAAGCGCGATTATGACTTTGTCTTTATCTGAACCTGTCCGTAATACCGGGCTCATCAGCGGTCTTATGCTGGTGATTGCCACTGTCGTGGGTGGCGGCATGTTTTCGCTACCTGTCGCTATGGCAGGCGTCTGGTTTCCCGGGGCGAGTCTGATTCTTATCGCCATCGCCTTGATGATGCTGATGACCGGGCTAATGCTGGTAGAGGTCACGCTGCATTTTGATATCGGCGCCAGCTTTAACACGTTCACACGGGCGCTGTTGGGAAAACGCTGGAATCTTGCTGTTGGCCTGGCATTTGGTTTTGTCTTATATATTTTGACCTATGCCTATATTTCTGGTTTCTCGGCAGTATTATCGGGCTCCGTGGAAAAATATAGTGGCCTGACCTTATCACCCCGACTCGCTATTATTCTTGTCAGCATGGCTGTGGCGGCAATCGCATGGTATAGCGCCTTGCTGGTAGGTCGTATCACCACCGTGCTTATTTTTGGCAAGTTTATCGCTTTTTTTATCACCTTTTCAGGGATGACCGGCACGATCCAGCTGGACAACTTGCTCGATGCCGCAAGCGTCGCCCTGCCTGAGACGCACTATCTGCGCTATGTTCTGATGACCCTGCCATTTTGCATTATCTCCTTTGGCTTTCACGGTAATGTTCCGAGCCTGGTAAAGATGTACGGCAAAGCGCATGTCCATCATGTCAAAAATGCGATTATTATGGGCACGCTGTTTTCGCTGGTGCTTTATCTTTTCTGGCTAGCCGTAACGATGGGCAATATCAGCCGGGCTGATTTTGCGCCGATCGTTGCCAAAGGTGGAAATATTGATGTGTTTGTCGGGGCGCTTGATGGGATTATGACCGGCCGCTATATGACGTTGATCCTGACTTTTTTCGGCAATTTTGCTGTTGCCAGCTCGCTGCTTGCAGCGACCCTCGGCCTGTTTGACTATATTGCCGACCTGTTTCGTTTTCCCAATAACGCTATCGGACGTGCGAAAACTGCGGTGGTTACCTATTTGCCTCCGGCTGCGGTGTGCTTCTTTTTCCCCAATGGTTTTGTGCATGCGATCGGTTATGCGGGTCTGGCGTTCACTCTCTGGAGTGTCATATTGCCGCCGTTTTTGCTGAAAAGCGCGCGTCAGCGTTTTCCTGCTCCCGCCTGGCGTGCTCCCTGTAATAATTTGCTGCTTAACCTGGTGATTTGCTGTGGTGCAGTTGTCTATCTCACAGTGATTCTTGAGGTTTTTGGACTGCTGCCGGTCTTTCACTAGGGTGAGAATAAATAAGGGAATGGAACCGAAGCCTTATCTTTTTCAGGGCAGAGGCTTCGGTTTTTCGGTATCTTAGTGCTGATGCGCGAACGCCAGCTCCTACGGTGCGTTCGCTTGATCTTTATCTGTCTGGAAGCGCGTTACCGACTGCTGCAGATGCACAACCTGTTGCTGCAGCGAGCTGGCCGCCGTGGAGACTTCCGACACCAGCGAGGCGTTTTGCTGGGTCACGCCGTCCATCTGATGGATGGCAACATTGATTTGGGTAATGCCGCGCGTCTGCTCTCCGGAGGCGAGCATCACTTCATCCATAATCTCGACCACTTCTTTGACGTCGACCATCACCTCATTCATGGTGATGCCGGCCTCTTTCACCAGGCCTGAACCCTGCTCGATGCGGCTGAGAGAGTCGCCAATCATGGTGCCGATCTCTTTCGCCGCCGTGGCGCTGCGCTGGGCCAGCATACGAACCTCAGAGGCTACCACGGCAAATCCGCGTCCGGCTTCACCGGCGCGGGCCGCTTCTACTGCGGCATTCAGCGCCAGCAGGTTGGTCTGGAAGGCAATCCCGTCAATCACGCTAACGATGTCGCCAATTTTGGATGCGCTCTTCTCAATGGAGTCCATGGTGGAGACAACCTGAGACACCACGTTAGCGCCGCGAGAGGCGGAATCCGACGCTTTAAGCGACAGATCGTTCGCCTTGCGCGTGTTCTCTTCGTTGTTTTTCACCGTCGCCATGATCTGCTCCATGCTGGAGGCCGTCTCATCCAGGGCCGCAGCCTGCTGTTCCGTGCGGCTGGAGAGATCGATATTGCCGGTCGTGATCTCTTCCACGCCGGTACTGATCGAATCCGTACCGCCACGCACCGTCAGCACCATGCTCTCCAGGCCGTCGCGCATACGCTGTACGGCGGCAAAAAGCTGGGCGATTTCGTTCTTACCGGCAACGTTAATACGTGCGCGCAGATCGCCTTCGGCAATACGGTCGAATACGTTAATCACATTATTCAGCGGCTTGACGATCAGGTTGGTCATCACCAGCCAGGCCAGAACGGCCAGAATCAACGCGCAGGCGATGGACGTATAAAGAACGTACTGCATGCTGTTTACGCGGCTGTTGGAATCTTCGTAGGCGACATCGATGCTCTTGAGCTTATAGGCGACCAGCGCTTTTGATGCCTTATCAAATGCGCCGTACAGCGCCGTCGATTTCCCGGCGAACTGGCGATACTCGTCCAGTTTACCCGCTTCTAAGGCGACAAACGCCGGATCAATAAAGGTGGTCATCAGCGTATCGCGGGCGGTGGCCATTTTTGTCGCAATGGCCTGCTCTTCCCCTGACTGAGGGTATTTCAGGTAGTCCTGCCATTTTGCCGTGGCGTTATCGATCTTGCCTCGGGCGCGATCCAGCGCGACCTTCGCTTTTTCCGTGTCGCCGCTGCCCATCAGCGATTCATACAGACGTAAATCCAGGCGGCCACGTAATAAAAGCTCTGAGCTTTCATTTAGCGCAACCAGCCCGGGTAACACTTCGGTATCTACGCGTGCAAAGGATTTATTCCCCGACTGCACGGCAACCAGCCCCAAAACGCCAACGAAGAGTAATAAAGCAGTCAGTGAAAAAACCATCAGGCTGAGTGCAGTACGGATCTTTATTTTACGAAACATTGAGTTTTCCCTGTTACCGATATCATCAAATAGAGAGTGGCGGTGAAAAATAAAGGCATAAAAAAATTAACAGGCGGGAGCTTTCCCGCCTGTTACGAAAATTAATGCTTGTCGTGGCTGGCTAAGAATGACTTCAGCTTCTCAGCGTAAAACTTCGCCGACATCATGGTGCCATGCCCGCTGGTTTCCGCACTTGCCGGGATCAGGAACAGTTCCGCCTGTTTTAACTTAGTCAGTTCATTCGCGAGAATGCCGGTTTCCACAGGATTGCGTTCATCGTCTGCGGAATTGATGACCAGCATCGGGGCGGTAATACGACCTAAATCAGGCTGCGCATTATAGTTAGCGGAAGAACCCCAGATATAAATAAAGTCGTTAGCATCGGCGGTGACCGGTGCAGCGAGACGCTCGTCCACCAGCTTATCGGCCAGCGCACGGGTGGGGGCTTTATGCTGGAACGCCAGGGTGCCGCCGGTGGTGGCAATGCTGAACATAATATTGGCGGTCTTCAGCGACGGCGGCTGCTGGCTGTAATTACCTTCTGCCCAGGCCGGATCGTTTTTGATGGTCTCAATCAGTATACGGCGCATCATCCAGTTACGTCCGGAGAGCTCATTAGGCTGTGATGCCATCGGCACCAGAGCATCCATCATCGACGGATATTTTTCACCCCACAGCCAGGTCTGCATCCCGCCCATGGAATAGCCCATGACCAGGCGTAAATGCGAAATACCCAGGCCTTCTTTGACTAAACGATATTGCGCGGTCACCATATCGTCATAATCGTAGCGCGGAAATGTCATACGCAGGCCATCGGACGGTTTGGAGGATTTTCCAGAACCGATACTTTCCGGCATGATAATAAAGTATTTGCTGCTGTCCAGCGCCTGTCCTGGACCAAATAACTGGCCGCCAAACCCCTGGGCTAATAGCGCTTTAATGGGCTGATTCGTTCCGTGGAGTAATAATACGGCAGGTTTGCTTTTATCGCCGAGGGTGTAGTAGTGAATACGCAGATCGTTTAATTTCTGACCGCTATTAAAGGTAAATTCTTTCGCCACCCAGTCAGCTTCTTTAGGGGCTGGAAATGTACTGGCGGCCTGAAGTAAAGGTGACAGGGTTAACAGAATGGCGCAGGCCACTCCTGATATCATGCGATTAAACATACAGTAACTCTTATGGTTTGGTGCAGGCTGTGGGAGCTCGATCTTAATTTCAAATCAGAAAAATCCCAATAAACATCAACAATATCAATGAAAAAACACACGATGTGCTGCCGCTTTGTGTTTTAGCCAGATCTATTCTGAATAGTTTTCCTTATGCTGCTATCTTCCTGCGCTTTTAATAAATGGCGCGGCTTTCATCTGATACGGCGAATGTAATCTAATTGAAATAAAAGATTCTGATGGGATGGGGTATTAAATTGAGGCCGCGAATGCGGCCTCAGACGTTTTGAGCGGAATTAATTCGCCACCAGCTGAACGACCACCAGTCGTCCGCCTTCCTCCTGGGAGAGTACAAACTGGGCGTTATCGTCCAGCGCCAGCTTATCCCCGATGGCGATCTGCTTTTTATCCGGCAGCGACATCAGCCCTTCGATCCCTTCATTCACCAGCCACCAGCGGTCGTTATGCAACACGAAGTAGCCGACCCGTTTCTTCTGCTCTGGCGTGGTCCGCTCGTTGGGGGCGATCAGGCGGTTGACGTGCCAGGCGTAGAGCGACTGCCCGCTCCAGACCATCAGGCGATGGTCATCCGGCCTGAAACTGCCTGCTTTGCGGGAAGAGTAGAGGTTGAGGATCGGCAGCTTCCCTTTGTAGGCGGTTCCACAGTAGGGGCAGACGGGCTGGGTTTTGCCGGAGAAAACATACCACTTCTGTTCGCAGGCGATGTTCTGACAGGGCTGAATAAGATCCACCGTTTTGACCAGCGCGCTTTCCCACTCATCTGCGGTAGGGCGTTTAGCCGGATCGTGCAGCCCCTCGATAAAGGCGCGTTCGAAAAGCGGGGTGAGCCAGGGGCCCATAATCGTATAGGGGATTTTTTGCGGATCGGCCCAGGGCAGCGCCGACGGCGAAACCTGGTTGAGCTTCACGGCGTTGCTGCGGTCGGTCGGGTGCTCGATAAAGAGCGCCTTTTCCCCCATCGCCAGCGACTCATCCCTGATCTCATCATCGATATCGTGGATTTTGCCGCCCCGTAGCGGATGGCGGTAAAACAGATACATATAGATCAGCACCGAAAGCGCATGGCGATCCGTGGCGATGCTGGGGAGGACGCGCTGAGGATCGTCTTTCTGCAGATGGCTGGTTCTGACCACTTCAGGCGCGATAAAGTCAGGCGTGCCGACCACGTCGGGCGGATATTTTCCTGGAACAACCAGACCATCAACATCGATGATACAGGCGTGTCCCTGTTCCGGGTCGATCAGCACGTTTTTATAGCTGAGGTCGCTGTGGCAGAGCCCGGCGGCGTGCATACGTCTGACTGCCCGGGTCAGCAGCAGGCAGACTTTCAAGTAGTTCAGCGTATTTCCGCGCTCGCGGGGATCGAGGAACTTGTTCTGATTATTGGCGCTGGCAAACCATTTCCCCTCTTTCTCTCGTCCCTTAATGCCGAGGAAATCGTCATTTTTGGAACCGTATTTGAAGAAGAAATGGCTCTGGTACGTGGGGACCACGATACCCAGTTTGCCGTTCATCTCGACCACGTCGGTCGGCCAGCAGAACAGATCTTTCCAGTATTCCCCGCCCAGCTGCTCGAAAATGTTCTGCCGGTAGCGACCGGTGATCATATCGATACGCTCCCGGGCCTGGGCGTTCTGGGGCTTCTGATAAAAGGCCACAACGTAGGACTTGTCCGGAGAGAAGTAGACGTCTTTCATCGATCCCGAGCCGATAATCTCATCGACATACTGAACCGTGTGCCCGTTTTGGGTCGTGCAAGTAACAATGTTTGCCATAAGTCATCACCAGGGGGAGCTTACATGCTCACCATGAAACAATAAGGGTGCGGTCGTCGTGATTGCCCGGAGAGAAGAAATTCAGCCACTCCACCAGGTGTAACGAGGCCATCGCGGGATCGGCAAGGCTGGGCGAGAGATCGGCCAGCAGACTGTCCCATTTTGCCGCGTTCTGAAGGCCGTTATCGGTTTCGAAAAGCGGATCGGAAACCCCGTCCGTCATCAGGATAAGATGCGTCACATCGCTCCATTTACCGATACTGATGCGCTTACTGAATCCCGCATCCTGGACCGCGTCCGCGTCGAGGAAACGCGTCTGGCCCGCGTATTCACCGCTGTCCGGTGCGCCGAGCAGACGGACCTTACCGGTCGGGCCGTAGGCCGCAATCGCACCATCGCCGAGCCAGAACGACGCGGCAAACAGCTCGTCACCTTCGCGGAAGGTGAGGGTGGCCAGCAGCGTGGTGGCGTAGGTTTTGACTTTCTCTTCGGCAAGAATGGCTTCGCGGCTGATATTGTTTACCGACAGCGCCGCCGCCTGACGGAAATGGCGGTTGATGGTGTCCCAGACCTGCTGCTGATCTTCCGCATCCCAGCGCAGGATGCGCTCTTTCAGAGCAATGCCGTTATCGCCTTTCAGCTGGTCGAAAAGGTATTCCCCGGCGGTTTGGGTGGCAATACGCGACCCTTCGCGGGAGTTTTTCGCGCTTCCCGCACCGTCGGCAACCAGCAGCACGCTCCAGCCGGATTCCAGACTGAGGTTGATATAGAAATCATCGTCCCGGAACGTGCCCGCATGTTCATGGGAGCGACCCCGGCGGCTTGCCGCCGCGATATTCACGCCTGCTGCAATAATATTCTTATGATCGAGGTTCTCTTTGAAGTAGGGCGCGTCTGACGGCGGCTCAACCACTTTCCACAGGCTTCGCGGGTTGGGATTGACGATAAAAAGCTGGCGGGACTCGCACTCTGGATGGGAGGCGCAGGACCAGACTACCGTGATCTCGGTATCGCCGCTTTCCGTTGGGGTTCCGCTCAGTATCTGCGTTTCCGGGTCAAACTGCAGGCTGGACTCCGTGGGGAACCTGACGTCCAGCACCCGGGCATCGGCACCGTTTTCCAGGGTCACCTCAATGCGGGTCTGGAAAAACTCATCGACCCGGGCATTTGCCAGGGTGATTTTTGCGGCCGGTGGCGCAGTCACTCGCGGCGCGTCAGAAGCGGATGCTGACGGAGACGGGACCTGTCCGGGTCGTAATGCCTCTGTTTCTGCGCAAGGCTGAGCCGGTTTTTCGAGCGGTTCGAACGGCATGGGCTCCCAGGCCTTTTCCGTCGTATCGGCAACGTCAGCCTCAGGCGAAGTTTCGGGTTCCGCAGGCGAAGCGTCCGGCGCGGGCTCTTCTTCCACTTCCAGGTTTTCCTGCCCGGTCAGGGGCGTTTCGCTCTCTTGCACATCGCCTGGCTCTGCCAGCGGTGCGGCGATATCGGGCGCGGAGGCGGCTTTCTGTTTCACGTCGCTTATCAGCTGGCGCACGCTGTCGGCCAGGTGAGGATCCGCAAAGAGTGTCTCTGCGGTTGCGTCGTCAATCGCTAATCCGGCCTCCTCCAGAATCAGCGTCAGGATCTTATGCTCCACAGACGGGCAGGTATTCATTAGCCTCTTCCTCTACTGACGTCGAAATCTGAATTATTGCCGTCGTTGCTGAATGACAGCCCTTTTTCACACCACGGACAGACAACATCGTCAGGTCCGTCAATGCACAGCAGCTTCCCGCAGGAGCACATCGCAAACGCGCTGCTGTTACCGCAGTGTGGACAGCCGGGGACGCCGTGCAGTTCGCTGGTGTTCACCTGCTGAACGAAGGCAGACTCATCGCTCCAGGTGAAATAGTCTTCATCGATGGGGAAGCAGCCGGCGATGTTGAAGCTGTTCAGGTTGAGGTTGAAATCCAGACCCGAGGCTTTGATATTCGGCCGTTCGTACTTCATCAGATAAGGACGTCGCGTTTTGCTGCACCGGCCAGTCAGGGTGACGCAGTTTTCATCATAGGCTCGCACGACCTCCTCTTTCGCCAGCTTGACGATATAGTCGGTCTGGGCAATAGCAGGCTGGGTATCTTCCCCGACGCTGCGGCTGTGGGCGGTGACGGAGGCGGTGATCCACTTGATAAAGCGGGTGAAATCGCCCTCGTTAGCCTCGGTGAACAGCAGCGCATTTTCTGTCAGCTGGCGGAGGATATTCAGATCGGCAGAAGGGCCAAGGCCGATGGCAATCAGGTTGACCTTGCTGGCGTAGTGCTCTTTCCAGCGTTTTACCTCGGCGGCGGCATCATCGGTTGGATGGCCGTCGGTCAGAAGGTAAACCACCGGCTTCCAGTCGCCTTTGCGCTCGTGGGTGGTTTTCCGCACCTGGGTATCAATTTGTACCGTCAGCTCGCGCAGCGCTGCGCCCAGGCTGGTGCCACCGCCGACGGGCAGGCGGGGAGGGTAGAAAGAGACGATCTCATGCAGGGGAACAATGGTTCTGGCGATACCGGCGAAGGCGATAACGGACACCCAGGCGGTTTCTAACGCGTGCGGATCTTTGCGCAGATCGCTGACGATCATCTGCAGACCGTCGTTCATTTTTTTCAGGTTATCGCCAATCATGGACTCGGAGCAGTCCAGAACGAAGAATACGGGCAGCCTTCTCATCAGAAAACCTCGTCAGGCAAAAGTGTTATTAAGCATCGGGCAGCGGTGCAGAAAAGGCAAAGCCGTGAGCGGGCTCTGCCTTTCCTTATGCACCGGATTAAAGTACCAGCTGGATCTCGGGAGGAGGAGGAGGCAGCGTATCGGTACCCGCATTGACGCCTGCACTGCTGCTGCCTGACGCGACGCTTGCGGAAACCCATTTGAAGAAACCGGAGAAGGCAGTTGAGTCCAGCGTCTCCAGGGCCACCACTTTATCCGTCAGCTGCTTCAGATGCTCATGCCCCGCCTTGGGTCCGACCGCACAGGCGATGATGGAGCCGAAAGCGCGTTTTTTCACTTCGCTGACGGCCTCACCGTAGGCCATGGAATCGGAAGGCGTGCCGTCGGTCATCAGGAACACCAGGGGACGCCAGTCACCTTTCTGATCGCCATCGGAACGCTGGATATCGCGGTCCACGCAGGCGATCAGGCACTCCAGCGCCGCACCGGTAAAGGTGCCACCGGCGCTGGGAACGACGATATCGGTAAACTGGAAATCTTCCAGCGCCGTCAGCGGGCTATGCTCTTTGGCCGAGTTATCAAAGGTGATGATCGAGATATGCACGCTTTCCAGCGCATAGGGATCCTGGCGCAGCGCGCTCAGCATCGCCTGAACGCCCACGTTCACGGCGTGGATCGATTCGCCGCGCATTGAACCCGACGTGTCAATCAGCAGGTAGACGGGTAACCGGCGCATTACAGGTAGTTCCTGAGATGGGTTACGAAGGAATCCGACTGGGACGGCTCGCCGATAGCGTTAAGTTTCCAGCCGCCAGACTCCCTGACCAGCTCGGCAAAGACCATTGAGCACTGGTTAGCAAACGCCGGGCCGCCGGAGAGATCGAAACGGGCCATCTCGACGTTTTTGGCATCGACGGCGCGAATAAAGGCGTTCTGTACTTTGCCAAAGTTTTGATTCAGGCGCTCGCCGTTGTAGATCTGCACGATGAAAACGATTTTTTCATATTTCGCATCGAGGGAGTTCAGCTGAACGATAATTTGCTCATCGTCACCATCGCCCGCGCCGGTACGGTTATCGCCAGTCAGCCAGATCTCGCCAGATTTATGTCGCTGGCTATTAAAGAAAATAATATCGCCGTTAACGAGCGTCGGTTTGCCATTTTCCACGCTGCCTAAATCGGTCACTTTCCCTTCGGCATTACACAGGAAGGCCACGACATCCAGATCGTACTCTTCCTCTTTTTTGCCGAGCAGGCTGCCGAGAAATCCTTTTTTCTCTTCCCTGATATCCCATCCGAGGCCAATGGTGACCGATGACAGATCGTGTTCGTTTTTGCGCAGGCTAACGCCTTGTCCTTTACTCAGGCTGACTGACATAACATCCCCTTAATGATCAGTTTGATTATAAAACTACGTTAACTTCAGGCGGTGGCGGCGGAAGATCGTCGAGGCCAATCACCTCTTTTTTGCCCGACTCCACTTTCTGGCTGCCAACAGAAACGCTGGCGGAAACCCATTTAAAGAAGGCTTTAATGGATGAGCTGTCCGCGGTATCGAGTTGCAGAACGATTTCGGTTATCTCTTTCAGCACGCTGGTATCCGCCGTGTGTCCGGCGGCGCAGGCCACCACAACCCCGGTCCGGGCCGCTTTGAACGCGCTCAGGCCCTTGCGCCAGTCGTCGGTCGGAGAGCCATCGGTCATCAGGAAAACGAGCGGACGCCAGTCGCCTTTGGTATCGGCGGTCGTTTTCTGGACTTCCTGTTCAATGCTGCTGGCGGTTAATGCGAGGGCGTCGCCCAGCGCGGTGGTACCGCTGGCCGTGAGTGCCGGAAGCTGGAAGCTGAGCAGGTCCGTTAACGGAACGGCTTGGCGGGCGCTCGAATCAAAGGTGATCACCGATATCCAGGCTGTTTCGAGCGCGTACGGATCCTGTTTGAGCGTGGTCAGCAGCGTCTGGACGCCGTTCTTGACGGCTTCAATCGGCTCGCCATGCATTGAGCCTGAGGTATCCAGAAGGAGATATACGGGTAGTCGTCTCATCAATAGCTCCTTTAAATTGTTGAGCGCGGCGGCGAAGAGTCCTGAACAAAAAAAAGTCTGCGTTGAATATATCGCTTCTGGCGACATTATTCCCCTGCAAAATTTCGTTGTATTTGCCGGATTCTGGGGTATTTCACAGTAAAAATGGAGAATGTTAAGCGGGGGGATAGTTCTGTTTGGCTTAAGTCGCCGATATATCGCGGGGAACCCGAGTCTTCCTTTCCCGGGTGGCAGCATCAGTCGTTATTTTTTGCGTTTGTACTCCAGAATCAGATCGTCGATAGCCCTGAGCGCGATCTTTTCCACCGCCTCGCTGCGGGAGGAGCCCATCAGCTCGGCCAACTTGTCGATTTTCCGCAGTACGCGCATCCGCAGCGAAAGCGACACGGCGGTTTTCATCTCTTTATCGAGAACGACCCGGAAACCCGAATCGCTGCTTTTCAGCTCGGCGTTAAGCGCCAGCGCCTCGGTCATCCGGCGCAGCGTTTTTTTATCCAGCTGTCCGGGGTTCACCAGATGATAGGAGTGTGTCGCCTTACTGTATTTGATCTCCGCCGAATAGGCGTCCCGAAGCTCCTTCAGGGCGCGGGTCAGCGTCGGCTCCGAGCATGCCAGCGTGGCGATAATCTCGTTTGCCGCCACGGGTTTTCCCGTGCCGAGAAGGTTGGCGAGCGTAAAGATGCGTGTCTGCCTGGTGTTTAGTTGCATAGTGAGTGAAAGCCTGCATTAGGGTCAGTGGTTCAACATCGGGACATGAATCCTGAACTTCTCTTTATGAATACGGTGCCGTACGGCCGAACATCCTGACACACCGATCCTCAATCTTAGCTAAATCAACGTTAAACCAGAGGATAATCTCCCCGGTATGACCTTAGGATCGCGCCTTATTTTTGTTGCAGCATGGACATGAGCCTGATGCCGTCGGGTTTTTGTCCCGTCGTCAGGCCGTAGACGCGGGCGCGTTCCAGGATCCCCGCAGCCCAGCGGCGATGGGTGGCCGGTTCGCACATCGCGCCCTGAGATTTAAAGACGGCCTGGGTGGAGTTCAGAATGCGCAGGGCATCAGAATGCTCGCCGGGCGAGACCATCAGCGCCTGTTCAATCACGTCAATCTGTCCCGGATGAATCGCCGTTTTGCCGACAAGTCCGTGGGCCATATCCAGCGCCAGCTCGCGGGCCATCACCGCGTGATCGTCAATATGCTCGCAGACCGGTGCCGTCAGGGCAAAATTGCGTGAGGCGAAAACTGACACCAGCATTTTAATCACGTAGCCCATCGGGCTGTCATACAGGGTCAGATTGCGCGGACGGCGCAGCGAAACGACGTTCATCAGATCGTTACCGCCAATGCGCAGGGCGATGATGCGTTCATGGCAGGGATGATCGACCAGCGTAACGGCGAGCTCGCGCATCTGCGTGACGTCGAAGACATCTTCTGTTTCAAGCGTGGGCATCATACAGAGATGCGTATTTTCCAGCATCTCCCACCACACCGGCAGCGAGGCGAGGGTAAATTTAGGCAGCACCAGGCCGTCTACCGCGCTCAGATCCAGGTGGCGGGTCAGCCATTGCCCCATCTCCGGATGCCGGGGGCGAATAAAGACCAGCGGCCAGTCGTGGTTTGTGCCTGCGGCTTTGGCCGCATTCAGCACCTGCAGCAGCTGCGTCAGATTTTGCAGCGCCTGAGGAATATCGTCCTCGTTGACGGCATCTTCCAGGCAGATCACCAGCGAGCGTAAGCCGGGGATTTTCCCCTCGAGGATCGCGTCACCGATATCGTCGCGCGTGGCAGGCATATAAAGGGTGGCGCCCAGATTCCAGGGCGAACGTCGATTATCCATTAAAGCACCTTCTTTATGATAGTAACGGCCCTGTACTGACCGATGTCGTTGCCCAGCTCGGTGACGGTAATGCCTTTATCGCGGGCCAGACCGACCAGCAGCGCGACGTCCGGGTCATCGATAGCGCGGACAAAGACATGATCGGGCACCCGGCGCAGCACGGCACGCGTCGCCTCAGCGATCCCCGGTTTAATTCGGTTGATGCTGTCTACATTATAGCGTTCGGCGAGGCGGGTAATGACCTCCCGACTGAGCTGCCACAGACGGGCATTCCCTTCGGCGTGCCAGGCCAGCGGAGCGATCTCCGTTTGCGCGATCGCTTCGCGGCAGCGGGCAACGGTATCGACCAGCATACGGCTGCATTCATATTCGCTGAGGTGATCGCACACGACGCAGCCGTGCAGCCCTTCTGCGGTCCACACGGAGCGCGAGATCAGGCCGGACACTGGTGCTCCCATAATGCCAAAGGGAATAAGCCAGTCGTCATCGCTGGCGGCAAGCCAGGCGCATCCGCAGGGATCGGCCAGCACCACCAGACGCGGCTGCTCGGGGTAGCCTTCGCGGCCGTTAAGCGCACGGATCAGTTCGCCGGTAATGGCGCCTTTTCCGGTCCACCCGTCGACAAAAACGATGCCCGCTGTGCCGTGCCGGGCCTCAATCCACTCCAGCGCGGCGGTGTCGATACCCCGATCGCGAATAATACTGATCCCGTAATGGTATGAGCGTTTTCCCATCGCCCGCAGCGCCTGGTGCAGCATTACGCCCAGCGGGACGCCAGCCCGGACCAGGCTTGTCAGGACGACGGGCTCGTCGCCCGCGCGGAAGGCCAGCTCCCGCGCAAGCTGTAACACTTCGCGTGCGAGGCGGGCGGCACCCGTTTCCAGGGCGCTAGCAAACACGTCAAGGTGCCATTGGGTCGGCGCAGGCTCCTGGCTTAACATATCCGAGTAGTGCTTGCGCCCGGACTGGATCAATTCTTCTTTCAGCTCGACCGGCGTCATTTCCATGGCGATCGGGGTGAGTAAAAAATGTACATCTTCAGGCAGGTAGGAGCCTGAGAAGGGGATCAGATTTTCCATTATTCTTCTCCAAAAACGCGGCGGGAAATGGCCTCGGCAAACTGACTCTGACGGGGGATCCCGAACCAGCTACACAGCTTCATAAACCGGTGATCGCTTAAGCTATCGCCGAGGCCGATAACCGGGAATACGCCGCGCTCTGCCCGCAGTTTATCCAGCAGCCAGGTCACGGCCAGCCCTTTTTCAACGGGGTGCGGAAGCCAGGCCACGTTGTTACTGTTACGGTGAATATAAAAACGTTCGCCGGGGAAGATCTGTTCAATCTCATCGGCAATGGCATAGAGCTCGTCAATCTTCGTGCTGTCACGGTGCTTCATCACCAGATAGACCGGGACATCGCCATACTCGTAGTTGATACGCGCCCAGGCGTTGATGCCCCGCTCGGCCATGATATCGGTGATGCGCTGCTGCATGGTCGTCAGCGTTTCGCCGTAGGGAGCCAGGCGCTGCAGCATCAGCGCTTTCCACTCTTCATCCGCCTCGCCCTGCGGGTTGAGGATCACGGCACCGTGGGTGGCAATCGCCCAGGAGCGAAACGGGATCTGCACCCGGCTGATCTCTTCCGTGCCGCGCGCCGTGACGGGGATCAGCTCGGCCTGCTCCAGCAGCCAGTCCACCAGCATGGACTGCTCTTCGGTCATAAAGCTGCGCGGTGACAGGCTTCTGTCCAGCGCGCCGGTGCGAAAAGGCTCCAGCGCCAGCTCATCGACCATTTTTCGGCGGGTCTGAAAGAGCGTGTCGTCGAGATCGCTTAAAACAACGGGCTTATTCATAGGTGACGATCTCCACGGCTGGCGCAACCTTCGCCAGGGCGTTCAGTAAAAGCGTGTCCCAGCTGCTGGCGGGGGTCTCCGTACACAGCAGAATACGATCGAACTGCTGGTGGGCAACGTTATAGACAAAGTTAGGAATGCCCAGGCCGTAGTTATCGGTAAAGGCAATCGCGGACTGGATGGCAAACCCGGTGGCAATCGGGGAGCGCGTTGTCGAACTATACAGCACCGTCGCGCCCTGCGCCTCAAGGCGCTCTGCCAGCAGGAAGGGTTCCCAGACAAACTCGCCGCTGCCAAGCACCAGCACTTTTTCTCCGGCAGACACCGTGATATGTCGTCCCAGATCCCGACTCGCGTCGATCATGCCCAGTCTTCCCCACGACTGTCTGCCGACAATCGGGACCGACCCACGCGAGGTCACATTCACCGCCGGCATCACCGGCAGCGGCGCGTGCGGATCGGCATCCCACTGCCAGCGGCCTTTGACCAGCGAGAGGCTCTCGACCGGCAACGGACAGCGCTGGCGCAGCGCGTCGCCGCTCCAGTCCGTCAGCGTGACTGCCACCACCCGCTCCAGCTTCTCCAGCGCACCGCTGGCACGCAGGGCGGACAGCAGATTGATAAAGGTGTTTCCGGTGGTGGCTTCATCGTCCACCAGCACCAGCGTGCGCGCGTCATGCACCCGCCGACGCTTTTCCAGCGAATCCGGGAGATAAATTAAGTGATCGGTAGCGTGGCTATGCTCTTCTTTAAACTCGCAGAGCAGCTCACCGTCTACGGGATGCCGGGTCGAGGTCAGGTAGACCGCGTCCTGATGACCTAAGGTGTCAAAGACGCCCGCACCCAGACCGACTGCGGTTTCGGCCATGCCGATCACCAGCACCGGGCCGACGAGATCCTGCGCAAACTGCCCGGCAAGCTGGCGATACGCCTGGCGCATCACCGAGGGCGGGACGGGAATATGTCGACCCAGAACCTTGCTGACAAACAGAAAGGCGCGCTTAGGATTGCGGCGCTCTGCGATATCGAACAGCTGGTCGAGGGGATAATCGCCCTCGGTGCCCTCAACCTGGATAGTGCCGCAGGACAGGGTCTGGCGATAAACAGTACCGCCCGTCTTGTTAGACATGTTCCGCTTCCTTAATTCAGTCGGTTGGTTAACGTCGGCGAGTAGTTGATAACATCCGTTATCGACCTGACGATGGCGGGTTTAAAATCGCGCTTCGCCATCGCCGTGACCTCTTCAGCCTGGAGCAGCCCCAGCCGACGGGCGGCAAACATGCCCGGTAAATTGACGCCGCTGTGCAGCGTGTAGCCGATCCCGCCGGACGGACGCATATTGATCTCCAGCAGGAGTGGCTTGCCGCTGGAATCATTGCGGGTCTGGACGTTGACCAGACCGTCGGCCTGCATCAGTTCCGCGCAGGCGCAGGCTAAGCGGAAGGCTTCACCCTCATTGACCAGATACTGCAGTGCCCCTTCTTTACGGCGTCCGACCGCAGCCAGCACCTTGCCGTTCTCTGCCAGGATATCCACGGAGTATTCCGGGCCGGGCAGCCAGGGCATCAACACCAGCGGCGCAAAGGTTTCCGCCCCGGTCAGCGCCGTTAAATAGTGCTGCGGATGGACACGACGCTGCTCGGGATGATTAAACACCGCCATCGGGGAGACGCTGTCATCAAAACGCCAAAAACCCATGCCATAAATGCCGGTAACGGGCTTGACGCAAAGCGGCTCGCTGGCAAAGGGCGAGTTTTCAATCCGGGCCTGTAGCGTCTCAATATCATTGATGCGGACAGAGGGCACCACGGGAAGGCCGTTTTTCGCCATCAGTTCGGCGAAGCTCACTTTGTCATCGGCGAGCGCGAAATGCTCCGGGTCTGAGGAGCCGGTAGTTAGCGAGGCTCCGCTGGCTTCAATTTGCGCACGATGCGCCTCAAACCAGTCGCAGTTACGCCCGGTATGGATAGCATCGATCCCCCACTGCGACACGGTGCTGAGGATAAAGGCAAGGCGGTCTTCGGCATCCTGAGGTTCAATCAAAGCGCGATCCGCGACGGAGAGGATTTCGTTTCTCTCGTGGCGGTGGGAAGCAAAAATGGCGATGTCAGTCTGATTTTTTTTTGAGAAGGACTTAATGCCAAGAATGATATCCCGCTGAGACGATAAGCCTTCCATAAGCCAAATGTTTTTTTTCATGCCCTTTACGATTACCTGATGAGATGAGCCCAATAAGACAGTCCGGTGAGTCTATGAATGTCCATAGGTCATGTCAATCATGTTATGATTTAAAACCTTTTCTGCGAGAGACGTATCAAAATAAATTTGTTTTTACTTATTTCATATATTTCAATTTGTTATGTTTTGTTTTTTACGTGAAAAACGGTGCAAAAAATGGGCGAGATAAAAAACCACCAAAATTTGGCTTGTCAGAGAACTTCATCATGATATGATTTTTTGCAAATGAATGAACGTCATTCGCGTTGTCTCAGCCAATACCATTTAAAGGAAAGTAAATATGGTTTCGTTAAGCAAAAACCAGACGGTATCACTCAGCAAACAATCCCCTTCTCTCAGCCAGCTGCAGTTCGGGCTCGGATGGGACCCGATCAAGAAGAAAGGACTCTTTGGCGGTTTGTTTGGCGGCAACGACTCTATCGATCTCGATGCTGGCTGCGTGTTAATGGACAGCACCGGTAAAAAAATCGACACCATCTGGTTCCAGGCGCTGAAGTCTCGCTGCGGCTCTGTGATCCACAGCGGTGATAACCTGACCGGCGAAGGTGACGGTGATGACGAAGTCATCCGTGTCGATCTGGGCAAGCTTCCGGCGCAGGTCGAGTACCTGGCCTTCACCGTGAACAGCTTCCGTGGGCAGACGTTCAACGATGTCGATAACGCGTTCTGCCGCGTGGTCGATCAGAGCAACAAAGAGCTGGCACGTTACAAACTGACCGAACAGGGTTCCCATACCGGGATCGTGATCGCCTCGCTGCGCCGCAATAACGGTAACTGGGATTTCACGGCGCACGGCTTTGCCTGCCGCGGTCGTACCATTGACGACATGCACGCGGATATCGTTGCGACGGTGGTGAAATAATGAATCTGACTGCAGGGGGCAACGCCCCGGTTCCGGCCCAGGAACTGACCGTTCGCGTGACATCCGGTGGCCCGGTTGATGCTTCCGCCTTCCGCCTCTTCCAGAACGGAAAAGTGCAGGGCGACGCCGACATGGTCTTCTACGGACAGCCGAACAACAACGACAGCACCGTGACCCTTACCAGTGAAGGGAATAACAGCACCTTTACGGTGGCGTTAAATCGCCTGAAGCCTGACGTCGAGAAAATCGCCTTTACGGTGACCTGCGACGGGGGACAGACCGTCTCCGGGCTGCGCAATCTGACGATTGACGTTCTGCAGGGCGCGAGCGCGCTCGTGAGCGGCAACGTCGACCTCTCCGGCCGTCAGGAAGCCGCCCTGATTCTGGGTGAACTCTATCGTCGTAACGGCGAGTGGAAGTTCCGCTTTGTCGCCCAGGGTTTTAACGGCGGCCTCCAGCCGCTGGCAGAACATTTTGGCGTCAATATCGCCGATGAACCGGCCCCGACGCCGCCCGTTGTGACGCCGCCGCCGGCACCTGCCGCCGACAGAGTCAGTCTGAGCAAGGTTTCTCTGACCAAAGAGAAGCCGGCGATCAGCCTGACCAAACGCGATAACTTCGGTGAAATCCGCATTAACCTCAACTGGCATCGCGACACCGCCGCCAAAGGTCTGCGCGGCCTGTTTGGCTCGAAAGGTATCGATCTGGACCTCGGGGCGTTCGTCGAACTTCAGGACGGCAGCAAAGGCGTTATCCAGGCGCTGGGAAATACCTTTGGTAATTATCGCGACGAGCCTTTTGTCCAGCTACAGGGCGATGACCGGACCGGCGATGTCTCCGATGGCGAATGGCTGCACGTCAACGGCCAGCAGTGGAAACACCTGCGTCAGATTCTGATCTACGCTTTCATCTATGAAGGTGCGCCAAGCTGGGATAAAACCGACGGCGTGGTCACTATTCACGTTCCGGAGCAGCCGCCGATTGAAACGCGTCTGACAGAGGGCGACAACAAACGCACCCTGTGCGCGATTGCTCGCCTGGTGAATGAAAACGGATCAATCAAAGTCGAACGCATTAACCAGTACTTTAAAGGCCAGTCCGAAATGGATCGGGCGTTTGGCTGGGGCTTTCGCTGGTCATCAGGTTCTAAGTAAGACAGTCACTGAGGGTTTACACATGAGTTTCTTTAACAAAGTTAAAAGTGCGATTAATACCGGTCGCGATGAGCTGACCCGTCAGGTTGGCCGTTTCAAAAACAAAAAGTTTATGCAGGGCACCGTGGCTGTCTGCGCCCGTATCGCTGTCTCCAGCGACGGCGTGAGCGCCGAAGAGAAGCAGAAAATGATTGGTTTCCTGCGTGCCTCTGACGAGCTGAAAGTTTTCGAAACCACCGAGGTTATCGAATTCTTTAATAAACTGGTTTCAAGTTTCGACTTTGATCTGGAGATCGGCAAAGGCGAAACCATGAAATACATCCTGGCGCTGAAAGATCAGCCTGAAGCTGCTCAGCTTGCGCTACGCGTGGGCATTGCGGTCGCCAAAAGCGACGGCAACTTCGACCAGGATGAGCAAAAAGCCGTTCGTGAAATCGCCACCGCTCTTGGTTTTGAGCCGGCTGAATTTGGTCTCTGATAATCATCCTTTAAGGGTTAGCTATGGTTTCAACACACATTGGTTTTCCGGCTGAAACAGTCATCGTGTTTATTGCGCTGTCTGTCGGTGCCATCTTTATTGACTTGTTTATGCACCGCAATGACAAGCCAATCTCCCTGAAAAGCGCCGCAATGTGGTCCATTTTCTGGGTACTGATCGCGATGGCGTTTGCCGGGTTCCTGTATATCCACCACGGCGCTGAAGTTGCCAGCCTCTTCGTGACCGGTTATGCCCTGGAGAAAGTGCTCTCCGTCGATAACCTGTTCGTCATGATGGCTATCTTCTCGTGGTTTGCCGTGCCTGACCGTTTTCGTCACCGCGTCCTCTACTGGGGGATTATCGGTGCGATCGTCTTCAGGGGCATCTTCGTTGCCATCGGTACCAGCCTGCTGAGCCTGGGGCCATACGTTGAAGTTGTCTTTGCCATTATTGTGGCCTGGACGGCGGTCATGATGCTGAGAAGCGGTGATGATAACGACGAGATCGAGGATTACTCCCAGCATCTTGCCTACCGCATGGTTAAGCGTGTCTTCCCTATCTGGCCGAAACTGAAAGGCCATGCCTTCCTGCTGACCCAGAAAGAAGTGGATGAAGAACTGGCAAAACCGGAAAACAGCGATGTGACTATCGGGCGCGGTAAGAAAGCGGCCCTGTATGCCACCCCGCTGATGCTCTGTGTGGCGGTCGTTGAACTCTCGGATGTCATGTTTGCGTTTGACTCCGTACCAGCCATTATTGCCGTCAGCCGTGAACCGCTGATTGTCTATAGCGCCATGATGTTTGCTATCCTCGGTCTGCGTACCCTCTACTTTGTGCTTGAGGGGCTGAAACAGTACCTGGCGCATCTGGAAAAAGCCGTTATCGTCCTGCTGTTCTTCATTGCTGTTAAGCTTGGATTGAACGCAACGGACCATATCTGGCACCATGGGTACAGTATCGAGGCCACGACCAGCCTTTACGTCGTACTGGGTGTGCTGGCAGTGGGTATCATCGCGAGCGTGATGTTCCCGGAAAAACCCGATGCTGAAGAAAAGGACGGTCAGTCTCCGGATGCCTGACGACAAATCTGATATTAACGTAAGAGGTTAAATTTATGAGTGTTTCTCTTTCCAAAGGCGGCAACGTATCCCTGAGTAAAGCTGCGCCGACAATGAAAAATGTTCTGGTTGGGCTGGGTTGGGATGCCCGTTCCACTGACGGCCAGGACTTTGACCTTGATGCCTCAGCGTTCCTGCTGGCAGCGAATGGAAAGGTTCGTGGTGATGCCGATTTTATTTTCTACAACAACCTGAAATCGACCGATGGTTCAGTAACGCACACCGGTGACAACCGTACCGGTGAAGGCGACGGGGATGATGAATCCCTGAAAATCAAACTGGATGCGATCCCGGCTGACGTAGACAAAATCATTTTCGTTGTCACCATCCATGACGCTCAGACTCGCCGTCAGAGCTTCGGCCAGGTATCTGGCGCATTTATTCGTCTGGTTAACGATGACAACCAGAGCGAAGTTGCGCGCTACGATCTGACCGAAGATGCTTCTACCGAAACGGCAATGCTGTTCGGTGAGCTCTATCGCAACGCCGGCGAGTGGAAATTCCGCGCGGTAGGCCAGGGTTATGCAGGTGGCCTGGCTTCCGTGTGTGCGCAGTACGGTATTAACGCGTCCTGACGGACAACGTCTTAACTGAGGGCTGCGCTGTCAGCCCTAACATCAACACATAGCAGGAGCTAGAAATGGCAGTTTCTCTCGTAAAAGGCGGTAATGTATCCCTGACCAAAGAAGCACCGACCATGAATATCGCCATGGTAGGCCTTGGCTGGGATGCACGTGTGACTGATGGCCAGGGATTTGACCTGGATGCGTCCGTATTCCTCGTTGGCGACGAAGGCAAAGTGCTGTCCGACGCGCATTTTATTTTCTTCAACAATAAAGTGAGCACCGACGGCGCCGTTGAGCACCAGGGCGATAACCGTACCGGTGAAGGCGACGGTGATGACGAGCAGGTCAAAATCGAGCTGGGCAAAGTCTCTGCTGACGTCAAAAAACTGGTTTTCGCTGTCACCATCTATGATGCTGAAGCCCGTAAGCAGAACTTCGGCATGGTAAGCAACAGCTTCATGCGCGTTTACAACAACGATACCGGCGCTGAAATTGCCCGTTTCGACCTGTCTGAAGACGCCTCTACCGAAACGGCGATGATCTTCGGTGAGCTGTACCGCCACGGTGCAGAATGGAAATTCAAGGCTGTTGGCCAGGGCTTCGCAGGCGGCCTGTCCGCGCTGGCAGCCCAGCACGGCGTGAACGTTTAATTCGTTAACGCGCGCACAACCCCGGCCAGGTCGCCGGGGTTTTTTTATTAAAGGACTCGGGAGATCCACTAACGGACATCTCCATACATGAAGAGCATCATTTAACCAATGATCATAAGTCACGATGGGTTAGACGTCAGCGACTGCTGTAAAGACTTTCTGTCGTATGAGATGATTGGTAAGATTAGCCGATAGATCATTGGCAGGGCGTAAAGAAATATGGATTCATCGATTACTATTGTTACGGCATTTTTTGATATTGGCCGTGGGAGCTGGACAAGCGACAAGGGGTTTTCTCCCTATCTAGAGAGAGCATCCGACACTTACCTCGAGTATTTTAAGAATCTGGCGGCTCTGGATAATGAAATGGTTATATTCACATCCAGCGATCTCAAATCCAGGGTTGAAGAAATAAGAAAAGGAAAACGGACAACGGTCATTGCTTTTGAATTTAAGCATAAATTCAAGCATATTAGAAATAAAATTGATAAGATTCAGAAGAGCGATGATTTTAGAAACAGGCTCGAAAAGCGACAATTACAAAATCCGGAGTATTGGTCTGCCGATTATGTTTTGGTTTGTAACCTAAAATCGTATTTTGTTAAAAAAGCAATAGATGCACAACTCGTAAGCAATGAGATGGTAGCCTGGGTTGATTTTGGCTATTGCCGTACGCCATCCGTAACAGCCGGTTTATCGCAATGGAATTACCCGTTTAATAAGAATAAAGTAAACATGTTTACCATTAAACGGGGGTTGCGTGCCACAACCCTGGACCGGGTTTTTGATTGTATGATCAACAATCGTTCATTTATTATTGGTGGCGCAGTTGTAGCAACCAAAGAGAAGTGGAGTGATTTCTATAAACTTGTTTTAAAATGCCAGTGGTTTACATTGAAAAATAACGTTGTTGATGATGATCAAGGTATTTTTATAATGAGTAAGTATTACTGCCCGGATTTAATAAAACTAAATTACATGGGTAAGAATAGATGGTTTAATTTGTTTAGGTTGTTCGGGAAGAATGATTTAAAATCGTTTTTACTAAGGGTTAAAGTTACTCTATTCAGAAAGTGAAAATAGCGTTCGGTAGAGTAGAAAGTCTGGATTAGCCTGGGTAAAAATGCCTCGTTGAAAGCGAAGCGATAAGGAAAGCGAACATGCAATTACAACCGGGACAAAACATTCCTCTCACGGCGTCAGCCGTCACGCTTAACCTCAATTATCCGGCCAGCCCCGGCTTTCGCGGCGAGCTGGACACCTGCGTGTTCCTGCTCAATGAGCAGGGTAAGGTGAGAGGCGATGCCGACTTTATCTTTTTCAATAACCTAGCGTCGCCAGAAGGGGGCGTCACGCTCTCACCGGGCGGACAGCAGGCTTCGGTTCATCTCGCGCTGGATCGCATTCCTTCCGCGGTGCAAAAAATTGCCGTGACCCTGGTGATTGACGGCGCTGACACCATCAGCGGCCTGAGCCAGCTGGCGCTGTCCGTGGTGGGCACGGCGGACTTTACGCTGGAGGTCCATGGCCGCAGTGAAAAAGCGGTCGTGCTGGCCGAAGTCTATCGCCACCAGGGCAACTGGAAAATTCGTGCGCTGGGGCAGGGCTTTAACGGCGGCCTTGAGCCGCTGGCTATCGGCTACGGGGTGGATGTGGCTCCGGCTTCGGACGCAACGCCGCCTGCGGCGGTCAGCCGGATCTCGCTGGAGAAAAAGCTGGAGGCGAAAGCGCCGAGGCTGGTTAGCCTGGCGAAAACCGCGACCGTCAGCCTGGCGAAGCACAAGCTCGATACTATCCAGGCCAGCGTGGCCTTTGTGCTGGATGCCTCCGGTTCAATGACCGCAGAGTTCAAAAAAGGCCATGTGCAGTCCGTGCTGGACCGGATCGCAGTCCTGGCGACCCAGTTTGACGACGACGGCACCATGGACGTCTGGGGCTTTGCCGAGCGCCACAAGAAATACCGTGACGTAACCCTGGATAATCTCGATGGCTATATTCATGCCATTCGCGGCGAGGGCAAACGCTCCATGTGGGAGATCCTCCCCGGGCTGGGCGGCACCAACAATGAGCCGCCGGTCATGGAGGAGATCGTCGACCACTTCCGCGACAGCAAGCTTCCGGTCTATATCGTCTTTATCACCGACGGCGGGATCAGCAAAACGCGGGCGATCAAAGAGGCGATCCGACGTTCGGCCAACTACCCCATTTTCTGGAAGTTTGTCGGGCTGGGCGGGTCAAATTACGGGATTCTCAAAAATCTCGATGATTTCACCGATCGCCGTCTGGATAACACGCACTTTTTTGCCATGGACGACTTCGCCACGGTCAAAGACGACAGGCTATACGATCAGCTGCTTGAGGAGTTCAAAGAGTGGCATGACGAGGCGGTCCGCCAGCGTATCCTGTAATGCGAATAACGCGCCTTGCGGCGCGTTTTTTTATCGTATGGAGAGCGGTTCGATACGCGGCGTCTTGCGTCTTGCCCACGCCGGATGGAAATAGCGCCAGTGGGGATCATTGGCGGCGGCAAGCAGTTCATGATCGCCACGGGAATCACCCCAGGCGCGCAGATGGTACGCGGTCAGCGAGCCATACTCTGCCTCAAGCCGCTCGATTTTCTGAATACAGCGGCAGTTATGCCCGGAAATTCGCCCCGTCAGGATGCCATTTTCAGACTCCAGCTCCGTGCCGATAAGCTTAATGCCCAGCCGCTGAGCAAAGGGCAGCAGAACCATTGCCGGTGAGGCGGAGCAAATGGTCACAGTCGCGCCGGAAGCCACTTCCTGTGCCACCGAAAGTAATCCCTGCGGGCGCATCAGTTTGCCCCATTTACGCTGGCAAAACACCTCGGCTTTCTGGCGGATCCAGTCCTCTTCAACCCCGGTCAGAAAGGTGGTGATCAGCACCTCTTTCAGCTCATCCCGGGTTAATTTCCGCCGCAGACACTTCAGGGTCGGCAGCGTCATGCGCAGCAGTTTTCGGGTAAATACCCGGGGCCCAAACGCATAGCGCAGAAAGGGAATAAAACTATCGTGTCGGGTCAGGGTGCCGTCAAAATCAAAAACGGAGAGCGTCTCTTTGATTGCCCCTGACGTGACGAGTGGTTGCATAGCAGGATGTCTCTGATTTAACAGTGAAAAACTGTTGAGTATAAAATTTTCCCAATTGTAGCACAGAATCGACGGGCAGAGCCCATCCTGAGGCCAGGATCGGGTTCTGGCCCGCCCTTTGCATTGCTTATCCCATGACTGACCGGGAGCATGCCTATGATCGCTAACTCTGCCACCACCATCCGATTTCTGCTGGCCTCCCGCCAGTGCGAGCTGAACGGCCTGCGTGCTCTGCTGCAAAGTGGGGAGCTGGTCGGCAGTATCAGCCAGCTGGTGCATATGCTCCAGCGCGAGCGCGGTACGTCCAATATGTTCCTCTGTGCCGTCGACGCGCAGTTCAGCGGCGAGCTGGCGCTGCGCGAAGCGGAGGTGGAAAAGGCGCAGGCACCGCTGATGGCGCAGCTGGCCCGCCTTGAAAGCCAGACAGCCGAACTGCCGCAGGCCAGCCGCCTGTTCAGCCACGCGGCGAGCGTGGTCTATGCCCTCAGCCTGTTGCCCTCAGTGCGCCAGCAGATCCGCCAGCGCGCGCTGCCTTTGCCGCAGGCGATGGCCTTTTTTAACGATGCTATACGCCATCTGATGGCGCTGGTCTTCGAACTCTCCGACACCGCCGCCGAGCCGGGCATTTCCCGGCTGCTTATCGCCATGTTCAGCTTTATGCAGGGGAAAGAGTATGCCGGGCAGGAGCGAGCAATCGGCGCGGCGGCTTTTTCCAGCGGGCGTTTTAGCGAAGAGGCGAAGCAAAAACTGGGCGA
>DATEKR010000269.1:0-9339 GCA_035277345.1 Enterobacteriaceae bacterium
TAAAGCCATCAAGCTGCATACCTGGATGCCGCCGGTCTCCTTCGCCCCGAACCCGAAAATGGACGTCAAAGCCTGTGCCGCCGTGCGTGAAGCCGTTGGCCCGGATATCGATCTGATGATCGACGGCTATCACTGGTACAGCCGCACCGAAGCGCTCTATATCGGTAAAGAGCTGGAAAAACTTGATTTCGCCTGGTTTGAAGAGCCAATGGAAGAGGAGAGCATGTCCTCCTACGCCTGGCTTGCAGAGAACCTCAGCATTCCAATTATCGGGCCGGAAAGCCTCGGTGGTAAGCATCACAGCCGCGCCGACTGGGTGAAAGCGGGAGCCTGCGACATTCTGCGAGCCGGTTCCAACGGCGTCGGCGGGATCTCACCGACCCTCAAAGTCGCCAACCTGGCAGAGTCCTTCGGCATGGACTGCGAAGTGCACGGTAACGGCGCGGCCAGCCTGGCGGTGATTGGGGCTATCCGTAACTGCCGCTGGTACGAGCGCGGCCTGCTGCACCCGTTCCTCGACTACGACGAGCCTGCTGCCTACCTCAACAGTATTGTCGACCCGATGGACAAGGACGGCTATGTGCCTATGCCACAGCGCCCGGGACTCGGGGAAGACATTAATTTTGCGTATATCGAAGCCAATACCGTCAGCCACGACTGACATATAAAAAAACTTCTACCCCTACAGGCGGTATACACAGATGAAAAAAACCTCCCTCGCCGGAGCGTGCTTACTCGCGCTCTCGCTGATGATGGGGAGCGGGGCGGCGTACGCAAAAACGCCGCCCGATCAGCTCATCATCGGCATGAACATGAACAACCTGCTGACCCTCGACCCGGCGGCAATGACCGGGAATGAAGTGGTCGGCATTGTGGTGAATCTCTATGATTCGCTGGTCGAGCTGGATCCTAATCAGCTGACTAACGTTAAACCCGCCCTGGCGAAAAGCTGGGACATCAGCCCGGACGGAAAGAGCATTACCTTCCATCTGCGCGACGATGTGAAGTTCCACTCCGGCAACCCGCTCAGCGCGGAAGATGTGGTGTGGTCCATGCGTCGCCTGCTGCACCTCAACCTGGCCCAGGCCTCGGTCTGGAAATCCTACGGCTTCAGCAAAAAGAATATCGACGGGCAGATCAAAGCCCTCGACGATCACACCGTGCAGCTTACCCTGCCGAAAGCCAATGACCCGCAACTGGTGATCTACTCCCTGGGCGCGCTGGGCAACCTTGGCGTGCTCGACAGCAAAACGGTCAAAACCCACGAGCGTAATAACGACTGGGGCAACCACTGGCTGACGACTAACGAAGCCGGTTCCGGTCCCTTTATGCTCGAAACCTGGCAGGCCAAAGACGTGCTGCGCATGAAGCGTAACCCGGACTACTGGCGCGGCGAGGCGAAAATGAGCCGGGTCGTGCTGCGTCACTTCCAGGAGTCACAGACCCTGCGTCTGATGATTGCCAAAGGCGACCTCGACGTCGCTAACAATATGGCGGTATCGGATATCAACGCCCTGCGTAAAGACCCGGACCTGACCGTTGAGGCGGTGCAGAAGGGCACGGTCTACTACGTGGCGATGAGCATGAAGGAGGATCACTTCTCTAATCCGAAGGTGCGCGAAGCGGTGCGCTATCTGATCGACTATCAGGGGATTAACAAAGCCCTGATGCCGGGCTACGGGGTGCTGCACCAGCGGCCGATCAAAGCCGGGATGCCGTCTACACTGCCGGATCCAGGCTACCGACTGGATATTGCCCACGCTAAAAAGCTGCTGGCCGAGGCCGGATATCCCGACGGGTTTGATACCACTCTGCGGGTGCTGGCGGACCAGCCGTTCCTGAATATCGCCATCGCCGTACAGTCAACGCTGATGCAGGCGGGGATCAACGCCAAAATTATCACCGGTACCGGCAACCAGATTTACGGCGCTATGCGCGAGCGTAAATTCGACATGCTGGTGGGACGCGGCGGTAGCGGTATGGAGCCGCATCCGCATTCCAGCCTTCGCGCCCTGGTCTATAACCCGGACAACAGCGATGAGGCGCGCCTGACCAATTTCCAGGGCTGGCGCACAGCGTTTTACGACAAACAACTTAATACAATGATCGACAGCGCGCTGCTGGAGCGCGATCCGCAGAAGCAGATCGCCGAGTACCAGGCGATCCAGACCCGCTATGACGCGTTGATTCCGGCCCTGATCCCGCTCTCGCAAATGGTGGATTCGGTGGTGGTGCGTAATGAAGTGAAACACTTCCAGTCGCATCCTTCCGCCACCACCTTCCTGCGTGAAGTCGAGAAAGCCCCGGCTGACGCTCAAGGAGGCAAAGGATGAGTATGGCAATTCTTGCGCCCGGCTCCCGTGCCCGGCGGCTCTCTAAACGTCTGACCCAGGTGATAGTGACCCTGTTCGGCCTGCTGCTGCTGACCTTCTTTATCGGTCGCGTTATGCCCATTGATCCGGTGCTGGCGATCGTCGGCCCGGATGCGGACCAGAGCACCTATCAGCAGGTCTATCAGCAGCTGGGATTCGATAAATCCCTGGCGACCCAGTTCGGGATCTACTTTACCAACCTGCTGCACGGCGATCTGGGCAATGCCCTGCTGACCGGTAAGCCGGTGATGGACGATATTATTCGCGTCTTCCCGGCAACCCTCGAACTGGCGACGATGGCGATTATCGTCGGTGCTGGTCTGGGTATCCCGTTAGGGGTGCTGGCGGCGGCGAGGCGTAACAGCATCACCGACTATATCGTGCGTATTATCAGCCTGGCCGGCTATTCGACGCCGATTTTCTGGGTCGGGATGATGGGCCTGCTGCTGTTTTACGCCTGGCTTGGTTGGGTGGGCGGTGCAGGGCGGCTGGATCTGGGCCTCGATGGCCTGGTGCCGCGCCGTACCGGTCTGATGACCGTCGATGCGCTGCTGGCCGGTAACAGCCAGGTCTTCTGGAACGCGATTAACCATCTGGTGCTGCCTGCGTCGCTGCTGGGCTTCCACTCGCTGGCCTATATCAGCCGTATGACCCGCAGCTTTATGCTGGCCCAGCTCTCCCAGGAATTCATTATCACCGCCAGGGTGAAAGGGCTGAGCGAGCGTCAGGTTATCTGGAACCACGCGTTTCGCAATATCCTGGTGCAGCTGTTAACGGTGGTGGCACTGGCCTACGGCTCTCTGCTGGAAGGGGCGGTTCTGATTGAGACGGTCTTCGCCTGGCCCGGCTTCGGCTCCTATCTGACCAGCAGTCTGCTGCTGGGCGATATGAATGCGGTGATGGGCTGCGTGTTGCTGGTGGGGCTGATCTTTGTGATGCTCAACCTGCTCTCCGACATGCTGTATCAATTCTTTGATCCGAGGACCAAATCATGACCGTTTCTCTGGATTCACCGCCGCGTGGCAATGCCGAAGGACGTCAGCGCCTGCAGCGTACTGCAGGCCGGATAACCGGTTTTGTCGGGAAAATGGCGCGTAACCCGCTGACCGCCATCGGCGGCTGCATTATTCTGCTGCTGCTTATTGTGGCCATCTTTGCACCGTGGATTGCGCCCTACAACCCGCTGGTGCAGGACCTCGACAGCGCGCTGCTGCCGCCGAACGCGACGCACTGGTTCGGCACCGACGAGTTTGGCCGGGATATTTTTAGCCGCCTTGTCTACGGTTCACGCATTACTCTGTATATCGTGCTACTGGTGTCGCTCACCGTCGGACCCATGGGGCTGCTGCTTGGTGTCTGTGCCGGTTACTTTGGCGGCAAAGTCGATATGGTTCTGATGCGCGTGACCGACATCTTTATCTCCTTCCCGAGCCTGGTCCTGGCGCTGGCCTTTGTGGCCGCGCTGGGCCCGGGGCTGGAGCATGTGGTTATCGCCATCACGCTGACCGCCTGGCCGCCGATCGCGCGTCTTGCCAGGGCTGAAACCCTCTCTCTGCGCCAGGCCGATTTTATCTCTGCCGTGCGTCTGCAGGGCGCGTCGTCGGTCCGCGTACTCTGGCGTCACGTGGTGCCGCTCTGTCTGCCGTCGGTGATTATTCGTATCACCATGAATATGGCGGGCATCATTCTGACCGCCGCCGGGCTCGGCTTCCTTGGTCTCGGCGCGCAGCCGCCGGAGCCGGAGTGGGGGGCGATGATTTCCAGCGGTCGTACCTACATGATGGAGTGCTGGTGGGTAGTGACCATTCCGGGGCTGGCGATCCTGATCAACAGCCTGGCGTTCAACTTCTTAGGAGACGGCTTACGTGACATCCTCGATCCTCGCAGCGAATAATTCGCCACTGCTCGACGTGCGTAACCTCCACGTTGACTTTATTAACGGCGGCGCGGTCACCAATGCGGTTCGCGGCGTCTCCTTTGAACTGGGTCGTGAGAAGCTGGCCATTGTCGGCGAATCCGGCTCCGGTAAATCGACGGTGGGCAGGGCATTACTGCGCCTGCACCCGGCAAAAGCGCGGATCACCGCCGAGCGCATGCAGTTTGGCGATGTGGATCTGCGCAGCGTCAGCGAAGCAGAGATGCGCGGTATTCGCGGCAAGCGTATTTCGATGATTATGCAGGACCCGAAATACTCCCTGAATCCGGTGGTGTGCGTCGGGGACCAGATCGCCGAGGCCTGGCTGACGCATCATCCGGGGAAAAAGGCCGAGGCGAAAGCCAAAGTGCTGGAGATGCTGGACGTGGTGCGTATCCGCCAGCCGGAGCGGGTCTACGATCTTTATCCGCATGAAATCTCCGGCGGGCAGGGGCAGCGCATTATGATCGCCATGATGCTGATCACCGACCCTGAACTGGTGATTGCCGATGAACCGACCTCGGCCCTGGATGTCTCGGTGCGCCTGCAGGTGCTTGGCCTGCTCGACGATCTGGTTCAGTCCCGCGGGCTGGGGCTGATTTTTATCAGCCACGATATTAACCTGGTGCGCAGCTTCTGCGACCGTGTGCTGGTGATGTACGCCGGAAGAGTGGTGGAGTCTATTGCCGCCCGCGATCTCGATAATGCGCAGCATCCCTATACCCAGGGGCTGATTAACGCCCTGCCGGATATCCACCATCGCCGCCCGGTGCTGCCCGTCATGCAGCGTCAGAGCAGCTGGCTCGGCGAATAAGGAGTCTGAATCATGAAGACTATGATTGATGTTCGTCATCTGAATCTGGAATTTGGCGAGGGCGAGAAGCGTAATCAGGTGCTGTGCGACGTTAATTTCAGCGTCGCCGCCGGGGAAATTTACGGTCTGGTCGGCGAGTCCGGCTCCGGGAAAACCACGGTGCTCAAATGCCTGGCTGGCCTGTTCACCCACTGGCAGGGCGAGCTGGCTATCGACGGTAAGCCGCTTGAACACAGTATCGGCCACGGGCGCTGCAGAATGGTGCAGATGGTCTTCCAGGATCCTTACGGTTCTCTGCACCCGCGTCATACCATCGGCGATATTCTGGAGGAGCCGCTGCAGATCCACGGCATGAACGATCGCGACAGGCGCATCAATACGTTGCTGGATAAGGTTGGCCTGAACCGCGCTTTCCGTGACCGTTATCCCCACCAGCTCTCCGGTGGACAGCGCCAGCGCGTGGCTATCGCCAGAGCGCTGATTCTGGAGCCGCAGGTGCTGCTGCTGGATGAGCCCACCTCGGCGCTGGATGTGTCGGTGCAGGCGGAAATTCTCAACCTGTTGGCGGAATTGCAGCAGGAGGCGAAGCTGACCTATCTGATGGTGACCCATGACCTGGGCGTGATCGCGCATCTCTGCCAGACGGTAGCGGTGATGCAGTACGGTAAAATCCTTGAAACGCTGACCGTTGATGCCCTGGTTAACGGCGAAGCACAAACGGACTATACCCGCATGCTGGTCAATGCCAGTCAGCAATATAGTCGTGAAATGGCGAGGGAAGTCGCCGTCTATTAGTCAGGATTGTTAATGTTTTTATTCAAAGGGTCTATGGTACAGTGCCATAGACCCTTTTTATTTGCGCATTCAATCTTAATTTTTTTATTGATACATATTAATAGTGCATATTGCGTTTTTGTTAAAAGGTAGAGAAATACTGCTCTTTTTTCTTAATTTATCTGCGGGTTTTCCTGTTAAGAAAATAAAGGTTTCGTTTTTTGAGAAAATTCTTACAATTGTGTGATTGGTGTGAGGAATGAAAAAAAGCAATATATGTATGGTGCAGATGGGATGATTTTATGGCCACTTTCTACTATGACAACTATCAGGGAATCAGATGAGTCAGAGCTTTATATTGGGCAGGACGACACTTTTTATACCGGGACGGAACCTGCTGATGGCGACAGAGGATGACTCGGCGCAGCTAACCTTAAGTAACCCGGCAACCCAGTGTTTGCATCTTTTAATACAGCATCATGGACAGGTCGTCGAGCGGGAGTATTTCTTCCAGCAGGTGTGGCTGAATAATGGCACGCAAGTGACGAACAATAATTTCTACCAGAATATCTCATTGTTACGGCGAGCATTTAAAGAATTCGGCCTGAACGACGAGCTGATTATTACCGTGCCGAAAGTAGGCATCCGACTTTCATCGGAACTGGAGATTGAGTCTCGCCTTGACGCCTCTGTCGACCCGGAAGTGCCAGTTAAACGTGTTGTGTCCGCTATTCCAGAGCAAAAGAAACGCCAGCGTCGCGTATGGCCTCTTCTCGCGGGCGTCGGTGTGGCTGGACTTCTGGGGATCCTCCTGCTCTGGCGCAGTGAATTTGAGCCACGCCTGCAGGATTTTGTACCGCTGAGCCAGCGTGGTGGATGCCATATTTATGGCAATCCGGACGCCGCAGATTACCGCAGTCATCAGCAATTTATTCAGCAGGATAGCCTCGACTGTAAAGGCTATCCCTGGACCTGGTTGACGCTGTACCCCAATTACCACCGGATGTTGGTACTACGCTGTCGCCAGCAGTACAGCGCGTGGCGGGATAACCAGTGCATCACCTCTTACTATCTGCAGGAGCCGTTGCATGCTGGCACGTAAACAGAGATGGCTACTGATGGGGCTGGTTGCCGCCCTGATCCTGACCGGGGGAGCCCTGAAACTCTGGCAGAGATGGCAGCATTCCCATTTTGACTGCCGGGGTGACCTGGAGGTCTTCGCGCCGAATAGCCGGGCGAATATTACCCTGCGCTATATCTTTGACGGCAATAAAGGCGTGGCCCTGCTGACAGGCATGATGAGGCGGGGGAATGCAGAGCCAGTGGAGATCAACCATCGCGTCTGGTTTACCTTTACCCATAATGGCAACGACTTCTTTCTGAATTCGCAGAATATCACCTCCAACGAGGGGGGGGACATCGTGCCTGCTGGGCTGGCACCGATACTGCCGACGTTTTATCTGCAGACCGGAGAGCCGTTTTACCTCGATATTATGCGTATTGACGGCAAAAACCGGCTGTTATCGACCAGCCGGGTGCCGTCATTATTGTGTAAGTCCTAGCGTAGCAGCGGGCATCCCGGGGGCAACCGGCAGCGCAGGGCCTCGGCCAGAATATCAATCCGGAAATGGCGGCCGCTCAGCGGTTCCCCGTCGAGGTTAAAGGTAATGTCGTGCGGGGCACTGATTTCAAACCACGATGAGGCGTTGTCGATCACATTCGGGCTCTCTTCCGGGCGCGTCAGAGTGGTGAGCAGCGACGGAAGCAGCTCTTCGGCGGTGAAAATACGCAGCTGGAGCAGACCGTCGTTAATCAACGCCTCAGGACACAGCTGCTGCCCACCACCGGCCTGACGTCCGTTGCCGATGCCGATCACCAGGGCGTCACCCTGCCAGTGAAAATTCTCCCCGTTAATTTCACAGCGGTCGGCCTTAAGAGTATCGGGTCGCATCAGGCCGTGGATAAGATAGGAGACGCCGCCCAGCGCCGCTTTAAGTTTTTCCGGCGTCTCGCTGGTAATGCGGGTGCCAAAGCCCCCGGTAGCCATATTGATAAAGCAGGTTTGTTGATTCACCCGGGCAATGTCCACCGGAACCGCGTGGCCGACAATCGCCAGCCGAAGGGCCTTGTCCAGCTCGGTCGGGATCCCGGCGCTGGTGGCGAAATCATTGGCGGTACCCAGCGGCAGCAGCCCCAGGGCCGGAATATGGCCTTCTTTAAGCTCAACCAGCGCCGTTGCCACCTCATTGATAGTGCCGTCACCGCCGCCGGCAATCACCGTATCCACCCCGAGATGGCTGGCTTCCTCGACGTAGCGAACCGCGTCGCCTTTCTCCCACGTGACGCGGACATGCAGCGTCATCCCTTCGTCGCGCAGCACGCCAATGGCGTCACGTAGCAGTGTATTATCAGCGCCTTTGCCATTTAAAATCAGCAGGCTGGAGGGGATTGTCGCCATTTTCTATCCTCGTCATCAAGATGCAGATAAGTGTATCTCAGGAACGAGGGGGGCGCTTCAGAACAGGATGAATAAAGGCGGGAGAAAAAAATAAGCCTGCGTAAGGGAGATTACGCAGGCTAAGGAGGTGGTTCCTGGTACAGCTGGCATTTATGGGTTATGTTTTTCAGCGGGAGCATCATATCCGTAATCACTCAGCGGGTATGTGATCCGATTCTAAGATTCTTCCTAATCCGAAAAACAGTCCCTTCAGCCGTTAGCTGGCGTGCGGATTACGCGTCGACTGGCCGTCGAAATTACGCATCAGCAGGGCGTATTCCAGCGCCACTTCCTTGGGTACAGGCAGCCAGACTCTGTGGCCGTCACCGGGGGCAACCGGCATCGCGTCGCCTTTCGCATTGACCATATGCTCAAGCACAAAGTTGATGTTGCCCTGCGGGGTCATCAGCTCCAGGCTGTCGCCGAGGGTGAATTTATTTTTCACCGCCACCTCGGCCAGGTCGCCGTTGCGTTCGCCGGTAAATTCCCCGACAAACTGCTGGCGCTCGGAGACGGAATAACCGTGCTCGTAGTTCTGGTAATCGTCATGGGTATGGCGGCGCAGGAAGCCTTCGGTATAGCCGCGGTGCGCCAGACCTTCCAGGGTCTCCAGCAGCGACGTATCAAAGGGTTTACCGGCGGCAGCATCGTCGATGGCCTTGCGGTAAACCTGCGCGGTACGGGCGCAGTAGTAGTAGGACTTGGTCCGGCCTTCGATTTTCAGGGAGTGCACGCCCATCTGGGTCAGGCGCTCAACGTGGGCGATAGCCCGCAGATCCTTCGAGTTCATGATATAGGTGCCGTGCTCGTCTTCGAAGGCGGTCATATACTCGCCCGGACGTTTGGCTTCCTCGATCATAAAGACTTTATCTGTCGGTGCGCCGATGCCCAGCGTCGGTTCGATGTTGGTCACCGGGATCGGCTCATGCTGGTGCACGATATTGCCGATGGCGTCTTCTTTCCCTTC
>DATEKR010000270.1:0-8054 GCA_035277345.1 Enterobacteriaceae bacterium
TATATCCGCGAGCTGAAAGCCTATCCTTATGGCTGCCTTGAGCAGACCACCAGTGGCCTGTTCCCGTCGCTTTACACTAACGCCGCCCAGCTGCGGACGCTGGGTATCGTGGGCGATACGGACGAGAAACGCCGGGCGGCCATCGACACCGGTATCGCACGCCTGCTGCAGATGCAGCGCGACGATGGCGGTTTTGGCCTGTGGGATAAAAGCGGTCCGGAAGAGTACTGGCTGACGGCCTACGTGATGGATTTCCTGGTGCGTGCCGGTGAGCAGGGCTACAGCGTACCTGCCGACGCGCTGAATAAAGGCAATAACCGCCTGCTGCGCTATCTGCAGGAGCCGGGTCTGATGTCGATTCGCTACAGCGATGATGCGCAGGCCAGCCGCTTTGCGGTCCAGGCCTATGCCGGGCTGGTGCTGGCTCGTCAGCAGAAAGCGCCGCTGGGTGCCCTGCGTGAAATCTGGGAGCGTCATGGACAGGCCCGCGCCGGTCTGCCGCTGATGCAGCTGGGGATCGCACTGAAAACCATGGGCGACGCGCCGCGCAGTGAACAGGCGCTGCAGCTGGCCCTGACCACCTCGCGTAATGACAATTCTCGCTGGATGGCAGATTACGGCAGCAGCCTTCGTGATAACGCCCTGATGCTCTCCCTGCTGGAAGAGAATAAACTCTTGCCGGAGACGCAGAGCAGCCTGCTGGGCACCTTGTCCGAACTGGCCTACGGTCAGCGCTGGCTCTCCACTCAGGAAAGTAACGCGCTGTTCCTGGCCGGTCGTAACCTGCAGGATATGCCGGGCGACTGGCAGGTACAGACTTCTCTCGACGCGCAGGCGCTGAGCGGAGACAAATCGCAGACCCGGAACCTGACCTCAGAGCAGCTGGCGAACCTGCAGATCGTTAACACCGGCAACAAGCCCGTGTGGCTGCGCGTGGACAGCAGCGGCTATCCGCAGTCCGCGCCACGGCCGGGAGGCAACGTTCTGGAGATTGAACGTCAGTATCTTAACAGCGAAGGGCGGGTGGCTTCTCTCTCTTCCCTGCGCAGCGGCGAGCTGGTGCTGGTCAGGCTGCTGGTGAAAGCCAGACAGAATGTGCCGGATGCGCTGGTGGTCGATCTCCTGCCTGCCGGGCTGGAGCTGGAAAACCAGAATCTGGCCAGCAGCAGCGCCAGCCTGGAAGAGAGCGCTCAGTCGGTCCAGGAGTTGCTGAGCCAGATGCAGCAGGCCGATATTCAGCATATCGAATTCCGCGACGACCGCTTTGTCGCGGCGGTCGCGGTGAGCGCTTATCAGCCGGTGACGCTGGTCTATCTGGCGCGTGCCGTAACGCCGGGTACTTATCAGGTGCCGGTCCCGCAGGTTGAATCCATGTATGTTCCGCAGTGGCGGGCGACCGGTGCGGCCAGCGGGCCGCTGATCGTTACGCCGTAAGATGCGGTTTGTGACCTGGCGAAAACCCCGCTGGCGCTGGCTGGCGGGGTTTCTTTTACTGCTGTGGCTGGCCGTGCTGGCTGCCGATCGCCTCTGGCCGCTACCGCTGCAGGAGGTAAAAGGGGCGCGGGTAGTGGTCGCGAGCGACGGCACGCCTCTGTGGCGCTTTGCCGATGCCCAGGGCGTCTGGCGCTATCCGATAACCATCGAAGACGTTTCACCGCGCTACCTTGAGGCGCTGATCCAGTATGAAGATCGCTGGTTCTGGCAGCATCCTGGCGTTAACCCGCTCTCGATCCTGCGCGCCGCCTGGCAGGATCTGACCTCCGGGCGAGTGATCTCCGGCGGCAGCACGCTCACCATGCAGGTTGCCCGTCTGCTCGATCCCCATCCGCGCACCTTCGGCGGCAAGATCCGCCAGCTCTGGCGGGCCCTGCAGCTGGAGTGGCATCTCTCCAAACGTGAAATCCTCACTCTGTATCTTAATCGCGCGCCTTTCGGTGGCACGCTGCAGGGTATTGGGGCGGCCAGCTGGGCCTGGCTCGGAAAACCCCCGGCCCGGCTCAGCCATGCCGAAGCCGCGCTGCTGGCGGTGCTGCCTCAGGCGCCGAGCCGCTTACGCCCGGACCGCTGGCCGACGCGGGCCCAGGCCGCACGCGATAAAGTCCTGGAGCGTATGCTGAGCCAGGGTGTCTGGTCGGCGCAGGTGGTCAAAGAAGCGCAGGAAGAGCCGGTCTGGCTGTTCCCGCGCCAGATGCCACAGCTGGCACCGCTGTTTGCGCGCATGATAGCTAACCGGCAGGCCGGAGACAAAATCACCACCACCCTCGATGCATCTCTGCAACGGCAGCTGGAAGAGCTGGCCCTTAACTGGAAGGGCCGCCTGCCGCCGCGCAGCTCGCTGGCGATCCTGGTGGTCGAGCACCAGGATATGTCGGTCCGGGCCTGGGTGGGCTCGGCGGATATTGCCGACAACAGCCGCTTTGGCCATGTGGATATGGTCAACGCCATTCGTTCGCCGGGATCGGTTCTCAAACCCTTTGTTTATGGGATGGCGCTGGATGAAGGGCTGATCCATCCGGCCTCGCTCCTGCAGGATGTGCCGCGCCTGGCCGGGGATTACCGCCCGGGTAACTTTGACAGCGGCTTTCACGGCCCGGTCAGCATGAGCGACGCGCTGGTGCGATCCCTTAATCTGCCCGCCGTGCAGGTGCTGGAAGCCTATGGGCCAAAACGCTTTGCGGCACAGCTACGCAATGCCGGACTGCCGCTCTACCTGCCAGAAGGCGCCGAACCCAATTTATCTCTGATCCTCGGCGGGGCAGGGGCCAGGCTCAGCGATCTGGTGGCGGCTTACGCCGCGCTGGCGCGTCACGGCAAGGCGGCAAAATTGCGGATGACGCCGAAGGATGCGCTGGTGGAGCGTCCGCTGCTCTCGCCCGGCTCGGCCTGGATTATCCGCCGTATTCTGGCCAATGGCGCGCAGCCGCTGCCGGACGATGCGCTGCCCAAAACGGTGCCGCTGGCGTGGAAAACCGGTACCAGCTACGGCTATCGCGACGCCTGGGCCATCGGGGTCAACGCCCGCTATGTTATCGGCGTCTGGACCGGTCGCCCTGACGGGACGCCGGTTGCCGGGCAGTTTGGTTTTGCGAGTGCCATCCCTGTCCTTAACCAGGTGAACAATCAGCTGCTTTCCCAGGCCCGGAGCGGGCTACCGGTTGACCCGCGTCCGGCGTCGGTCAGCCGGGCGACGATTTGCTGGCCAGGCGGACAGACCCTGGCAGCGGGGGACAGTAACTGTCGCCGTCGTCTTGCGACCTGGATTCTGGACAGCGGTCAGCCGCCGACGCTACAGCTCCCGGAGCAGCAGAGTATTAACGGTATTCGTCTTCCCCTCTGGCTGGATGCACAGGGGTGGCGGGTTGCGGCGGATTGCCCCGACGCGAGGGAAAGCACGCTCCTGCTGTGGCCGCGCCCGCTGGAACCCTGGCTGCCCGCAGGCGAGCGTGCAGGCGCGAGGTTGCCTCCCGCTTCGGCCTCCTGCCCGCCGCCGGAGAGTCACGATCCGTCTCCGTTGCTGCTCTCGGGGATTCGCGACGGGGCGGTGATCAAACGTCTCCCGGGACAGGATGTGGTTTCCCTGCCGCTGGTGGCACGCGGCGGGGAAGGGCGGCGCTGGTGGTTTATCAACGGCGAGCCTGACGCCAGCGGTGCACAAAACCTGACCGTCACCCTGGACAGGCCGGGAGATTATCAGCTGCTGGTGATGGATGAGGCTGGACAAACGGTAGCGGTGAGTTTTACCGTGCAGTAACCGGGTTTTTGTCTGGATTGTGATGATGTTGCTAAAAATAGTCTTATTTTAAAGAAATGTTATCTCCATCCATAGGCAAGGGACACTTTGCTCATTATAATCCGCGCCACATTCAGGCTGCGTAAGCGCTATAACAGAACAACAGACAGAGGTCACAATGGCTATTGAACGTACTTTCTCCATCATTAAACCGAACGCGGTTGCCAAAAACGTTGTTGGCAGCATTTTTGCGCGTTTTGAAACCGCAGGGCTGAAAATCGTCGGAACAAAAATGCTGCACCTGACCGCCGAGCAGGCGCAGGGCTTCTATGCTGAGCACGACGGTAAGCCGTTCTTCGCGGGTCTGGTCGAGTTTATGACGTCCGGTCCGATCGTTGTGACCGCGCTGGAAGGTGAAGATGCCGTGCGTCGCCACCGTGAAATCCTCGGCGCCACCAACCCGGCTAACGCCCTGGCGGGTACCCTGCGTGCCGATTACGCCGACAGCCTGACCGAAAACGGCACCCACGGTTCTGATTCCGTTGAATCTGCCGCCCGTGAAATCGCCTATTTCTTCGCGGAAAATGAAGTCTGCCCGCGTACAAGATAATTCGCTTTACACTTTTATTTGATCAATGCCGCGTGCAGACGTGGCATCTGTACGCCAGAATTTGTACAATGCGACGCCCCGGATGAGCATACCGCTACCGGGGCGTTTCTTTTTAACCCTCCAGGGGCCATAACGTGTAACAACGAGGCCGGAATACAACTATGTCTGAACTGATTGTCACGCCTGAGACTGCCATCCCGGCGGTTGCTACCAAAGATGAAAAGATTAACCTGCTGGATTTAAACCGTCAGCAGATGCGCGAGTTTTTTAAAGACTTAGGCGAAAAGCCCTTCCGCGCCGACCAGGTGATGAAGTGGATGTATCACTATTGCAGCGATGACTTTGATGAGATGACCGACATCAACAAAGTCCTGCGCAACAAGCTGAAAGCCGTCGCGGAAATCCGCGCTCCGGAAGTCGTTGAAGAACAACGCTCGTCCGATGGCACCATTAAATGGGCCATTGCCGTTGGCGATCAGCGCGTTGAAACCGTTTATATCCCGGAAGAAGACCGCGCCACCCTGTGCGTCTCCTCCCAGGTCGGCTGTGCGCTGGAGTGTAAATTCTGCTCCACGGCGCAGCAGGGCTTTAACCGTAACCTGCGCGTGTCCGAGATTATCGGTCAGGTGTGGCGTGCGGCGAAAATCATCGGCGCTGCCCGCGTCACCGGTACGCGTCCTATCACCAACGTGGTGATGATGGGTATGGGCGAGCCGCTGCTCAACCTGACCAACGTGGTTCCGGCGATGGAAATCATGCTCGACGATTTCGGGTTTGGTTTGTCCAAACGTCGCGTGACCCTGTCCACCTCGGGCGTTGTGCCCGCGCTGGATAAGCTCGGTGACATGATCGACGTGGCGCTGGCGATTTCTCTTCATGCGCCAAACGATGCGATTCGTGACGAAATTGTACCCATCAACAAAAAGTACAATATCGAAACCTTCCTGAACTCGGTGCGCGGCTATATCGGGAAATCCAACGCCAATCAGGGGCGCGTAACCATCGAGTACGTTATGCTGGATCACGTCAACGACGGGACCGAGCATGCGCATGAGCTGGCCGAGCTGCTGAAAGATACGCCGTGCAAGATCAACCTGATCCCATGGAACCCCTTCCCGGGCGCGCCGTATGGCCGTAGCTCCAATAGCCGCATCGACCGTTTCTGTAAGGTGCTGATGAGCTATGGTTTCACCACCATCGTGCGTAAAACGCGTGGCGATGATATCGATGCGGCCTGCGGTCAGCTGGCGGGCGAAGTTATCGACCGTACGCGCCGTACTATGCGTAAACGCGCGCAGGGTGAGCCTATCGCGGTGAAGGCCGTTTGATGAAAAAAAACACGACAGGGCGCACAGAATGCGTTCTGTCGTGTAAAGATGTTGAATAATTCGGCGAAACACACTGATAGTCATAATTATTACTGTGCGTTTGACCCGACTTTAAGGCAGTATGTAACGATACAACAGCAGCTTAGGGCAAACGTCTAAGCTGTTCTGTCATCAGTGGCCCGGGCGTTGTTATACTGAACGTCTGTGTGTTACAGACAGAATTTCCCGGCGCGGGTGGGGAGTGCGACAGACCGGCGCCTGAACCTAATTTTTCACGTATCAGCAGTTGTAGCGAATGAATACAGAAGCCACCCACGATCAGCACGAAAAACATACCACTGGCGTTCGTCTGCGTAATGCCCGTGAGCAATTAGGATTAAGCCAACAGGCCGTTGCAGAACGCCTGTGCCTGAAGGTTTCCACCGTTCGCGATATCGAAGAGGATAAAAATCCTAACGAGCTGGCGAGCACCTTCCTGCGCGGCTACATCCGTTCCTATGCCCGTCTGGTGCATATCCCTGAAGAAGAACTGCTGCCGATGATCGAACAGCAGGTTCCGGCCAGAGCGGCGAAAGTCACCCTGAACCACGGGTATGCGTTGGGTAAACAGCGCAAAAAGCGCGACGGCTGGTTAATGAGCTTCACCTGGCTGGTACTGATCGTCGTTATCGGCCTGACCGGCGCATGGTGGTGGCAAAACCACAAAGCGCAGCAGGCAGAGATCACCAGCATGGCGGACCACACTTCCGCTGAGCAAACCGTCACCGAAGGTCAGAGCGTCCCGCTGGATACCGGCACTGCAGCACCTGCAGCCGATAACGCGGTGAGCGTCCCTTTGCAGGCTCCGGCGGCAGCGCCGGCACCTGAAGCCGCAGCCCCTGCGGCAACGGCAAACACCCAGAACAATACCGTGGTTTCACCTTCGCAGGCGAACGTGGAAACCGCAGCCCCTGCGTCGACGGCACCTACAACCGAAGCACCTCTGCCGACCGCAGATGCCGGTGTTTCTGCGCCTGCAGCAGACGCTAACGCACTGGTGATGAATTTCTCCGCCGACTGCTGGCTGGAAGTGACCGACGGCAGCGGAAAAAAGTTATTCAGCGGGATGCAACGTAGCGGCGCTACGCTGAACTTAGCCGGTCAGGCGCCTTACCGACTGAAAATTGGTGCGCCGTCCGCAGTACAGATCCAATTCCAGGGTAAACCTGTCGATCTGAGTCGTTTTATCAGAAATAACCAGGTTGCGCGTCTGACCCTTAATGCCGAACAATCAGCGGCACAGTAACAGACGGGTAACGCGGGAGAGTTTTCATGCATAACCAGGCTCCTGTTCAACGTAGAAAGTCGAAACGCATTTACGTTGGCAATGTGCCGATTGGCGATGGCGCCCCTATCGCCGTACAGTCAATGACCAACACGCGCACCACGGACGTGGCTGCAACGGTTAATCAAATCAAAGCGCTGGAGCGCGTAGGCGCAGATATCGTCCGCGTTTCGGTTCCCACCATGGATGCGGCGGAAGCCTTCAAACTGATCAAACAGCAGGTGGACGTTCCGCTGGTTGCGGATATTCACTTTGACTACCGTATCGCGCTGAAAGTGGCCGAATACGGTGTGGACTGTCTGCGCATCAACCCCGGCAATATCGGCAGCGAAGAGCGTATTCGCCAGGTGGTGGACTGCGCCCGCGATAACAATATTCCTATTCGTATCGGCGTCAACGCCGGTTCGCTGGAAAAAGATCTGCAGGAAAAGTACGGCGAGCCTACGCCGCAGGCGCTGATCGAATCGGCGATGCGTCATGTGGATCATCTCGACAGGCTTAACTTCGATCAGTTCAAGGTCAGCGTGAAGGCATCGGATGTGTTCCTTGCCGTTGAATCCTATCGTCTGCTGGCGGCGAAGATCGATCAGCCGCTGCATCTTGGGATCACCGAGGCCGGTGGCTTACGCAGCGGATCGGTGAAGTCGGCGATTGGTCTGGGTTTACTGCTCTCTGAGGGCATTGGCGATACGCTGCGCGTCTCCCTGGCGGCGGATCCGGTCGAAGAGATCAAAGTGGGCTTCGACATTCTGAAGTCCCTGCGTATTCGCGCCCGCGGGATCAACTTTATTGCCTGCCCGACCTGTTCCCGTCAGGAGTTCGACGTGATCGGGACGGTCAACGCGCTCGAACAGCGCCTGGAAGATATCATCACGCCGATGGATGTTTCTATTATCGGCTGCGTTGTTAACGGACCGGGCGAAGCGCTGGTATCAACCCTCGGCGTGACCGGCGGCAATAAGAAAAGCGGTCTGTATGAAGACGGCGTGCGCCGGGATCGACTGGATAACAACGACATGATCACCCAGCTCGAAGCGCGTATTCGCGCCAAGGCCAGCATGC
>DATEKR010000271.1:0-8395 GCA_035277345.1 Enterobacteriaceae bacterium
TCGGCTATCCCCGGCGACGAGCGGGATACCACGACGCCCATCGCCGTCAGCCAGACGCTTCAGAAACTGACCCTGGGCGAGACGTTAAAATTGCCTTCGCGTCGTCAGCTGATCCAGTGGATGCGGGATGACAAAGTCGCGGATGCACTGCTGCGCTCCGTCCTGCCCGCAGGGTGGTCGATTGCTGATAAAACCGGCGCGGGGGCTAACGGCTCACGCTCGATTATTGCGGTCGTGTGGCCGCTGACCGGCAAGCCGATGATTGTCGCTATCTACATTACCGAAACGGAGGCAAGCCTGACGCAGAGCAACGAGGCGATTGCCCGTCTTGGCAAAGCGCTTTTTGCGCCAGACCAATGAGTTAAGTGTGATTTTCCCCGTACTTTCAGTCATCAGGCGTTAAAGCGTGATCGCCTGGTAATTATTTGAAAAACCATTCCATTATTATCAATCCATTGTTTCTGTTTAACGAAGTGAATGGAGATAGTCATGATAATAAAACGTACCCTGGGTTTAACCGCTGTACTCTGTATGCCGTTTGTTTTGCAGGGCTGCACCACGCAGCTCTCCAGCCATCGCGCGCCTGGCACTGAGAGTCGTCCGATCCTCTCCGCGCAGGAAGCCGCACCCTATACCGTTGAAAACTACTTTGCTCGCGGTGGGCTACTGAGCGAAAGCGCGGGTCCATGGCAGCCACCGGCTATCGACCTGAGTCAGACCGAAACCCGCTGGCGCGTCGGCGGCGCAGATGCACCATTCCAGAATGTGCAGCATGCGCTGAATGCGGCTCTGGCGGCCAGCGACGGCAAAACCCGCATCTATATCGCCATTGAACCGGGCGTCTATACCGGCACCATTTATATCCCGGATGACGCACCGCCGCTGACCCTGTTCGGCACCGGTGATAAGCCGGAGCAGGTGCAGCTCGGTCTGGCCCTCGATTCTCAGTTCACGCCGGAGCGTTACCGCCAGCTGGTTAACGGCCAGCAGCAGTATAAAGAGGGCGATCCAGCCTGGTACCAATATGCCCTGTGCGCCGGGAAGACCACGGCATCCATAGGAACCAACTGTGCGGCGGTATTGTGGGCGCAAAATAGCGATTTGCAGCTGGTGAACCTGAGCGTGGTCAATACGCTGCTTGATACGGTAGATGGTGGAACCCATCAGGGCGTGGCGCTGCGTACCGACGGCGACCGGATCCAGCTGGAAAATGTGCGCCTGATTGGCCGTCAGGACACCGTTTATCTCAATACCAGCAACCGCAAGAACGCGGCGGTCACCGACCGTATCAGCCGCGTGCATGTCAAAAACAGCTATATCGAAGGCGATGTGGACTATGTCTTTGGCCGGGCGAACGTGGTCTTTGATAACGTTCAGTTCCATACGGTCTCCAGCCGTGGATCCGCTGAAGCCTACGTTCTGGCACCCAATACGCTGCCGGATAATCCGTACGGTTTCCTGGTCCGGAATAGCCGCTTTACCGGCGATGCCGGGTATCAGGGCAGCTTTAAGGCGAAGCTGGGTCGTGCCTGGGATCAGGGTGCAGGGAAAACCGGCTATCTGCCAGGAAATACAGCCAACGGCCAGGTGCTGATTGTGAACAGCCAGATTGATGGCAGCTACGATAGCCTCTCGCCGTGGGGATCGGCGGCGACGACATCCCGGCCGTTTAAAGCCAGTGCTTCGGCAGATCGTAAGCTAAACGATACCGGGTATAACCGGCTGTGGGAGCACAATACCCGCTGGGGGCAGTAGGAAAATAACCCCGACGGCGCTCGCCGCCGGGGTTACCTTCAGGGAAGCAGACCGATCAGCTGCTTACGGGCGGCGGCAGAGATATCCAGCGGATTCTGGTAGCCGACGTTCTCTGAAGCACGGGTGTAGAGCGCAACCAGCCAGTCGTAAACGTAGCGGGTCGCCGCATGGACAGGTTGTTCACCGAGCCGGGTCAGGCGAGTATCGATGGCCGCGACGGGCGCGACAAAGATGGCGCTGCCTTTCTGGATGCGGCTCGCAGGGCGTTCCTGCGCGGGCATATCACCATATCCCAGCCAGGCAATAAAGTTACCCACTGCCGCATGCAACTGCGCGGCACAGGCGTTATCGCCTTCCATAACCTGTTGAAGCTGTCGGGCCAGATCCAGACGATAGCTGGTCACAATCAGACAATCAGCCAGCTGCTGCAGCATCGCCGGGGAGAGATGTACCCGTTCGGCGTTCTCTTCACGGCGGCTCCACTGACGCAGATGCCGGACCCACATGCTGTGGGCCAGATGACCGGTATCTTTCTGCGGTCGCGGGCTGTCGGCGTCCTTTTCGCCATCGGCGAAGAGATCGATAGACTGGCTGAAGAGGCCGCTGACTTTCTCCTCGCGAGGCTGCTGGACCTGCCACAGGGCGTCAAACTGCCGCAGATCGGGCTGCAGGCCTTCGAGCAGATCCCCGTGTCCCGCCGCCTGGTTTTGCAGCTCGCGCACCAGCGCTTCTGCTTTGGTCCGCTGCGCGGCCGGTTTTTCCTGGGCCGGTGCAATGTAATGCTGCATCAGCGCCCGGATCTGCTGATGATGACGCTCGCGCAGTGCCTGAAGACGCCCCTGGCGCAGGGTCGGCGTGGTCGCCTGCGACAGCCACTCCAGCAGACGTTGCAGGCTGCTGGTATCCAGCGCCTGCAGGGTGCCCCAGTGCAGGCCGGGCTTGCCCAGCAGTTGCTGGACGGCTTCGTCGAGATTCTGCTTACGGGTAAAGCGGTCATCGTGCGGCGTGATGGCCCAAACCAGCCCTGGCAGAGCCGTTTCCTGTCCGGACTGCGTCTCTTTCACCCAGTTGACCAGGGTTCTGGCGGCACCGGCGGTTTCCGCGCGGCTGGCGGTGGCGTTGCAAATCATCATCACGTCGGGCTGGAGCTGCTGGCGATAGCCGTCAAGCAGCCAGCGGCACTTGCTCTGCCACAGAGGCGGGTTGTCCTCTGCGGCCGGGGTCGGAATATCAATAATATCGACGTTATCCAGGACCCCATCGACGGCAGGCAGCACCAGCTCGCGGGTCAGCAGCGCCAGCGTGGACAGCGGGATACTGACCGCATTCTGCAGCCGATCCTCGGCCCACGGATGGACCACCACTTCGCCTTCGACCTCGATATCCGGGGTTAAAAAACCGTCGACGGGCAGCGCAAAATTATCAACCAGCAGACTCAGGGGCGCGGCCAGCTCGCGGGCGTTACCGGTTTGATGCAGGGTGTGCGCCAGCGACAGCCATTGTCGGGTCAGCTCCTGCTGCTCGCCCCACAGCAGAGACCAGGCGCTGGCACGGGCGCTGAGATCCAGGGAGGGCAGCAACTGGGCGAACTGATACCACAGATTGTCGTCCATTTGCTGGCGGGAGGCCGGAACCCGATCCCGCCAGAAGCGGGCGATGGCACCCACTTCACCGGCATCGATACCGGGCACGCTCTGCGGCTGACGCAGCGCTTTCCAGGTAAAGAGTCGTGCTTCGATCACTGAACGGTCGACCTGGCGCAGGTCCGGCTGGCTGTGGGCATGAGCGATAAAGACCTGTACCAGCTCGGCTTCAGACAGTAAACGCAGTCGCAGCGGGAAAGCGTCGTCCGGGGTTTCGCTGCGACGGGTAAAGCGCAGCGCCATTTTGCTCAGACCGTGGCCGGGGTTGATATGGGTGAAGTAGTCGAGGGTTTTCTCCCCGGGTTGGATCTCGATACGTCCGTTGCCGCTGCTGCACAATGCGGCAAGCAGATGGGCCTTCGCCGCCTGAGAGTGGCCGTATAATCCGACGCTTGCCGGACTTTCCTGTGCCGCGTCCAGCGCGCTTTCCTGGGCCTGTAACGCCTGCAGGCGAGCCAGCAGGGCATCAGCGTCATCATCCAGCAGCGGGGCATGCTGGCGCGTGTTATTAATCCACGCCATTAATGCTTGTAGAGTACTCATTTCAGATACACGCTCCCGCTGTCGATCCAGTAGTGGCTGCCGCTGTGACGGCGGTCGGCCAGGGTATTCAGTTTAAAGGTCAGGGCATCGGCATCGATTTTGGTACCGTCCTGCAGCCAGGCGTCGCTGAGAATAAACGACTCCGGCCCCTGGGCTTTTTTACCGCCGGTCAGCGACAGACGGACGTTAAGCACGCCATCACCGGCAATGGCTTTCGCCAGCTCCGGGGAGTTAATGCTCAGGGTATAGAGCGGCGTGGCGGGCCAGCGGGCGTTGGCCAGCTGGCGGAAGCCGAGCGTCACATTACCGCGCAGGGGGAAGTGCAGTTTGGCATCCAGCTTCGCGCCCGGTTTATCGAGGTCGATATCGTGATACCAGACGTTCTCTTCGCGCAGGGTATTGACCACGTTATCCAGCACCCCGAGATAGCGAACGGTCGAGTAAGCGCCGATATCGGCGGCCTTAAAGTTAAAGCGCGGCAGGCGCAGGTCCAGCGCCAGGCTACAGAGCATCGCGCCCACGGCGGCGGTGGATTTCGGGTTGCCGATCCGGCCCTGCTGGCTGAAGGGATACCATTCATGAACCTGGTATTTATCCAGCCAGATCATGCGGTTAACCGGGACCGGTTGCAGGTGGCGAATCAGCGCCTGTACGCCGGGCAGACAGCCAGGGCGGCCCATCACCAGCAGGACATCGCAGCTGTAGTGGGAAATGGCTTCGCACACCGCGTGCAGCGGCGAGGCGAGGGTGAATTCCCCGGCCAGCATCGCGTCATGCAGCTCGCGGAAATTAACCTGGAGCGGAACGGCAAGCACATCAAACGACGGCGATCCTGACGGCAGGGCGTGTTCAATCGCCTGAGTCAGATAGTTCATCACGTTGCGGGTCGGCAGCTGCTCAAGCAGTTCGCCAAAGGTGGCGTGCAGCCCGGCCAGCGGATCGTTGATATCGCTCTGTTCCCAGCCGGACAAAATCGCGTGACCGATCGGCATAAACAGCTGCAGCGCCGTCTGCTGGCGCAGAATGGCCTGGGTATCAATACGCCCGGAGTCGCCGAAGAGGGTCGCCATCAGGGCTGCCGCATCAGTGATCCCCGATTTTTGCAGATGGGTTTGCAGGGCAGGTAGCACGCAGCGCTGAATAATATCCAGCAGAACGTCATCGCCCGCGACCTTAAAGCCTTCGCGGAACAGCAGCTGCGGGGTAATTTTCACGTTGCTGCCGGTGCCATCATCCAGCGCATAGTGGGTGATGGCCATATCGGTAGTGCCGCCGCCGATATCCAGAGAGGCTACGCGCAGGGCACGGCCGGGACGGCTGCCTGGCTCCGGCTCGCGGTCAGGGCGGGCGAGCGAGGCAAAGAAGGTTTCCGTCTGCCCGGCGTAGTGAGAAATGGCTTCGTTATAGAGCCACACCAGCTGACCGCAGCTGGCTTCATCCCACTCCATCTGAATACGCGGAACCGGCACCACGCTTTTACTCTGCTGCTTCTCGTTGCTGAAATCTTCGTCCTGAGGATGCCAGCCCATTGCCTTCCAGACGATGGCGATGGCTTCAAACATGCGGCGGCGGAAGATTTCACGCTCCTGCTTCGGCATCGCCGACGGCAGGGTCAGGATCAGGGTGCGCAGCTGACGCGGCGATGCCGGGAAGCCAAGACGCAGGCGGGTGGCAACGCTGTTAATTTGCCCCAGCGCCTGTGCCAGCAGTTCGCACAGCATGTGGGTCATCAGGGTGCTGCGGCTGTACTGAGGCGAGAAGACCGGCAGACGTTCATCCTGCGGCAGGGTAAACAGCGGCTGGCCGTCGTCGTTCATCAGGTTCATCAGCGGGAAGGCGGTTGCCAGCGGTTCGCGCTGGGTTTTGGCGTTCATCTGGCTAAAACGCCAGTCCTGCAGGACCGGGGTTTCATCCCACAGATAGCGACGCGGGCTGGAGATCCCGCTATTTCCTTCGGTCCCCAGGCGCTGCATCGCCAGCTTGCGGGCTTCGTCGCCGACGCGAACGATAGAAGGCCAGACAAAGGCGTCCTCGCGGCCACTTTCGACGGAGAAATGCTGCTTGCCGAAGCGGGCTTCGGAGAATTCAAGGCGGCTGGTAAACAGCGGCTCATTTAAATACTGCGGCTCGCTCAGGGAGCGAACCTGCAGTTCGGCGGTCTGGCGCAGACCGTCGTTGGCGTCGCCGTGATCTTCAATAATCACGCCGCAGGTATGGGTGTTGCCAACGTCGAGGATCAGATCCACCGGGATCGCTGGTGTGCTCAGGGTTCCGGTAACGATTTTGACTTCCGGCACCGTCAGCTGTTCGCCAAGCAGGGTGAGCACGTTCAGCCAGTGGCCCTGGTACTCAAAACTGCGCAGGGACTGCGTAATTTCGCGCTCGCTGCGATTCTCCTGCTGATGTGTGTAGCTTAAAAAGGCTTCACGCAGCCAGCCGTCGATCCAGGTCTGATCGAGGAAGTCAGAGACTTCGTCATCGCGCCAGGCCAGCGCAAAACGGGTGCCGTTGAGGATATCGTTTTCCACCGGGGCCAGCGTCGACGGTGAGTTATCGGTCATCTGGCTATCGAGGGCGATGGTAATACGGTGGCTATTGCCCGCGCCGTCCGGCTCAGCCAGGCGACGGATCTGCACACGCGCCCAGTTATCCGGCCCTTCGACAAAGGTACGCGGCGGGTTAAAGCGCAGGAAAGGCAGCGGCAGCCAGACGCCGTCGAGAATAGCCAGCGAATGGAGCAGGGCAAAGGTGTTCTCCGGCTTAACCACTTCCGGCTGGCTGCCGTTGCGGCCCGGCAGCGTATAGCGACCATTGACCAGATCATAATCTAAACGCAGCAGCGGGCCGTTGGCGGTTTTACGCACAAAGCGACCGCTGTGGAGCGACTCCTGCGGGGTCACGCCAAAATCAAGAAACTGAACGCCGCTGTTGGCGATCAGGGTCACACTCTGTTTGTAATCGCAAAGATTTACCAGCATAGGATCAGGCACCTGTTTTCTTGAACGTCAACGGAACCACGGTCTGACTATCGTAGCGGGCGGTACATTCCGCCACGTCGTGCGTCCCGGCTTTACAGGTAATTTCCGGCAGCGGATAGCGTGTTCCGTCGGTGCAGCGTGCATTGCTGCGGCTCTTAATCATCAGCTCACCGGTTTTGTGCAGGCCGGAATAGATATCGGCGCGGCAGGTCACTTTGCTGCTCTGGACCAGGCGGGCTGTCCCTTTATTATTCTGGATCTGATAGCGCAGGGCCGGAGCTTTACCGGTGACCGGATCTTTCACGTCGATAAGCACGCGCCAGTCGCCGTTGAGGAAGCGAGTGGTGCCCGCTTTCATTTCATTGGCTTCCATAACCAGCGCATCTTTTGGAATGACGGCAATCTCAACCGGCTCTTCTTTCTTCGGCTCTTCTTTTTTCGGCGGCGCCACAAACTCAGCCTGATGCAGCGGCAGAACGGCCGTGAGCTGCGGCAGCGGAGGGGTCGTTGCAACGTCGGCAATCATCTCTTTCATCTCAACCGGAGCCTGGGCGACCGGGGCGGATTCAGCAGACGGCGACGACGTGTTCCACAGCAGCGGAGCGGCTGCGGCAGCCACGACGACAGCGGCAAGCGGCAGGCTCCAGAGAGGGATACGCCGCGTGCGTTTTTCCGGCGTCGGGGTGACGACAGGAGCTGGCTCGGCGGGCGGTTCGGCAATGACTTCCGGCTCCGGCTGCGGGGCGGCAGGCGGTGGCGTAGGTTCAGCGACCGGTGCGATACTGACCGGCGGGGAGATAAGCGGCTCATCCGGCTGGCTAAGGGTGACCTTCACCGGCTCTTCCTCGACGATCTCAGGTTCTTCTTCAATAACGATCGGTTCAGGAATGTCGATCTCACGCAGGCAGGCGAGGACATCCTCACGGGCGCTTTCGTTCAGATTCACGAAGCCCCAGAAGGCGATAACGGGCTTGCCGTCAACCAGGAATACGTGGTTTTCACCGGGGAACTGCAGGGCTTTTGCCAGCAGGGAGCCAAACAGCTGCTGCGCCGTTTTGTCCGACTGGATGCACTTACGGCTGAGGGAAGCGGCGCTGTCGAGCGTGCTTTCCAGATAGCGCAGGGCGCGAAAACGGGTGTCTTCATCCGCCGCTTTCCACGACGTGACGGTGCCCGGAATCGGGGCGTACCAGTCCACGCGGTCGCCCTCATCATTGACCTGAGGGATCGCCAGACAGTCGACAATCGCCTGTTGTTTGCGCAGACGCAGCGCTTCACGAATTTGCAGTGCCGAATCGAAAACCGCCTGACCACCGCCGCCAACGGCCTGATAGTCATCCAGCTCGCCGCTGCGTAAAAGAGTTTTAGCCACGTTCTTATCCCATAGACTTTTTCACGCTTACACTATAGAGACATTTACCTGGAGGTAAACGCTGGAAAAGAGACAAAAAGCACCGAATTCTCTTCGCCTGAAGT
>DATEKR010000272.1:0-2452 GCA_035277345.1 Enterobacteriaceae bacterium
CAGTAACAAGCCTGAACGGAAGTGTGTCGTTGCTTAAAACAAAATCGGGCAAAACATAAATACAGAAACGGGCCGAAATAGCCTCTGAGTCTGCATTCAGGTTTTGCCCGACGATGCGGTAACAAGCGAGATGCGATTCAAAACTAGCACCGGGTCAGGCAATGATCAACGCGTCGACCGGAGCGCATGCTTAAGTTGTGATCGGCTTTGCGAAACCGCGCCGCGCCCCGCCGACAAAAAGGCATATCCCGACCCGTCGAAAAGTGTCACAATAGTGGCTGTTTATACAGTATTCAGGTTTTCTCCATGGCTCTTAACGCGGCGCTGAAGGCGCAAATCGCCGCCTGGTATAAGGCGCTACAGGAACAGATCCCCGACTTTATCCCCCGTGCACCGCAGCGGCAGATGATCGCCGACGTGGCGAAAACTCTGGCCGGTGAAGAGGGGCGGCATCTGGCTATCGAAGCCCCGACCGGCGTGGGGAAAACCCTGTCGTATCTGATCCCCGGTATCGCTATCGCCCGCGAAGAACAAAAAACGCTGGTGGTCAGCACCGCCAACGTCGCCCTGCAGGATCAAATCTTCAGCAAAGATCTCCCCCTGCTGCGCAAAATCATCCCTGACCTGCGTTTTACCGCCGCTTTTGGTCGCGGGCGCTATGTTTGTCCGCGCAATCTCAGCGCGCTTGCCAGCACCGAACCGGCTCAGCAGGATCTGCTGGCGTTTCTCGACGATGCGCTGACGGCGAACAACAAAGAAGAGCAGCAGCGCTGCGCCAGCCTGAAGGCGGATCTCGACGGCTATAAATGGGACGGCCTGCGCGACCATACGGATAAAGCCATCAGCGACGATCTCTGGCGTCGGTTAAGTACCGATAAGGCCAGCTGTCTCAACCGCAACTGCATGTGGTATCGCGAGTGCCCGTTCTTTGTCGCCCGGCGTGAAATTCAGGAAGCGGAAGTGGTGGTGGCAAACCACGCTCTGGTGATGGCGGCGATGGAGAGCGATGCCGTGCTGCCGGAAGCGAAAAACCTGCTGCTGGTCCTCGATGAAGGTCATCATTTGCCCGACGTGGCGCGTGATGCCCTCGAGATGAGCGCGGAGATCACCGCACCCTGGTATCGCCTGCAGCTCGATCTCTTTAGCAAACTGGTGGCGACCTGCCTTGAGCAGTTCCGGCCGAAAACCACGCCGCCGCTGGCTCTGCCTGAGCGGCTCAACGCCCACTGCGAAGAGCTGTATGAGCTGATCGCCTCCCTGAATCGCATCCTCGACCTGCTGATGCCCTCGGACCCGCAGGCAGAATATCGTTTTGCCATGGGTGAGCTGCCGGATGAGGTGATGGCTATCTGCCAGCGGCTGGCAAAGTTGACCGATATGCTGCGCGGCCTCGCGGATCTCTTTATTGGCGATCTCAGTGAAAAAACCGGCAGTCAGGATATCGTGCGTCTGCACCGGATCCTGCTGCAGATGAACCGCGCCCTGGGTATGTTCGAAGCCCAGAGCAAGCTCTGGCGTCTGGCAGCGATGGCCCAGGCATCGGGCGCGCCGGTATCGAAATGGGCGACCCGCGACGTGCGCGAAGGTCAGACTCACCTCTGGTTCCACTGCGTGGGCATTCGCGTCAGCGATCAGCTGGAAAAGCTGCTCTGGCGTAGCGTCCCGCATATTGTGGTGACCTCGGCCACTCTGCGTTCCCTGAACAGCTTCTCCCGTCTGCAGGAGATGAGCGGCCTGCGCGAGAAAGCCGGAGACCGCTTTGTGGCGCTGGGTTCCCCGTTCAACCATGTTGAACAGGGGAAACTGGTTATCCCGAAGATGCAGTACGAGCCAAAGATGGAGCACGAAGAGAAGCATATCGCCGAAATGGCCGCGTTCTTCCGTCAGCAGCTCGAAAGCAAAGAACACAAGGGGATGCTGGTCCTCTTTGCCAGCCAGCGGGCGATGCAGTTGTTTCTGACCTTTGTCACCGACCTGCGTCTGTTGCTGCTGGTACAGGGGGATCAGCCCCGTTATCGGCTGGTGGAACTGCATCGTAAGCGCGTAGAGAGCGGCGAGCGCAGCGTGCTGGTCGGCCTGCAATCCTTTGCCGAAGGGCTGGATCTCAAAGGCGATTTGCTCAGCCAGGTGCATATCCACAAAATCGCGTTTCCGCCTATCGACAGTCCGGTGGTGATCACCGAGGGCGAGTGGCTGAAAAGTCTTAACCGCTATCCGTTTGAGGTCCAGAGCCTGCCCAGCGCCTCCTTTAACCTGATCCAGCAGGTCGGCAGGCTGATCCGCAGCCACGGCTGTCGGGGAGAGGTGGTGATCTACGACCGTCGGCTGTTGACCAAAAATTACGGGAAGCGTTTACTGGATGCGCTGCCGGTATTTCCGATAGCGCAACCCGAGGTGCCTGAGGTTATGATTAACAATAAACCTAAACGGCGCCGTCGCTAACGCCTGCGCA
>DATEKR010000273.1:0-3818 GCA_035277345.1 Enterobacteriaceae bacterium
GTCGGTATCTGCGGTCAGGGTCCGTCCGACCATGAAGACTTCGCGGCCTGGCTGATGGAAGAGGGCATCGACAGCCTCTCTCTCAACCCGGACACGGTAGTGCAGACCTGGCTGAGCCTGGCGGAATTACGTAAGTAGCAGAACTGAACTAAACCGACCCATCTCCGGTAACGGAGGTGGGTTTTTTTATGGCCGAAAAATGGATAAAAAAAAGCCCATCGTGGGAGATGGGCAAAGACTACACACAGCAATTCGTGTTTCACTCAGGGGATTTCCATGCTTATAAATCAAGATGTTGATTTATAACCGTGAGCTAATAGTAAGCATGGTCTATTTTTGCGTCGATCGGATTCGTCTCAATAGTTAAAGGGTTATAACGATTTTGCGGATTAAAACCGGTTAATGAGGCTGAAGAAGGGGGAAGGAGGCCGTGATTGATAAGAAATGTTAAGGGTTGGGCGGGTTTCCCGCCCGGGGGCGTTACTTGTTGTCTCCGGCGTCATCGCTCAGATCGAATTCACTCATCTCTTCCAGCACCCGGTTTGGATCGCGTTCCGGGGCCGGCGCTTCTTTGACCCAGGCATCAAACAGACGCCAGGAGACGGCCAGCAGCACCGGGCCGATAAACAGGCCGATCATGCCGAAGGCGATAAGCCCCCCGATCACGCCGGAGAGGATAAGGATCATCGGCAGGTCGGCGCCCATGCGTATCAGCATCGGGCGGATAAAGTTATCGATGGTGCCCACCACGCAGCTCCACACCAGCAGCACCGTGCCCCATGTGGTATCCCCGCTCCAGTAGAGCCAGATAATCGACGGGATCAGCACCGGCAGCGGACCCAGCTGCACCAGGCAGGAGAAAATCATCACCACGGTCAGAATTGTGGCGTAAGGCACGCCGGAGATCGCCAGACCAATTCCGCCCAGCACCGCCTGCACCAGCGCGGTGACCACCACGCCCAGCGCCACGGCGCGGATCGCCTGAGCGGCCAGCAGCACGGCGGCGTCGCCGCGCTTCGCGGCCAGCCGGCTGGCAAAGTGGCGGATGCCGTAAGCGACTTTTTCACCCTGCCAGTAGAGCAGCGCGCTGAACAGCAGCATTAGCGAACAGTGCATCATAAAGCGGCCAATATGCGCCGCCTGACCGACAAACCAGGTAGTGGTGGTGCCGACGTAAGGCCGCACTTTCGCCATAATGGCGCTGCCGCCCATCTCCAGCAGACTGTGCCAGCCCGCGTACAGACGCTCACCGACCAGCGGAATGCTGTTCAGCCAGTTCAGGTCCGGCAGGGTCATATCGCCGGAGGAGATGGAGTGGATCACCGGGCCGCTATTATCGACCAGACTATTGACCAGCAGGGCAATCGGGATAATAAACAGCAGGAATAGCAGCAGCGTCATCACCAGCACCGCCAGCGACCGACGACCAAACAGCAGGCGCTGCAGACGCAGTAAAATAGGCCAGGTGGCGATAACGATGGTGCCGGCCCAGGCGAAGCCCAGGACAAACGGCGAGACAATCCACAGGCAGGCGACCAGCATAAGTGCTAAAAACAGTACCGACAGCATAATCTGTGGCACATCTCTTGGTTGACTCATATTACCCATAAAACGATTCACCTTTCCTGTGTGTTAACGCAACAGCGCGGTATTCATTCTGGCTAATGATTAGCTATTCCAGCGGTTTTTAACAGAAAAATCGTGCCGCCAATTCTGCCGGGCAGATAAGAAAAAAATGTGATACAACAAATGACGCAACAGGCAAACGATTAACACCCAACAACACAGACCGTCAGACAAGGTCACGATAATGATCCCACAAATTTCTCAGGCACCCGGTGTCGTTCAGCTGGTGCTCAATTTTTTGCAGGCGCTGGAGCAACAAGGTTTTACCGGTGATACCGCCACGAATTATGCCGACCGGCTAACCATGGCGACCGACAACAGTATTTATCAACTTCTCCCCGATGCGGTGTTGTTTCCGCGTTCAACCGCGGACGTCGCCCTGTTATGTCGGCTGGCGGCGGAGGAGCGCTTTTCTTCAATGGTATTTACCCCTCGCGGCGGCGGTACCGGCACTAACGGCCAGGCGCTGAACCACGGGATCGTGGTCGATCTCTCCCGCTATATGAACCGCATTATCGAAATTAATCCGGAAGAAGGGTGGGTGCGGGTCGAAGCGGGGGTGATTAAGGACCAGCTTAACCAGTACCTCAAGCCCTACGGCTACTTCTTTGCCCCGGAACTCTCCACCAGTAACCGGGCGACGCTTGGCGGGATGATCAATACCGATGCGTCCGGGCAGGGTTCGCTGGTGTACGGGAAAACTTCGGACCACGTGCTGGGCGTCCGGGCGGTACTGCTGGGTGGCGATATGCTCGACACCCGCGCCATGCCGCTGGCGCTGGCGGAAACCCTCGGCGAAGAGCAAAGCGTCAGCGGGCGCATTTATCGCACCGTGCTGGAGAGCTGCCGGGATAACCGTCAGCTGATTATTGATAAATTCCCCAAACTTAACCGCTTCCTGACCGGGTACGATCTGCGGCATGTCTTTAATGATGAGATGACCGGGTTCGATTTAACCCGCATTCTGTGCGGCTCAGAGGGGACGCTGGCCTTTATCACCGAAGCGCGGCTGGATATCACCCCGCTACCGAAAGTGCGTCGGCTGGTCAACGTCAAATATGACTCCTTCGACTCGGCCCTGCGCAACGCGCCTTTTATGGTTGAGGCTAACGCCCTCTCCGTAGAGACCGTTGACTCCACGGTCCTGAACCTGGCGCGGGAAGATATTGTCTGGCACTCGGTCAGCGAGCTGATTACCGACGTGGCGGATAAAACCATGCTCGGCCTCAATATCGTTGAGTTCGCCGGGGACGATGGTGACCTGATTGATTCCCGGGTCCGGGCGCTCTGTCTGCGCCTTGATGAGCAAATTGCGCAGGAGCAGGGCGGGATTATCGGCTGGCAGCTGTGTGAAGAGCTGGCGGGTATCGAGCGCATTTATGCGATGCGTAAAAAAGCCGTTGGCCTGCTGGGCAACGCCAAAGGCGCGGCCAAACCGATCCCCTTTGCGGAAGATACCTGCGTTCCGCCCGAGTCGCTGGCGGATTATATCGTCGAGTTTCGGGCGCTGCTGGACAGCCACGGCCTGAACTACGGCATGTTCGGCCACGTTGACGCCGGGGTGCTCCACGTGCGGCCCGCGCTGGATATGTGCGATCCGCAGCAGGAGGTGCTGATGAAGCAGATCTCCGACGACGTGGTGGCCCTGACGGCGAAATACGGCGGCCTGCTGTGGGGTGAGCACGGTAAGGGGTTCCGCGCCGAATACAGCCCGGCGTTCTTTGGCGAGCAGCTCTACGCTGAGTTGCGCAAAATTAAAGCCGCCTTTGACCCGGATAACCGCCTTAACCCCGGCAAGATCTGTCCTCCGGCAGGCGTCGATGCGCCTATGATGCAGGTCGATGCGGTCAAACGCGGGACCTGGGATCGACAAATCCCCATCGCGGTGCGTCAGCAGTGGCGAGGGGCGATGGAGTGTAACGGTAACGGGCTGTGCTTTAACTTCGACGTAAAAAGCCCTATGTGCCCGTCGATGAAAATCAGCGGCAACCGTATCCACTCCCCGAAAGGCCGTGCCACGCTGGTGCGCGAGTGGCTGCGTCTGCTGGCGGATCGCGGCGTCGATTCAAACGGGCTGGAAAAATCCCTTGAGACGCAGCGCCCGAGTCTGCGTACGCTGATTAGCCGCAGCCGTAATAGCTGGCACGCGCGCAAAGGCGAGTATGACTTCTCTCACGAGGTGAAGGAGGCGA
>DATEKR010000274.1:0-2614 GCA_035277345.1 Enterobacteriaceae bacterium
GAGATGCTGACGGCCGGAATTGTGCTGCTGGCCGCCTCGCTGATTGCCGGGGAGAAAATGACCACCCTGCCCACGCTGTCGGGCTTCCTCGCGGTCGGTTACCTGGCCGTCTTTGGCTCGATTATTGCCATCAACGCCTACATGTATCTGATTCGCAATGTGACACCGGCGATTGCCACCAGCTACGCCTACGTCAACCCGGTGGTGGCTGTGCTGCTGGGCACCACCTTTGCGGGCGAAATGTTGTCAGGCATGGAATGGATGGCGCTGGCGATTATTATTTTCGCCGTGGTACTGGTTACCCTCGGAAAATATCTGTTCTCACCGCGTGTTATCACCGCGCCGTGCGACAGCAGCAAGATTTCCTGACGGGTCCTCTAACTGCTGGATACCCAGAGTGTCGATCTGCGCGGCAGCACCGCCGCCGCAGATCCACTCTTCCAGCCGTTCACCGAGTTGTTCATCCGACATTTTTTCGCGTCCGCGCAGGGCGCACTCCCAGACAATCAGCACCCGCCAGCCCTGCTGTAGCAGCAGGCCGATATCCCGCCGGTCACGTTCGACATTCTTACCGATCTTCGCCAGCCAGAAGTCGGTGCGGGTGGCCGGCACCTTAAACAGATAGCAGTCGTGATGATGCCAGAAACAGCCGTGGGTGAAGATAACGCAGCGGTACTCTGTGACCACAAAATCAGGTCGTCCCGGCAGAGTGGTATCCTGAGCATGCCAGTCAAACCCTGTCCCGGTCAGCAACCCGCCCAGACGTTTTTCAATCGCCGTATCGCGGGTACCGATGGCGCGCATATTTTTGCTGCGCGTGGCCTTATCGTGAACGTCCGCCAATGTCCTGGCCTGTTTCCCGCAGCGCAACCGCCTGCAGGATCCGGGATTTCAGCAGCTTCGCCACCGCAGCAAAGACCGGCACTACCACCGAATTGCCGAACTGGCGGTAGGCCTGAGTGTCCGATACCGGGATGCGGAAGCCTTCGCCCTGAGGCGTTTCAAACCCCATGAGTCGCGCACATTCGCGCGGCGTCAGACGTCGCGGCCGGTGCAGCTGGTTCTGCGGATCGTTAAAATCTTTCTCGCCCAGCGCCATATCCCAGCCACGGTCGATCAGAATTTCCGCCCCGTCTTTATAGTATCGAGCCGAGAGCGTGCGTGTGACGCAATCCGCACGCGTCGGATCCACCAGCCCGTAGCCAAAGCCGTTCCCGCGCGCCTGATGCTTTTTGGCATAGCGATATAAGTAGTGCCAGAGTACCGGCGTCAGGATAAATTTCTCATTGACCCGTGGCTCCAGTAGCTCTGCCAGGGAAGTCCGCCGGGCGGGGAAATGCTGGCTAATATCACGCAGGCTAAAACCGTTATGCAGGTTCAGGTCGCGACGAAAACCGACCAGCACAATGCGCTCCCGGTGCTGGGGCAGGAAGTGACGACCGTCGATAACTTTTGGATCGTCCTGGCCCATATCACCGGCGTCGGAGACATCGTATCCCAGCTCATCAAGGGTCTGCATGATGATGCGGAAGGTTTTGCCCCCGTCGTGGCTTTTGAGGTTTTTGACGTTCTCCAGCACAAAAATCGGCGGGCGGCGGGCATCGATAATACGCACCACGTCGAAAAAGAGCGTGCCCTGAGTATCACAGGCAAAACCGTGGGCGCGGCCCATGGCATTTTTCTTGGAAACGCCCGCCAGTGAGAATGGCTGGCAGGGGAAACCGGCCAGCAACACGTCATGCGCAGGGATCGCCCCCCGGATATGCTCCGCCGCCTCGGCATCGCTCACCTGCGATTTGTGGCTCAGGGTGATATCACGAATATCAGCATTAAAACGGTGATCCTGCGGATCGCAGTACCAGTTGGCTTTGTAGGTGCGTACCGCGTGTTTATTCCATTCGCTGGTAAAGACGCACTGGCCACCGATCGCCTCAAAACCATGACGAATGCCGCCGATACCGGCAAAGAGGTCGACAAATCGGAAGGCATAATTCGGATGATGGACCGGCGGCTGCGGCAGCAGGCTGTTCAGCCACAGGCGTTCGTTTTCACTAACCCGTGAACCGGCACGCGGGCTGACCGCCATGCGTTTGAGGATCGCCGCACTCCAGTGGTTGTCACCCACGGCAATCAAGCCGCCGACCAGGGTTTTGACATCATAAATCGCCAGTAGCCTGTTCAGCAACGCGTGGATTTGGGCCGTTACGGACTCCGCCATCTGGTATTCAGGGGCGCTGAGTGAAGAGTTTTCCATACAATTAACCAGACCAGACAAAGTGGCGACAGAGTAACACAATTTACGCCGTCAAGGCTGCAGTGCGAAACGCTGTGCGATCCGCTCATCGCTGCCGCTGTAATCCCCGCCAAGCTCCGCGCTCAGGCGGGCCATAAACTGCACCAGAAAACGGGCGCTGTCATTGGCCATCCGTCTACCTTCGACGGTCTGCATAGTTTCCGGAAGCCGCAGCAGCTTGCGCTGAAAATGGTCGAGGGAAAACTGAGTATCGTCCAGCTCGCGGCGTTCGGCAAAAGGGTCCTCGGGGTCAAACAGCGCTACGTTAAGGGCCCCGCCAACGCTCTGGCGGCACGCAGCGCCAACGCGGTGAAGGAGATT
>DATEKR010000275.1:0-2584 GCA_035277345.1 Enterobacteriaceae bacterium
TTTACATGAGGCAAAACCCGAAGTTATTCGCCAGGCGTTGGCGGAAAAAATCGCCCAGGCTCCGGCTTTTTTACAGCATGCTCCCGTCGTGGTTAACGTGGGTGCCCTGCAGGGCCCGGTTAAGTGGGCGCAGCTACAGCGGGTGATTGCCGAATCTGGCTTACGCGTGGTCGGCGTCAGCGGCTGTAAAGATGCTGAACTGAAAGCAGAGATCGACGCTGCCGGCCTGCCCCTGCTGACCGAAGGCAAAGAGAAAGCGGCGCGTGCTGCGTCCGCCGTCAAACCCGCTCCTGCCGATCCGACTCCCGCTGCTGCCTCCATCACAAAAACGCGACTTATTGATGTGCCGGTACGTTCCGGTCAGCGTATTTATGCGCCAAACTGTGATCTGATTGTGACAAGTCACGTCAGCGCCGGGGCCGAATTAATTGCGGATGGTAATATTCACGTCTACGGTATGATGCGTGGACGCGCGCTGGCAGGCGCAAGCGGCGAGCGAGACGCCCAGATTTTTAGCACCCACCTGGCGGCAGAACTGGTTTCTATCGCCGGAGAATACTGGCTGAGCGATCAAATCCCGGCCGAATTTTATGGCAAAGCGGCACGCCTGCGTCTGGCAGAGAGCGCTTTGACTGTTCAATCGTTAAATTAATCCCTTTTAACAAGGAATTTCTATGGCACGCATTATTGTTGTGACTTCGGGTAAAGGAGGCGTTGGCAAGACTACCTCCAGCGCGGCCATCGCCACTGGTTTGGCCCAGAAGGGAAAGAAGACCGTCGTTATCGATTTCGATATCGGCCTGCGTAACCTCGATCTGATCATGGGCTGTGAACGCCGTGTGGTGTATGACTTCGTCAACGTTATTCAGGGCGATGCCACGCTTAATCAGGCGATGATTAAAGATAAGCGTACTGAGAACCTCTTTATTCTTCCTGCCTCGCAGACCCGCGACAAAGACGCCCTGACCCGCGAAGGCGTGGAGAAAGTGCTGGATGAACTGAAGAAGATGGAGTTCGACTTTATCGTCTGCGACTCGCCTGCCGGTATCGAAACCGGGGCGCTGATGGCGCTCTACTTCGCTGACGAAGCGATCATTACCACCAACCCGGAAGTGTCGTCCGTGCGCGATTCAGACCGTATTCTGGGCATTCTGGCATCGAAGTCACGCCGCGCCGAGAATGGTCAGGAACCGATTAAAGAGCATCTGCTGCTGACGCGCTACAATCCGGGCCGCGTCAATAAAGGCGATATGCTGAGTATGGAAGACGTACTGGAAATCCTGCGTATCAAGCTGGTCGGTGTCATTCCGGAAGATCAGTCGGTCCTTCGCGCCTCTAACCAGGGCGAGCCGGTGATCCTCGATGCGGAAGCCGACGCCGGTAAAGCCTATGCTGATACGGTGGAACGTCTGCTGGGAGAAGAACGTCCTTTCCGCTTCATTGAAGAAGAGAAGAAAGGTTTCCTCAAACGCCTGTTCGGAGGATAAGTTATGGCATTACTGGACTTTTTTCTTTCGAGAAAAAAGAGCACCGCAAATATTGCGAAAGAGCGTCTGCAAATTATCGTGGCGGAACGCCGTCGTAGCGATGCAGAACCGCACTATTTACCGCAGCTGAAGCGAGATATTCTGGAAGTGATCTGCAAATACGTGCAGATTGACCCGGAGATGGTCACGGTGCAGCTGGAGCAGAAAGGCGACGATATTTCCATTCTGGAACTTAACGTCACCCTGCCCGAAGCCGAAGAGTCAAAGTAAGCGCGGGAAGGTAGCGGTAAAAGAAAAGGCAGAATCATTTCTGCCTTTTTTATTGTTTATCCGCGAGGATATTCGCTAAGCAGCGTTTTCAGGCGATCGGCCATCAATTCCCCACGCCAGCCAGAAATCAGCTCCGGCGGAAGTGACTGCGGCTTGAGCTGCCAGTGTCCGTTCAGCAGCTGGTTAATCTGCCGACGCGAGGCCAGCATTTCCGCGCTGATACCCTGCTCTTCACTCACCTGCTGGACCAGGGCTTTTATCTCTTTAAAGACCTTACGGTAGCCCGGCATATCCATCAGGTTCTGCAGCGGCTGCGGCAGGCTCTCTTCCGGTAACGCCTGCGCTTTTTCTACCAGGCTCAGCAGGGTTTTGCCGTGGAAGCGGATCTCACTTCCCGAAAGCCCCATTCCGTCCAGTTCGCCCAGGCTGCCCGGCATGTAACGCGCCACCGACAGGAGGTGCTCTTCCCGTACCACAAAGTTTACCGCCATATCGCGGTCGCGGGCTTTGCGCAGACGCCAGTCGGCCAGCAACTGCAGGCAGGCGAGCTGGCGAGGACGCAGCTGCCAGGCGTTGGTAATATCGCGCCAGGCATCAATAGGATCGGTCACTTCCTGACGGCGCAGCATCGTTAAGCGACACTCGTCCAGCGCGGCCGGGAGCCAGCCCGCGTCTTCGGTTTCGGCCAGCAGGCGGTGAGCGATAGGTAGCAGATACCAGACGTCGGCGGCGGCATAGTCGCACTGACGGGTGGTCAGCGGGCGTGCCAGCCAGTCGGTGCGAGACTCGCTTTTATCGATGACGATCCCTTCAAACTCTTCAACCAT
>DATEKR010000276.1:0-3551 GCA_035277345.1 Enterobacteriaceae bacterium
GCGGTAAATCTCGATAAATGGCGGTAAGTTCATTTTCATTGTTGACACACCTTAGGTCGTGATAGTATCAATATTCATGCAATAAATGTGAATAAAAATACATTAACGTTGAGCATAAAGGAACCCGATGTTGAATACGCTGATTGTAGGCGCTAGCGGTTATGCGGGCGCAGAGCTTGTAAGCTACGTGAATCGCCATCCTCATATGACCATAACCGCTTTGACCGTGTCAGCGCAAAGCAATGATGCAGGAAAGTTAATCTCTGAATTGCATCCGCAGCTCCGGGGTATTGTCGATCTGCCTTTGCAGCCAATGTCTGATATCAGCGCGTTCACCGACGGCGTGGACGTGGTGTTTTTAGCCACCGCGCACGAGGTCAGCCACGACCTGGCACCGCAGTTTCTGGCGGCGGGCTGCGTGGTGTTCGACCTCTCCGGTGCATTCCGCGTGAACGACGCCGCGTTCTATGAAAAATACTACGGTTTCACTCATCAGCACCCGGCACTGCTTGAACAGGCGGTGTACGGCCTGGCGGAGTGGAATGCGGACCGGCTGAAAGAGGCGAACCTGATCGCCGTGCCGGGCTGCTACCCGACGGCGGCGCAGCTCTCCCTGAAGCCACTGATCGATGCGGGCCTGCTGGATCTCAACCAGTGGCCGGTGATCAACGCCACCAGCGGCGTAAGCGGTGCGGGCCGCAAGGCTGCAATGTCCAATAGCTTCTGTGAAGTGAGCCTTCAACCGTACGGCGTGTTTAACCACCGCCACCATCCTGAAATCACGACCCATCTGGGCGCGGACGTCATCTTTACGCCGCATCTGGGTAACTTCCCGCGCGGGATCCTCGAAACCATTACCTGCCGCCTGAAGCCGGGCGTTACTCAAGACCAGGTAAGCGAGGCCTTTACCCAGGCATATGCGGATAAACCGCTGGTGCGTCTGTATAACAAAGGCGTCCCGGCGCTGAAAAACGTGGTCGGTCTGCCGTTCTGCGATATCGGCTTTGCCGTGCAGGACGAGCACCTGATTGTGGTGGCGGCCGAAGATAACCTGCTGAAAGGCGCAGCCGCTCAGGCCATGCAGTGCGCCAATATTCGTTTCGGCTTCCCTGAAGCGCAGTCTCTTATTTAAGGTGTGATGATGAACCCATTAATTATCAAACTCGGCGGCGTGCTGCTGGACAGCGAAGAAGCGCTGGAGCGTCTTTTTACCGCGCTGGTGAACTATCGTGAGTCGCACCAGCGCCCGCTGGTCATCGTCCACGGCGGCGGCTGCGTGGTGGATGAGCTGATGAAAGGGCTTAACCTGCCGGTGACCAAGAAAAACGGCCTGCGCGTCACGCCTGCCGACCAGATTGACATCATTACCGGTGCGCTGGCGGGAACGGCGAACAAGACGCTGCTGGCGTGGGCGAAGAAGCATCACATTGCTTCCGTGGGCCTTTATCTGGGCGACGGCGACAGCGTAAAAGTGACCCAGCTCGACGAAGCGCTCGGCCACGTTGGACTGGCGCAGCCGGGTTCGCCTAAGCTGATTAACACTCTGCTGGATGGCGGGTTCCTGCCGGTCGTCAGCTCAATCGGCGTGACCGAAGAGGGCGAGCTGATGAACGTCAACGCTGACCAGGCGGCGACGGCGCTGGCGGCTACGCTTGGCGCAGACCTGATCCTGCTCTCCGACGTGAGCGGTATTCTGGACGGCAAGGGCCAGCGCATTGCGGAGATGACGGCGGCGAAAGCCGAGCAGCTCATCGACCAGGGCATTATTACCGACGGCATGATCGTCAAAGTGAACGCGGCGCTGGATGCCGCCCGCACGCTGGGCCGCCCGGTGGATATCGCCTCCTGGCGTCACGCGGAACAGCTGCCGGCGCTGTTTAACGGCACGCCAATTGGCACGCGTATTCTGGCGTAATCAATTTACAGTTTTGCAGGCCCGGTAAGCGTAGCGCCACCGGGCAATGAAATTCAAAGATATAAAGGAAGCATGTTATGGCACTTTGGGGTGGGCGTTTTACACAGGCAGCGGATCAGCGGTTCAAACAGTTCAACGACTCGTTGCGTTTCGACTATCGCCTGGCCGAACAGGATATTGTCGGCTCTGTGGCCTGGTCCAAAGCGTTGGTCACCGTTGGCGTGCTGACCGCAGACGAACAGCTGCAGCTGGAAGAGGCGCTGAACAACCTGCTGGAAGAGGTGCGTCTGGATCCGGCGCAAATTCTCCAGAGCGATGCCGAAGACATTCACAGCTGGGTGGAAGGCAAACTGATCGACAAAGTCGGCCAGCTGGGTAAAAAGCTGCACACCGGGCGTAGCCGTAACGACCAGGTAGCGACCGATCTCAAGCTGTGGTGTAAAGATACCGTGGCTGAGCTGCTGGCGGCCAACCGTCAATTGCAGAGCGCGCTGGTGGAGACCGCGCAGAACAACCAGGACGCGGTGATGCCGGGTTATACCCACCTGCAGCGCGCGCAGCCCGTGACCTTTGCTCACTGGTGTCTGGCCTATGTGGAGATGCTGGCGCGTGACGAAAGCCGTCTGCAGGATACCCTTAAGCGTCTGGACGTCAGCCCGCTGGGCTGCGGGGCGCTGGCGGGAACGGCGTATGAAATCGACCGGGAGCAGCTGGCAGGCTGGCTGGGCTTTGCCTCCGCCACCCGTAACAGCCTGGACAGCGTCTCTGACCGTGACCATGTGCTGGAGCTGCTGTCTAACGCATCCATCGGAATGGTGCATCTCTCGCGCTTTGCCGAAGACCTGATCTTCTTCAACTCCGGTGAAGCCGGTTTCGTTGAGCTGTCTGACCGCGTGACCTCCGGCTCTTCCCTGATGCCGCAGAAGAAAAACCCGGATGCGCTGGAGCTGATCCGCGGCAAGTGCGGCCGCGTGCAGGGCGCGCTGACCGGCATGATGATGACCCTGAAAGGGCTGCCGCTGGCGTACAACAAAGATATGCAGGAAGACAAAGAAGGGCTGTTCGACGCGCTCGACACCTGGCTGGATTGCCTGCACATGGGCGCGCTGGTGCTGGACGGCATTCAGGTGAAACGTCCGCGCTGCCAGGAAGCGGCGCAGCAGGGCTATGCGAACTCTACCGAGCTGGCGGATTATCTGGTGGCGAAAGGCGTACCGTTCCGTGAAGCGCACCATATTGTGGGTGAAGCGGTGGTCGAAGCGATCCGTCAGGGGAAACCGCTGGAGGATCTGCCCCTGGCTGACCTGCAGAAATTCAGTGCGGTGATCGGGGAGGATGTTTACCCGATTCTGGCGCTGCAGTCGTGCCTGGACAAGCGTGCGGCCAAAGGTGGTGTGTCGCCGAAGCAGGTGGCGCAGGCGATTGCGGATGCGAAAAACCGCCTGGTTTGATGGGGGCGGGCTGGTGCCCTCACCCTAACTCCTCTCCCACGGGAAGAGGGGCTCGATTGGTTCCCTCTCCCTCTGGGAGAGGGCCAGGGTGAGGGAAAAACGGAGCCTGGCTTAACGCCGGGCTTTTTTATGCAAAAAAATGCGGACCACGGGGTCCGCAAAAGTTCACGTTGGCTTTATTTTTT